>CANQOO010000004.1 GCA_947625515.1 uncultured Clostridia bacterium
GCAGCTTATCACGTCCTTCATCGGCGCCTAGTGCCAAGGCATCCCCTATATGCTCTTTGTAGCTTTATCATTGGATTATCTTAGCATTTTCACGATTTGCTCTTTCCATTAAGAAAAAAGCAACTCTTTCGACTCTTTTCAAAGTATGCAAATATTTTTCGTATTACATTTAAATTTTGATAACAAAGTTTAAACTCGTAAATATTTGACTTTTTAAATCTTCTAAATATGTAGTTGTCAAAGAACTTTTGCTGAGTTGTCGATTCATCGACCTGCACCTCTCTGTGCGTCAGCATGCATATTCTAACACAGTCGTTTTTGGTTTGTCAACACTTTTTTCAAAAAAAATTTAAAATTTTTAAAAATTTTTTGAGATTTTTCCAAAAATTTTTGACGTCCTGCCGGGTGTTCACAAAATCGGTCGTTTTTTGGCGAAATTTTATCAAAAAAATTGTACTTTTAAAGATAAAAATTTTTTAAAAATTTCCAATTTTCGTTCAAAATTTGTCTCGCCAGACCAAAAACTTCCACCCCTCGACCTAAATTTTTGTCCCATAAAGCCAAAAAAAATTCTCTTTCGACAAGAATTTTGACAAAGGGCAACAAAAAAACAAAATGCATCCCAACCATCCTATCATCAAAAATGATATCAAAAAAAGGCTTTTGGAATTAAAGCCTTTTTTCTAAACACCTGCAATGAGTCCAATAAACAGCCCCACAACAGCCGCACACGCAATTGCAATTCCAAAGCCCTTCCAAAATGTCCGCCTTTCTTCTGTGCCGGATTTATAAACTGCAAAGCCAACAATAAGGGCAACAATCAAAGGCAAAAAGGCACACATCACTCCAATCCACACTTTGTTTTTCGAAGAATCAACTTGCGTTTGATGCGTCGATTTTTCAACCGAAGGCGGTCTATCAAAATTATTTTCAGAATCTCGACTTTCTTCAAAGTCCTCTTCCATCCCTTCCACCCAATATGGTTTTGGCGGCTTTTTAACCTTAATCTCAGGCTTTGGTTCTTCTTGCTTTTTGTTTTTATCTGCAACTCCTTTTAATTCTTTATAATCACTCAGCATCCTTTTAAGTTCCAACATGTCCTCATGCGTAAGTTGCTCTTCCTTTTCCTCTTTCGTATTTTCCATAACTTACCTCCGCTTGAATTGTAACACATGCGGGGGGGGGATTTGTCAACTGTTTTTTCAAAAAATTTCGACTTTCTTATAATTTGAGCCAGCCCCAAACTTGTTGATGCAGTATAAGATGATTCTTAAATTATAATATTATTTTATATATAAGTTTCATATCAAAAAATAAAAATCATTTTTAACTCCTCAATCTTTGCCGTTCTCTGCCAAGCTTTGCCCTTGCGACTTCTTTTTGTCTATGAAGCAGAAATGCTGATTTTTCACCTTAGCCCAAAAAGTTTTGTTCTCCATGGGCAAATCTCCGCGAAAAAACATTTTGGCACTTTTCACCTCGTCCTGCCCAACGACGCGATATTGGATGTCATAAAACTTGAAGCCGAGAATGTTGAGCAGCGGGTTGATATAGTAAAGCGAATTGTCAATGTAAACAATGCCAATCATGACCAGCACCAGCACATAGACGCAATATGCACTGACCAGCGACAGGTCAAGCGGAATGGCAAAGAAAACGAAGAGCGAAAAGTAGCCCAAAAAGTGCTTGTCGGTGATGTTCTGCTTGGAGACAATTTCAATCTGCACTGGCTCATCCGAAGAAAATTTGACGTTCCATATCAGCCCGCCCACACCCGCTGCAATCAGCAGAACTAACGTGATGAAGTTGATTGTGTTAAGCACATTGAAGGTGAGATTTTGATTGATAAGCTCCACCAAAAGTTTGATGAAAACCAAAACATACATCGGCACAAACGCACTTAAATAAAGCGATAAATTTTTAAGGAAATTCATAAAAATAGTTTGTAGAAAAAATAAAAAATAATTATAAAAAATATTAAAAAATTGCAAAAAATACGCATTTTTTGTCATTTTTTTTATTTTTTATTATTTATTAAATTTTATAAGCTTGAAATTTTTTATTTTTTTATCAAATGTTTGCATTTTAATTTATTTTAAAATACTTGACTTGTAAAACAAGAGAACGCGTGTTTATTCTTGCCTTATTTTCAAGTTCAAAAAAATATTTATTAAATTAATTTTAAAGACAAAAAAAATAATTTTATTTGATAAATATGCTGCGTTGAAATTGAATTCTAATTTGATTTTGAATTTAAATTAGATTTTTATATATAATAAATAAAATAAAAATAATATCTTATTTATTTTGAAATTATTTTCGTTTATGCTAAAATAATTTTGAATTTTGAGAGAGGTATTTTTATGGAAAGAAAAAGATTTTTGTTTAAAAATATTTTTTACATATTTTGCACTCTTATGATTGCTGGTGCTGGGCTTTTGTTTGTTCAAGCTCCCGAAGCCGCATCCGCAATGGACACCTCCACAACAGGTGAACTTGGTGAGCAAAGTTTGAAGGCTCGGCCATTCTTTCTTCGTCAAGATTTTGTCACTGGCGAAGAAGATGACGAAGTGGAATATGGAAATTCACTGCTTGAATATGACAGTTTTGTTTATTCAAATGTGGACGACAATTCCCTGCGTTTGTCATTTTTGCTTAACGGCGGAGAGAATGGGACATACAACAGCCAGGACATTTTCAACTTTGTTTATTATCCCGACCTTGCCGACCGCACGACTTTCCAATTTTTCTCTGTCACAAACATGAATCTTTTCATCAATGGCGAGCTGCAAAAGATTGAAGAATCGAAATACATCAGCACTCAGCAGGAACTGAAATTTGAAAACGCCTCTCAAAATGTGGAATCTTTTGAAATCGTTTTTGACAAGGACGGCAGCGGCGAGCATTCGTTTTCACTTTTCAAGGACGACAAAATTGTTGAAGGGGTTTACACGCTCAGCTTGACATATATCATCTTCACAACGCACAACGGCACAGACGCACTGAACAACATCACCTTCCCTGGCGAGCAGGTTGTGACCGAGACATACAGTTTCTATGTCACCGACCGTGCAAACTATCTCACAAACAATCGTCCAAAGCTTCAAAAGGGTGCTTTCGACCACGTGATTGAAGTGGAAAACGCATTGCAATCCCCTGACGCATTCATGCTTTACAGCAACTATTCCTCCAAGGCCGCCTATGCAACCGGTCAAAAAGACGGCGTGGCAACAGAATCTGACAAAATCCCATATGTGGAGTTTGACTATCTCCGCTTTGAGGCAGATGTGCTGAAAGATTATGCAAGCGTCGTTTCAAGCACTTCGCTGAGGCTGAACATGGATGCCATCAACGGTGCGGACGAGGCAGTTGTTGTCGCTGAGGGCGACACGGACATCATGGGCCTTAAACTTGACAAATCGCATCACCTTGCAAGGCTTTATTTCACCGACCTTGGCGTTTACAGCATCTCGTTGAATCCAATTGAGGTTGTGCAATTTGAAACCGCCGCTCCGCAAGAGCCAAGTGCAAAAATTTGGCAGAAGTATGAGCTTGAAGGGCTTGCCACAATCACAAAAATGGTGCGAGTGCATTTGTTTGGCTATCAACTTCATCACACAGACTTTGACCAGCCAACTGACGCCAACAACGTTCGCCCAACAAAAGAGATGAAGGACTTTGATTTTGAAAACGGCTCTTTCCTTGACGGGGCGGACATAACAAGCAAATATCTTCGCTCAAAAGAATATTTTCAGGAAAACGCAAGCTCCGCTTTCACCCGCTCGAACATCTTTGACTTTATCAACACCCACGCTGCCGACTGCAAATGCGGCGGAGGTTCTTGTGCACAACAATCGGGCCTGGACGCAACAAGCGACATAAAATATGCCCTCACGCCAGTCAAAACAAATCAAACTCCGCTTCGCTTCTATGCAAACGCCACTCAATTTTCGGACAACGTGGTCAGAAGCACGGTTTATTCCACAGTGCAAGTGGACAGCTCTTATTCCAAAGTTGACTCCATAAATCTTCAAGGCGAAACTTTTTATGAGTGCGATTTTGACGGCATCGTGGAGAACACCCCAGGAAAATACATCTATGTTATGCGATATCGCTACAACAATTTCAATCGTGCCGAAAACACGCCGGGTTCCAGCCAGTTGTTCTGTCAAATTTTCTTCTTTGAAATTGACAAAACCGTTCCGGATGTGGAAATTTCTTTCACCGATGCGGACGGGGTTAAACAACTTGTTTCCAAAAACAAATTTTTGAACAGCGACGTCACCATTGTGGATATCACTAAAAATGACAGATATAACAAAGATGTCACAGTGCAAGTGTATGCTTGGGACTACGCCGAAGACAGGTGGTTTGACGGCTTCACCGCTGGCGGCATCTCTTTGCAAGACTTGCCAAAGAAAAATGATGACACAGACCAACGTCACACATTTAAAGCGGCTGAAAACGCAAGATACACCGTGCGACTTTATTACACAAGCGAAATAACGCCAGAAAAATTGGATTATGAAAACGGCTCGGGATTTTTTAGAGAGCGAACCTTCACAATCGACTCTAACCCAATCGCCAATGTGACAGCACGAAACTTTCAGCAGACCACAAGCCCGTCAAAATATACATATCACAGCACGCTTGAAGGCGACGCGTTCTCAACCAATCAGCCAATCGCCTTCTCTTGGGACGAAAAGGCAAGTGGTGCCACCACATGGGCATATTATCGCTATTTTCCACTGCAAACTGGGTCGCTTGGGACATATTATCCGTCCAACAACAACGAAAAAATTGGAAACCTGCTCACCTACATGGTCAGTGCCAACCTGCTGCCTGTCAACGCCATTTTGGATTTACGCACAAACGGCTCAACAAGCACAACAACAGACCTACGAAACTGGCTGCCATATGCAGGAAACACAAAAAGTTTGAACGAGTCCTCTTTGGACAAGCAATATGTGCTTTCGGACGCTGGACTTTATTTCTTGGATGTGTATGACATTGCGGGCAACCACAAAATTGAATTGTTCTTGATTGACAACACCGCTCCAATTTTTGCCATTCATAATTCCAGCGGATATTCACTTCCAACAACGCCGTTCATTGACAGTGCAACCACACTTTATTGGACACAAAACAAGGGCATCTTCATTGCGGGACTTGACAACACGCTTTTCACAAATGAAATTTACGCCGACAACCCGCCAACGGCAGAGGACCTTGAATCTGACTTCTATAAAACACAAAGCGGCGAAACTTCTGTTGAAATTTATTCTCTTCTCAAAGACCTGATGAACAGCTCTTACATCAAAGACTTGTCGCCAAACATCAACAAATTGGATGACGACGGCACAAGCCAGCTTTTGATGAATTCATATAACGGGCTTTATCTCGCCATCCCGATTGACAGCACAAGTTATTACATGGACGGCACGGATTATCTTCCTCAGCAAGATGTATATTCCAAAACATTCAGTGAGCCTCTTGAAGAAATGACTTACACCGTGCTGATTCGCGATAAGTCCAACACAAAAAGATATCTTCAATGGGACGCACATGCCCAGCAACAATACACCTCATATTGCAGTGCCCAGCAGACAATCATCATCAGTTTTGACACATCCAAATTTTTTGTGCAATACGAAAAAACTGACGGCTCCGTGCAATACATGACCACAAACAACAGTGAGGCAGACAAAGAAAATTCTTCGCTACTCACCTATCTCAACCCGACAAACATGTCAAGGCCACTGCAACTCACCTTCCGCCCAACAGACCCACAAAACAACAAGATTCAGGTGGAAACGGTCACAATGAAATACGCTCCTTTCAAGGCTTTTTCGAAAGACATCTCAAGTGGCGAGCAAACGACGCGATATTGGTATTATGGCTTTGAAGAGCTTTCCAGTCCGCAAGAGTTGTATCGTTTTGAAGGCATGCAGGACAGCGGCACCCAGCTAATTGACATCAAGGTCAGTGCATCCAGCGGCTTCACCGAGCCTGGAAAATACGTGTTCACCCGCACTTACAAAATGGACGAGGGTTATTCTCACAATGACCGAGATTATGTCACCCGCACCTACGTTTTGATTGTAGATAGGAATGAAGTCATTTCCAATCAACAACTTGTCACAGACACCGCTGGCAAACGTCACAACGAAGATTTGGTGGGCGGGGACATCTTTGTGGCAATGTATGACTCGGGCAACAATTCAAATTTGGTTGTCACCTTTCCTAACAGCGAAAACAGCAACTCAAATGGCGTTATGCTTTACAGTAACAATCTGACCACAAACAAGCTTCCAGTCAAACTTTATGTTCCACAATTTAAATACACCACTCATGTGCAGAAAATTGAAACTACAACGGGATATAGATTTGAAGTACGTTATGATTTTGCCACGGACAACATCACCATTGTGGACGAGAACGGCGACCCGATTCAAGTTGACGGTGGCAATGGCGAGATGATTGACAAGACCACCAAAGACACAATGAACTATTTTAACGCTCAAAAGCAAAATCTCATTCGAGAATATGCACTTTTTGCAGCAATATATAAAGATGTGGACCCGGCAGTCACCCCAACCGCAACCCCAATCGCCGTCACATCCACAAGCCCATCCAATCCAACCTTCGCTTCTGTCCAAGCGGCTGCAAACGAAAACGGATTTTTGAATTTCTATAACTATTCGACCGGCAGCAAAGTTGAAATGCTATATCAGCCTGGCACTTATTATGTTCGACTGGAACAAGGCACATTTGGAACCAGCACCGCAATGGAAGAAAATTCTTTTGCAAGTGTTATGGACTTCCACTTTGTGATTGAACAGTCCACACCAAACTTTGATGTCACAACAACAAATGGTCAGGCACTCAATTTTGAAGCGGCTTCCTCAACCACACCGCTCACATATTTGACCAATCAAGCCAAACTGAACATCACATGGCAAGAATCCAGAAACGAATATATGGCAAACATCGACGTGACTCACATTGCAATTACAACTCCGCAAGAAAGTTTTGTCTATAACCTGAAAGATGACACATATCACTCTGCTTCTGGCAGCACACTTTCACACTCAAACATCTGGGACAGCAAGCCGAACAGCAACAACTATGTATATTCCGGCGTGCTTAACCTGCAAGAACTTGGTGGAGTGTATCAGAATGGCGGATATGTGGACATCACAATGCAGTTTGAAAATCACGACATCGCCAAAGACGAAAACGGCAGGAACCTCTATTCCACAATCCGCAAACGCATCAAAATTGACCTTTGTGCACCAAGCGACAACGTGGAGAGGTTGGTGGACATCGCTCTTCAAGACAACCCAATCAGCGTCCTGACCCGCGAGAATTTGCGAATTTATCGCACCGCCATCAATGAAACCACAACCACTGACCTTGCCAACACGTCCTACAACATCAGCAACGGCAGCGACCAGAACATTTTTGCATACTTTTCATACAGCGTCGCACCAAACTTCTTGCAAACACTGGTGGCATCGCAAGATGACTCGGTGGCATATGTGCGAAAACTTAAAGCAGGCGAGGTTGACACAAAATACACCAGCGACATCAAAGAAACCTCCCCGAGCGACTTCAACGCCAATGAATTTGACCTTGCCGCAGAGCTTGTGGCATTTGAAGGCAACACTTATTATGAAGTGGTTGAAATGGACAAGGCAAGAAACATGTCCATTTACACAATTTTCGTCACTGACCCAACGCAAGAGCAAAATCTTATCACCTATGCTGACGAGAACGGCGACGGCACACATCACTACACAACATCTGATTTTAACCGCGTGCTGGAACATCCAAATGCCATCCACAACATTTTTTCTAGAACAGGCTTCCAGCTTCGCGATATCAACTATTTTGGCGATGAGTGGGCAAGAATGAGGCTGACAACTTTCAGCCGCACCGCCCAAGGAAACATCACCTCCCGCACCGTCAACCTGATGATGACCCCATATGACACATCCAACGTCTATATGTTCTCCACGGATGGCAGTGCTCCGCAAAAAGTGGCAATTTCCAGTCTGA
The DNA here is from genome assembly GCA_947625515.1 of uncultured Clostridia bacterium. Lineage (GTDB taxonomy): Bacteria > Bacillota > Clostridia > Christensenellales > UBA1242 > Caccovivens. The sequence goes on from CANQOO010000004.1 coordinate 8,062, forward strand.
TTGACGGCGAACAAAGCATCGCTCAAAAGCATCGATTGGAAATATATGACAGAGTTTCCCAAAGTTTCACAACGTTCTATTTCAACATCTACAACGCTCCGCTTTCTCCAATGCCAACAAGCACTTCTCGGCAGGAAATGCTCAGTTTCATCAATGTGACCGACCAGATGCTGCAAAGCACCGAGATGGCACAGCAGCCATTTGTGACCAGCATGAAAATCACCATTGACGGCAGAGTGATTTACAGTGACGGTGTGCTGGACGACGTTCCGCAGTCTGTTCAAAATCCGCTTGGCTATGCAAGTTTGTGGAAAAACTTCACCACCTCGCCTGCCAACGCTTGGCAGCAAGAAGAGATTGTGCGAGTGTATGTCAGCGGCAATCAACTTTTCTTCGAAATCAATCCAAACTATTCTCTTTCTTCAAGAAATTCGCGTGTGATATATGAATTTACAGACAACTACGGCATTTCCTACACCGAAACCCACATCTTCCGAGAATCGGTGATAAGCCAAGAAATCACCTCCGTGGATGAAATCAATGACCCTCTTTATGCATATTATGACCAAGCGTCAGTCAAACTTGTTTACATCCTCTCACGCGGCATCCAATATCACTTCAATGCAAACAAATATCACGTTGAATATCGCGAAATTGTGCCAAATGGTGAAGGATTTGACAGGCTTCCGCCAAACGAGGACAAACCTTTGAATGTGGCTTTGACGAATCAGTCAACAAGCAGCGGCGTGACCACCTGGACCTTCCAGACAACGCGTGCAAGTGGGCAGCAATATCACGACCGTTTTGTGCTTGAACTTTATGACCAACAAGAATTTTTGGACAAAAATTCCAGCATTGAAGGGTTGAGCGTAAAGAAAGAAATCTACTTCGACCTTTTCAATCAACTGCCGGAAGAGGAAATGACAAACGAGTCCAATCAGCCGGCAGCCGGCAAGTTTAAACTGCTGGATGTCAACGGAAACATCATCGACTGTGCCACACTTGTGAACGGCTCGCAGGGCTATTATTCACAAATTCTCATCCGTTTCACCCTGCTGGATGAGGCAGAAACTTTCATCCCTGTCAAATATATGTATCGCACCGAAGATACCGACTGGCAAGAGTTGACATCCGGCACCCGCCTGCAAAACAGAACGGACCAACTGCAAACATATTATTTGAAGATTTGGTATGACGAACAATATTTGCACAACGAACTTGGCAACGGAGCATATGTGTTTGAAAATGTGCCGCAATCCAACATCTTCCAGTTCAGCTTGTCCTCTCTGACATCCAACTATTGGGTGGAAAAGACGGAAAATGGCGTGACTTCAGTTGTTCAGAAAGCAGAGCATGGCTTCCGCTCGCAAGACGGCAAAAGTCAATACACCAACCACTATATTGTGAACGTCCCAAAAGAGGATGTGGCAATCAAGGTGAACAACGAGCAGAACATTGTGGGCTATGAGAAACCAATTCAGACATGGGAATACAATGTCAACGACCAACAGATTGTCAGCGAAAGATATTTGCTTACAAATCGCAATTCCATCGGCCCGAACGTGTCCATGTTTGAAGCGAACATTGTCATCACCTACATTCCAAGCGAGGAAAACTTCTTGACATCCTTCTTCACACTGGATACAAATGGCACAATCAACACCAACGAAAACATGGTCAACGCTCTTGACACCGCACAAAAGATGCTGGTTGTTCAGAAAGATTTGGACATGGACAGGACACAACTTATTTGGTCAAAATATTTTGTCATTCCTGAAAACGAAATTCAAATTCACATCAGCCTTGGCGGCAAAGAGCTGTCTCCTGTGGTGTATAGCAAAACCGTCAACGGCGAGCAGTGCAACTACATCTATCTGACCTATTCCGGCCTTTACACCATCCAGTTTACGGACACCGCCGGCAACATTCAAAAGTTTGCCAACAAGGATGTCAACGGAAATCTGGTGAGCGAGGTCACCAATTTCGAGTTCATCTTCCTGAAAGATGTGCCATTCACCGTGACCTACACCAACCCAGAAACTGGCGAACAAGAAACCGCACTGCCTGTCAAGCAGGCCATCTACAACAACTCTGTCACACTCAACATAGACAGCAGCACACTTAGGAGGTTCTATCGTGCGGACGGATATCCGACCTTCCTCGACACTGACATTGACCCAGAAACCGGCGAAAGGAAGTGGCTTATTAAGCGTAACGGCGTGGAATATCGCAAAGATTTTGAAAGCACAACACACTTCACATTTGACGAGCCGGGATACTATGAAATTGCATTTGCAAGCGTCAGCAACCTGCCGACAGTGGAAAGCATCCGACAAGAGACCTATCAATTCACCATCCTCAGCAGCGACGAGCATAAATTCTCGCACGTGTTCAACAGATATGCCAACTATTATGTTGAAAAAGTGATTAAAAACGGCCAAGATGTGACCGCAGAGTTGCTGGAAAGTTTCAAGGCTGACATCCCAACTATGACGGTTTCAACAACCGTGCCTGTGCTTGACAGCAACGGTCTGCCAACATATGACACCCGCGGCAATCAGATTTTCCAGACAATCACAAAAGAATATCTCACTCAGCTGCCGCTCTCATATGCAGACGACAAGACGGGCATCGGCGAATACATCATCACAATCAACACAAGCAACAACTTGGATGTGTCCCAGAACGTCCCTCACAGCTTCACCTACAAAGTCACAATCAATTCTGGCGACGCTCCGCTCCGCATCTCGCTGGCAGAAGGCGAAAGCACAACTGGCACAATCACAATCAACTACAACTTGACAAACCTGTTCCTCGAAATGGGCGAATCGACGCTGAGAGTGCTGCGACTTGCTGACAACGGCTACGCAATCCATTCCAGTGTGGACATAAATTCCACAACGACTGGCGAGGGCAGCCTCAGCATTTCCAGCACGGGGACATATTTCATCCAGTTGCTCTCCCCAAGTGGGAACCTGCTGTTCACATACAAAGTGGTGCGAAATGAACCGCTCAACACCGCTGCAATCATTGCAATTGTGGTTGCTGCTGTGGTTCTGGTGGCAGTGATTTTCATCATAATCAAACTGCGAAAACGCATCTCAGTTAAGTGATGCCCACATAACACAATAAGCCCGCTATGTGATGAAAGCACAGAACGGCGACACAACAGATAAGTGTTGACAGCAAAAGCCGACGCAACAAAAATGTATCTAAAATGTGTCACGAGCAGAAAATTTGTTTGAAAAGAAATGCGGTCTCAGAAAACGCGATTGCAAGTGGCAAATGAGTGCCTCACAGGGGCAGCAAAACGATTGAAAGGCGTGAATTTGTTTCTATTATTCAAATCCACGCTCGCCTGCCAGAGGCAACATAAAAAGCCATTGTAATGGCAAATAAGCAATAAAAAAAGACCAAAATTTGGTCTTTTTTTATTGCTTAACAAAGCTTATTTAAAACAAGGGATGCAAAAGGTTTATTCCTCCAAGTTTCCCAAAGTTTTTGCTTTAAGAAGCTTATTTCTTCAACTCTTTATCAAGTTTAACCTTAGATACGATGAAGTAGATGATCACGCCTGCAAGCACAAGAACTGAGATGACAATCAAAACAGTTCCAATCACTTGATAGGTCACAGCGGTGTCAGCAGTTCTTGAAACAACCTCAAATGTGCGGACTTCACGAGCCACGTTGCCGACAGCGTCTTCAACCTCAATGGTCAAGGTGTAAGAGCCAACAGCGTCAAGTGGGAAGTAGTAAACCAAGCCTTCGCTTTCTTCGGTAGGTTCAATTGTTTCGCCAGTTGAAGTGTTACGCAAAGTTGCTTTTGGCTGATACGTGAACGCACCTTCTTCAAGAGCATCAACGCCAACATCAATGAAGTCGATGGTGTTGAGGTCAATCTTGATTTGTGTTGTCTTGCCAATTTCATATGAAGATTCAACAAAATTGTCTGGGAAGATCATTGTTGGAGCAGTTGTGTCGCCCACAGCAATGCTGAACACGCGATTTGTTTCATTTCCGCGGATATCAACAACTTTGTAGGTGATTTTGTAAGTTCCGTCGCCCACGGTTGGGAATTCGTAAACATGGTCAACAAATGCGTCTGCACCTTCGTATGTCACATCTCCGCCAGATGGCAAGCCGCTTGCAAGAGTGTAGCTTACTGTGATGCTGCACTTGGATTGGTCAATGTCGTTAATTCCTGCCTTGTGGATTGGATGGATGCCATAGACAGTCATTTGGTTTTCATGGTCAGCAATCCATTCTTTTGACAAATCTCTGTATGGATATTCGTCAAGTTGTGGACCCTGATTGTCAACAACGTCAACAACATATGGACCTTTTGTGAAGACAAGGTTTCTCAGCGACTTGAATGCGTCCAAAACACCTTCTTCGCCAAACATTGTTGAACTATATTCGGATTCTGACACAACAGGTGTGTCCATTACATCCTTTTTAATGACAATGCCAGAATTATCAACCGTCACAATGTAGCTGCCGTCGCTTGTTGTGTCAACATACACGGTGTTGTTTTCGCCAAAAGTTACTTTCGTGCCTACCGCTTTTCCAGTTGCACTAATCAGTTCAAGGTGTTCTTCCTCAGGGGCATTTTCTCCGTCATATGCAGTTGCTGGAACATACTTAAACTTATGGAAATCGAAAATTTTAACTCTAACTTCATAAGTTATTTCGTATGTGCCCACAGTTTTTGGAGTGAATTTGTTTTTCTCTTCACCCTGCGAAACTGTGTAGTCGCTTGCAGCACCATTTTCTTTAACGCCCATGATGACATATTTATAATTGTCTGCATCAGCGTCATATTTGGCTTTGCTTTGTGTGTTTTTGTTGTAAACATCCCATGTCACACTGTTTGGAATTTCGTATGAAATGGTTGGCGTTGGAAGTTCAATTCCTTTTTCAGGGTCGTAGTCTTCGTCACCTTCAAGCTCAATTTGACGATATTCCGGCAAAATTTCTTTGTCGATGACTGGGTCTTGCATTGAGAATCTTGGTTGAGCAACAAAAGTTTGGAAGTAAACGATTGAGTTTCCGTTTTTGTCGCTGACCTTGATGACAACTCTGTTTTCACCTGCAAGAGCAGCGAAAGAGCCTGGATAGATTGTGTATTTGGAATTTGCAGCGTCTCGCACTTGTCTGCCGCCCTCAACAGAGTCGATGACCGTGGTTGTGCCGTTGTAAAGTGCAGTCACTTTAACTTCATAGTTCATGAAGTCAACAGCGTCGTCATAGAATTCCAATTTTTGCAGTTCAATTGTGTCGCCTTCATAGTAGGACGTTGTCTCGCTTTCCTCAACCGCTCCAATAATTGGCTTCTTTGTGTCAATCTGGTCTGCGATGTCAGCAGATGTTGCGTAAATCATTGCATTGCCAGCGTCGTCATACACGAATGTGACAACTTGCAGTTTGACAGCAGTTTTTGCAGGTTCACTTGCAAGTTTAAGTTCGTTCAGGTCAATTTCATAAACTGACAAACTTGGGTCGGTGATTTCATAATATCCGTCCTTGCCCTTGTTAGGCTCGTCGATGAAATGGAAATCAGAATATTTCTCAGTTGCCAAAACCCCGTTGATGTAAGTTTTGTTTGTCATGTCGCCCCAAAGTTCGGTGAGGTCAACAGTTTCGCGAAGGTCTGCCCCTTCTTCTGCTTTTTTCAAAGCGACCGGTTTATCTTCTGAATCAAGATAGCGATACAGCACGCGTTCATACAGATAGGAATCCAAATTGTCGGTGGATGTTGGAGCATCAAATGTGACAACATCTGTTGGAAGATAGGTGGATTTAAGAGATGACTTGAATGTGATTTCCGGAGCAGTTGGGTCGTCAGCACTTGTTCTGATTGTCATGAGCACGTCTTTGGATGCTTCATTTTTTGCAGCGTCCTTAACAACATATTGAATTCTGAAAGTGTCGCGGCCAAAGCCGTTTTCGCCGTCAGCACCGAAAGTTTTGTCAACATCGATATAAGCAAAGCCAAGGTCAAGCAATTTTGTCTTGTATGCTTCAAAAGCAGCCTTGTCGGCATCTGAAGTTCTTTCTTTTGTCAAGAAAGTCTTAAATGCAGCAGCATCTGCGGAAGCAAGACTTGTATCAGAGCCCTGCAAGGTGGTTGTGAAAAGCCCGAAAATCGCTTCTGCGTTGGCGTTATCGATGACAATTCTATATCCGCCATTGCTGATTTCTGCATAGTCGCCATTTCCAACAAGCCAAGCAAGCATTTTGTCGTCGCTGTTGATTGTTTTTTCAGTTGCAAGTTTTCTGGTTTGTTGACGGATGTTGAAGTTGTTTGTGATTAGGTCAGAATGTCCGCGATAGTTGAAAATAAGGTTATATTCGTCGTAATCCTCAATGGTGAACTGATATACACCCTCGTCATTTTCGATGCGGCGATACATAGTCACGCCCTCATCGTCATGCTTAGAGTGATTATCTGTCATGCCAATTGCATAGACAACAACGCTGTTTGTGGAAGAATATGTTTGAGATTTATATTCTTCGTCTTTGATGTCTTCATATTTTTCTGTCTTGACAGATGCATCATAAACGATTGGGGTCGGTCTTGTCTTGTCCGTGATGCCGGCATCATTTGTTCCGCGATATTCATACGCCGTGGAGCCGTTGGATTTTGTGTTGCCATAAAAATCTTTTACGGTGTAGATGAATGAATAGAAGCCGTCTTGCAGAGGTTTGAAGTTTGCTGGGTCTTTCAAAGAGCCATATGCAAAAGCGTCATCCTCGTTTTCGAGATTAAGCACGTCAGCATAGAGCAATGTTTCGCCGTCAGCTGCCTTGACATCTTTAAGTTCTGTCCAAGCGTCAGAGTTCTGTTTTCTGTAACGAACTTTCACGCTGTATGCAACGTCAACTTGTTCGCTGGCTGGCTCGGAGTCGGCATTTGTCACGCCGATTGGCTTTGGAATAGATTTCTCAATGCCGGTCTCGCCATTGTCAGTCCAAGTGGATTCAAGTGCGATGTCAAGAGCGTAGTTTTTGTAATATGTGTTGGTTTTGTCGTCACGGCCCTTGCTTGTGCCATACACAGAAAACGCCTTGGTGTTGGAAGCAACAAATTGATATTTTTCATTGTTGTTGGAAAGAACATAATAATCAAATTTGATTGTGTATGTTCCGTCGCCATATTGGGTGTTTTTGAAGATTGTTTCACTGTCAATATAGAAGCCGTTTGTTTCGTCGCCGCTGATATTGACATCTCTTGCACCGTTTCCGCCATAAGCAGAGATGACAACAACTTTTTTGGCTGCCTCAGCACCTGCTGCTGGACGTTCATTTGCAACAAACTTCACATCCTTAACTTCTTCGCCGTCCTCGTCCAAAATTTCTGGAAGAAGAATGTTGACGTTTTTGAGTTTGCCGTTGTTTTCTTCTTTGCCTTCGTTGTCTCCGCTGCTGTATTTTGCCTTGTCCAAAGAAAAGTCAATCACAGAATTTTTGTCGGAAGAAGCAACAAGCGAAACATTTGGAGCATCAAAATTGACGGACGCTCTTGCAAGCGAGCTGATGACATCCAGTTCATAAGAGTTTGTGATTTCGTGACCAGCATCGTCGGCATAAGTATAGGTGTAGGTGATTTTGTATGCACCAACATTTTCCGCCTTGAAGGTTCCGTCATATTTTGCACGGCCGCCTTCGTTTTGGGAAGCCTCTGTCTCTTTGTCATCGCTGGAAGTGATGACCTGACCGTTATAATATGTCACCTTGACATTTGACTTTTTAAGAGTCACACTCTCAGAGGTGGAAAGTTGTTGATTAACCTTGCTTTGGTCGCCGACAACCCATTCTTCGTCTCCGCCGATATAGGCATCAGGGATGTCATACACACCGCCAGCCGTGATGCCGGATTTGAGAGTGTTCTCTTCTCCGCTGATTGTGAGATAGTGATAATCAACCTCGCCTTCACCGCCAGCAGCGAGCGTGAGAATTGCCTCCATAGGGAAACACAGCACCGTCAGTGCAAACGCCACTGCAAGCACAACTCCTTTAAAGAAAAATGAGTGTTTTGATTTTGATTTCATAAAGCATCTCCTTGATGTTTTTGATTAAGTTAAACAAAAATATTTTAACTTAGTTTCGCCTCGCGTGTCAAACAAAATTGAAAGAGAGCAGGCGAAATTTACGAATATTTTGCGTGAGAGCAAAATTTCTATGTAGAAAGAAAAACACTTTTATTGTCGAAAGATGTCCTCGCCCAAAACATCAAGTTTTATGCGTGACATTTCTCGACAAAAGCACATAATGTTTTGTTTCTCTTTCAAAATGAAATGGCATGCAGCCATAAACAACAAAAAGCAAGCCGAGGCAACAGCCCCACGCCTGCTTGAATTGTTAGATGTTGTAGGTCACCTTCACGCCAGGTCCCATGCTGGATGCAAGGGTGACACTTTTGATGTATTGTCCTTTTGCAGCAGCAGGCTTTGCACGAACAATTGCATCCATAATTGTGTTGAAGTTTTCCAAAAGTTTGTCTTGACCAAAACTTTTCTTGCCAATGATAACGTGAACATTGTTTGTTTTGTCCAAACGATATTCCACTTTTCCGGCTTTGACTTCGCGAATGGCCTTTGCCACATCAACAGTCACAGTGCCGCTCTTTGGGTTTGGCATCAAGCCTTTTGGTCCAAGGATTTTGGCGATTCTTCCCACAACGCCCATCATGTCAGGTGTGGTGATGCAGACATCAAAATCCAGCCAGCCGCCGTTGATTTTTGCAACAATTTCTTCGGCACCAACATAGTCAGCACCTGCTTTTGTTGCCTCGTCTGCTTTGTCGCCACGTGCAATGACAAGCACGCGAACAGTTTTTCCTGTTCCATTTGGAAGCACCACAACGCCACGCACTTGTTGGTCAGCCTGACGGCCATCCACGCCAAGGCGAACGTGCAGTTCAATTGATTCGTCAAATTTTGCTGTTGAAGTTTTGAGAACATTGTCAAGTGCAGTTGCAACATCATATGAAGCGGCACGATCAAAACTTTCAAGGCTCTTCAAATATCTTTTTCCTTTTTTCATCTCGTCCCTCCATCAATCCACAACTTCCACGCCCATGCTGCGTGCAGCACCTGCGATCATCGACATTGCACTTTCAATGCTTTCCGCATTAAGGTCTGGCATCTTCTGCTCTGCAATTTTTCTGATCTGTTCTTTGGTGATTTTTCCGACTTTTTGTTTGTTTGGCTTTGCACTGCCCTTTTCAATGCCGATAGCTTTCTTAATCAGCACTGCAGCAGGTGGAGTTTTCAGCTCGAATGTGAACGATCTGTCTTCATAGATTGTGATCACAACTGGAATCACAAAACCTGCCTGTTGTGCAGTCTTATCGTTAAAGTCCTTAACGAATGCACCGATGTTGATCCCGTGAGGTCCAAGTGTGGAGCCTACTGGTGGTCCTGGGGTGGCTTTGCCCGCTTGCAATTGAAGTTTGACAATTGCTTTAATTTTCTTTGCTGCCATTTTCTTACCTCCTGTGTGGTGAACGGATTTTGGCAATAATCCTCCCACAAAATTTTGGGTTGACCGAAAATTTGACTGCGACATGGAAAACAAGTTTTCAGGGCGTCAGAATTTTTGGTTTCCCCCGCTCTTTCCTAAGAATTTCCCTGCCCGGGCAACGCCCTACGCAAGAAAAAATTTAAATTTGATTATATATGGAAAGAAAAGAAATATAATCAGTCAGTTTAATGTCATAACGGACAATATTTTCATGAAAATTGGGTTGCATTTTCAGGAAATATCAAATTTATTGCTGCACCTTGTGAACTTGCTCAAAAGTAAGTTCCACATTGTTTTCTCTGCCAAACATTTCAACTGTGACAGTCACGATGCCCGCTTCAGGATTGACAGCCACAACTTGTCCAACCATTTTGTCCAACGGGCCGTCGATAATCTCAACGCGGTCGCCAACAGCAAGGTCGGTTTCGACCTTAATTTTTTCAAGACGCATCCTCATAACTTCTTCGTCGTTCAAGGCTTGCGGTCGCCCATTTGGCCCAACAAAACTGGTGATGCCACGTGTGTTTATGATGTTGTGCCACAGGTCGTCACCGTAAATCATCTTAACCAAAAGATAGCACGGCATGCTTTTGCGAGTGACAAGTTTTTTCTTGCCGTTTTTCTCTTCAATCACATTCTCTTCCGGAATGACGATGTCGAAAATTCGATTTTCAAGATGAAATTTTTTCACCACTGTTTCCAGATTCTCTTTTGCAACGTTTTCATAGCCCGAGAATGTGTGCAGAACATACCACTTTGGCTCGCTTGAATAGATGTATTCCATAAAAACTCCTTGAATTGTGTGCCGTTTCCAGATTTTAAGGCAAGGTCGCAAAACTGCAAAATTTTGCAACGTGTCACCGGCGTTGTGCCAGCATCACTCTTGCCTTCAAAAAATCTTAGAAGAACGTGCCTTTGATAAGCAAATTGACAAGTCCGCCCAAGAGCCAGTTGACCCCAAACAAGAAAACGCCAAAAATAAGCACAAAAGCAACGACAATGCTGGTCTTTTTGACAACTTCTCCAAAAGTTGGCCAGGTCACTTTTTTAAGTTCTGACATTGTCTCTTTGGTCTTTTTGAAAACGCCGCCCTTGCCCTCTTTCTTCTTTTTGTCCTTCTTATCCTTCTTGTCGTTTTTCACCTTTGCCTTTTGAGCATTTTTTTGTTCAACGACGCCTTGAGAAATGGCGTCAACCTTTTGGTCTTGCTTCTCGTCAAGTTTGGCTTCAAGATTTTTTTGCTTCTTGGACATAACTTATCCTCCAATCAATTTTTGGATTTTGGTCGAAACTTATTTTGTTTCCTTATGCTTGGTGCGTTTGTTGCAACGTGGACAAAACTTGATAATTTCAATTCTGTCTGCATCATTTGCAGTGTTTTTCTCTGTAGAGTAGTTCCTCTCACCACATTCTGTGCATTCCAAAGTGATGATTTTGCGTTTTGGTGCTGCCATAATCTTCTCCTAACAAAAAACTAACACTCGCGATATGCGGTAGTGTCAGCCTAAAATATATCACAAACAAACGGCAATGTCAAGCGTTTTTGAAAAACAATTTGGGGAATTTTTCTTCTTGCAGCATTTGATGCCTGGGATTTTTTCTTTATGAAGCATTTATCGCCCAAAAATTTTCTTTAAGCTACATTTGCCGCTTGGAAAATTTTCTTGCAAGATGATTTTGCCACCTGAAAAATTCTATGTGCAAATTGTGCCGCTTAAATTCTTTTTTCTATGATTTGCCCCAGGCATGACTCAAAGTTTGGCATTTTTTAAATGTGACTCAAATTTCGCTAAGCCAGTCAATCGCACAGAAAATGGCAACAAAAAACCTTGACAAGCAAGGTTTCATCAGTTTTCGTCAGCATAAACGGTGGCGTTGACAATCATCACAGTTTCGTTGGCTCTGCACTTTGCAAGCATTCCTTCCATCTTGGATGGCATGTTGAAGTCGGTCTGATATCGCATGGCGTAGGTGAAATACACCGTCAGCAAATCTTTGGCATTAAGATATGCTTCCGACAGGTTTTTTCCGTCTGTGTAGATATTCAAATCCGGAAACACCACTTGAAAAGTGTCCAAATCTTCATCTCTAACAAAAATGGCAGGATATAGGAATTCAATTTTTTTGTTGGCATTTTTCATATAAACCCCACATGCGTTTCGCAAAATATTTATGCAATTTCAATATATTTAGTGATATTTTATCACAAACAAACGAAAAAACAAAATAAAATTAAAAAAAATATCGTTTTTCCGCGATATTTTTCTTTTTTCATTATGTTGCATAAAAATTATGCCGCTCGCATTTAGGGTTTCGGCTTGACGCAAGGCAAAGCAGAAAATATTGCCACTTCCCAAGAAATGACGAGCATTGGCCTTGCATATCAAAATTGCAAGGTCTGCCCCAAAAACCTTCCCTTAGCGTGTCAAGCCAGTTCCTAGCACACGCTCAACCATTTTCTCAAATTTTGCAGTGTTGTCTGGAATTTTATCAATTCCATCCTGACCAACATATTTTCCCCACAAGTTATTCGTAGTCATATCAGCACCTCCATGTGATCATTTTCAACTTGGCCATATCATAGCACATTTTTTTGAATTTGTAAATAGGTTTTCGCAAAATTTTTAAAAATTTTTTGAAAAGTCCAAAAGCCGCATCGCCCATCGCGTCGCACGAGTAGGCATGTTATTTTACTCTTATAATATCTAAGTCAAAAATCAAATAGACGCAGGGTCATGTCCAGTTTTTAAACACGGGGCCACGTCCAGTTTGTTACATCTTCTCCACGCTGTCGATTCCAAGTGTCCACAACGCTTTTTCAAGACATTCCTTCACCAAGAAGCAAATTGAAAGCAACTGAATGCGTTTTGCCTCGTCTGGTTCTGACAAGATTTTTTGGTTGTTATAAAAACCCGAGAACGCACTTGCAAGCTCAAATGCGGCAAGGCACAAAGCGTTGAGCGAATATGCGTCGTAGCAAACTTGATAGGCAGAATTAAGTTTCAAAATTGCCATCGCAATGTTTCTTTCATCAGGCGTTTGGATGGAAAAAACGCAATTTTTGCGGGAAATTTGCACATTTTTTTCATTTTTGGCCTTCGTCAAAACGGAATTAATTCGTGCCACAGTGTATTGAAGATATGGCCCCGTTTTGCCGTCAAAAGAGAGGAACTTGTCGATGTCAAAGACATAGTCTTTTTCCACGGTGTTGGAAAGGTCGCCAAATTTCATCGCTCCGACACCAATCTTTCGCGGAAGGTCGTCGTCCTGTGCGATGCCGTTTTCAATCAGTTTGCCGCGAGCCTTGTCAATCAAAAGCCCCACAACCTCTTTCAGCCGCACCACTTCGCCAGAACGAGTTTTGAAAGGCTTGCCGTCCGCCCCATTCATCGTGCCAAACGCGATGTGAGTCAGTTTTTGTTTTTCGGGCGAAATTCCGGCGAGTTTGCAGCAGCGGAACACCTGCTGGAAGTGCTGCCCCTGCCTGTTGTCCGTCAAATAGACAATTTCGTCAATGTCAAAATCTTTGTTTCGCATAAGAATGGTTGCGATGTCTGTGGTGGCATATAGGTCTCCGCCGTTGCGTTTCTTGATGATGGCAGGCGGCATAGGATTTTTATATCGTTGCGGCTCATCGTCGCTCTTTTTGGGAATAGGCACATGCTCGCCCTCGCGTGCGACATCCACCACAAGTGCTCCCTCGCTTTCGCGTGCCAGCCCTTTGTCCACAAAAATTTTCACCGTCTGGTCAACATAGTCCGCTGCGTCACTCTCGCCATAATAGAAGTCGAAATTGCAGTTCAAAAGTTCATAATTTTTCTTGATTTCCGCCACAGAAAGAGTGCGGATTTTTTTGTAAATGGTGTAATATGGCTCTTTTTGCTGCTGAATGTAAAGCGTGCAGAGGTCGGCTTGCTTTTTAAATTGCTCGTCAACATCTTTCCGCTTGCTGGCTTTTGGATATTCATCATTAAGCACGTCAAGCGTCACATTATCCAGCGGAATTTCGTCAAAAATATCCGCCGCTTTTTTGCAATTTTCTGCATTTTCACCGCATTTTTCAACGGTTTCCGTGCATTTTGCCTCATTTGTTGTGCAATTGTTTATATTTTCACATTCTTTGCTGCTTTTATCACAATTTTTTATATCTTTTTGACATTTTTCCGCGGTTTTTTGCAATTTTTCAAATTCTGCCATTTTTCTCTTATCGAAAAATTTGTCCAAAAATCCGTCCTCTTTCAACTGCAAAATGGTCAGCCCCATCTGGAGGCCATAGTCCCCCAAATGGGCGTCGGCAAGCACCCGGTCGCCCATTGCCATGTGAAGGCGTTTGAGAGCCTCGCCCACAATTGGGCTGCGCAGATGCCCCACGTGCAACTCTTTTGCCACATTTGCTCCACCATAATCAAAAAAGATTAGTCGAGGATTTTTCACCTGCTCCACGCCCAAATTCTTGTCCAGGCAAGTTTGCTGGCAAAATTCTGCCAATGTCTGCGGGGCAATTTTTATGTTGATAAATCCCGGCATTGCAGCAAAAAACTCAAATTTTCCAGCATTTTTTGCAATTTTTTCAACTTTTGAGTTTTTCAGTTCGTAAATTTTTTGGACAATTTGCTCTGCAAGTTCAAGCGGCTGCCTCCCAAGTTTTTTGCCAAGCGTCAAAGCAAAATTGGATTGATAGTCGCACATCTGCGGCCTGCTTGAAAAAGCCACCGCCATGCCGTCGCATTCCAGCCCCAAACTTTTTGCCACTTCGCACAAAATTTCATAAATTTCATTTTTGATGTTCATTTTTCTTTTCCTTCTGTGTTTTTTCAACTTATAAATTTGAAATATTTTGACCTAAAAAGTTGGCACCTTTTTGTCAAACCTATAATAGACAAATTTTTTAAAACGGGCAACATTTTTCAATCATAGCAAGCAATATAAAATTTAAACTATAATTTTAAATTTGATTTAATCTTATCATAACAAAAAATAAAAAGCAACTTTTTCATGCTTTTTGTTTTTTAATCAAAGTCAATAATTTAGTCAAAGTCAAAAATCTCATTGGGCGTCATGTCCAAAAGTTTGCAAATTTCCATAATCTGCTCGTAATTGAGTTCAAAAACACCATTTTCAAATCGGCTGTATTGCTGTTGGGTCATGCGAAAATGCTTGGCAACCTCTTTTTGTGTCAATCCCTTATCTTTTCGTGCCTGCTTTATGCGGTCCCCAACCCTTTTTGCCAAATCCATTTTAAAAAATTTATCACAAACTGATGTAAAATGCTTGACATACATCACTTTATGATGTATATTATTTGCAGGAGGTAAAAAAATATGGCTAAAGAAAAATTTAATGTCGATAAAGAAAAATTTAATGTCGATGTCGAAAGTCGTTTTTTGGGTGAGAAATACCATGCTGAGGGATTCGCTGAATTATCTAATATTTATCCCAACATCAGCAATGAAGAAGTAAATGGGCGTCTTCACGATGTGATTTCAGCAGGATTTCTGATTGGCGGCGAATCCATGGTGGACGATCCAGTTTTTCAGAGAAACTGGAGTGAACGAAATCAAGGTTTCTTTAAAATTGAAAATCTTGATTATTCAAAAGCAGAAGTCATCAACCGATATGGCGAAAAAGAAGATCTTCTTTCATCACAATACGAAGACGAAGATGAAGACGAAGACGAAATTCATGTTGCACCAGAAATGGAAAAATAAGAGACGTAAAATAAAAAGCATCTTTTTAGAGATGCTTTTTTAATGGAATTTGTTTGATATTCTCATTTTATTAAAAAATCCCCACACGGTGGGGCTAAATTTCTTGGCGGCTTTTGAGGGCTTTTTCGAGGGTGACCTCATCGGCAAACTCGATGTCGCTGCCGATGGAAATGCCTTGTGCAAGGCGGGTCACTTTCACGCCCATTGGTCGGAGCAGTTTTGCGATATACATTGCGGTCGCCTCTCCCTCAACGTCCGGATTGGTGGCCATAATCACCTCTTGCACGCCATTTTTTTGCACGCGAGAGAGAAGTTCTTTGATGCGGATGTCGTTTGGCCCTTTGTTTTCCAGCGGATTGATGCAGCCAAACAGCACGTGATACACGCCCTCATATGTTTTGACCTTTTCCATGGAGATGATGTCCTTCGGCTCTTGCACCACACAGACAATCTTTTGGTTTCGCCTCTGGCAGATGTTGCACACATCTTGTGCACAATAATTTCCGCACTCGCGGCAGAGCTTCACCTTGTTTTTGGCGTCCACGATTGCGTTTGCAAAGTTTTCCGCCTTTTCCTTGCTGTTTTCGATGATGAAAAAAGCATAGCGTTGGGCAGTTTTCAGCCCGACACCCGGCAGTGAGCGAAAATATTCAATCAGTCTTTCAATTGGCTCTTCAAAATTTCCCATATCTTCAAAATTCCAATTTCACATCCCAAGATTCGGCAATTTTGACTGCTCGTCGGCACTGATTTTTGAAATGCAGTCGTTGACGGCACTGACAATCAAATCTTCCAGCATCTCAACATCGTCCGGGTCAACGACCTCTTTTTTAATCTTCACGCCTTTGACAGTTTTGTTGCCAAGCATGGTCACTTCAACCATGCCGCCGCCCACGCTGGAACGATATTCCGTCGCGTCAATTTCTTCGCGGATGCGTTTCATGTCTTCTTGCATTTTTTGTGCTTGACGCATCAATGCCTGCATATTCCCGCCGCCAAATCCACCAAAATTATATCCCATTTTTTCTCTCCTTTTGTGCCTTCGCACATATTTTTTTTGATTTTTTGCTGTTGTCTTGCTTATTCTTTTTTTGCAATTTCAGCAATTTGTGAGCAATTTTTTGTTTGTTAATTTTTAATTAAAGCTCAATTTTTGACAAAACCCGCTTTTTTCACATTTTTTGTGACAAAGGCAATTTTAATTAAAGCCTTTTGCTTTAAGTTCTTGCACAATTAGATAACTGTCAAGTTCCTTGATTGGAACATTGTATCTCTTTGATAATTCTTCCAATCTTTCATCCAATTTGCATATATTCTTCGTCTGTCATTCTTCCACCTCAACTGTGTCAAAAAAAGCTCTCAGCTTTTTGATGTCCTTGTCAATCTTCTGCTCTGTGCTTTCAAACTTGACAATCTTAAAATTGAGGTCCAGCCCCTGCCAACGAAGTGCCGCCTCGATGTCCCGGCGACCGTTTTCCAGCACATCCACCAAAAATGCGTCGCTGGTGCGAATGACAAGGTCTTTTCCTTCAATCACGGCATTGGTTATGTCCCCGCACGCCACATGAAGTGCCACCTTGTGATGTTCTTTCAAAAACAGCACCACCTTTCCCCACACGTTGTTGGCAGAAAGTTTGGTCGTGTCAATCTGAATTTTCAGTTTTTTTTTGCGTCAAAGCCAAGCATGGCGTTCAGGCAGGTTGTTTCCAGCAGCAGTCTCACAGAAAGCGTGTATCTCAGTTCGCTCTCCGCACCCGAAAAAACTTGCATATATCTGATTAAATCTTTCTCAGCAAATTTTTCCGCCTGCGTGCGATATTTTTCCAGCAGGTCGTCCGGCAAATTCAAAATTTCTGCGGCATTTTTGCAACTTTTGCAAACAAGCAAGTTTCGGGCATGTTTTGACAAATCTTTTGCAAAAACAGCCATATTTTTGCCTTGTTTTTCAATTTCGTCAATATAGGACAGCACGCCGCCGACATCTTTTTCGTTCATTTTATCAAAGAATTGCAAGGAAAGTTCGTTGTCCGTTGAGCCTAAAACTTGCAAAGTTTTTTCTTTTGTTATGTCCCCTTGGCAGTAGGACGCAATGCTGTCTGCGATGGAAAGCGTGTCACGCACACTGCCCTCGCCGGCACTTGCGATGATTTTTAAACTATCGGCATCATATCTGATTTTTTCTTTATCAAAAATTTTGGCAAGATGTCTGGAAAGCTCCTCCACGCTGACAAGCCGAAAGTCAAATCGCACACATCTGGAAAGGATTGTTTGCGGCAATTTGTGCACCTCGGTGGTGGCAAGGATGAAGATGATGAACGGTGGCGGCTCTTCCAGTGTTTTGAGCAGAGCATTGAACGCACTGTCCGAAAGCATATGCACTTCGTCGATGATATACACTTTATATTTCGCCCCGACGGGCATAAATTTGACCTTTTCGCGAATTTGGCGGATGTCGTCAACTTTGTTGTTGGAGGCAGCGTCAATTTCAATGATATTGATGTCGTTTTCTTGTTCCAGCCGCTTGCAGTTTTCGCACTCGCCGCATGCCGAGCCGTTCACCGGCGAAAGGCAGTTGACCGCACGTGCCAAAATTTTTGCCACACTTGTCTTGCCCGTCCCTCGCGTGCCAGTGAAAAGATATGCGTGGCCAATTTGGTCATTCATAATCTGATTTTGCAGCGTTTTGGTGATGTGGTCTTGTCCAATCACCTCGTCAAATGTTTTTGGTCGATATTTTCGATAAAGTGCAATGTGATTCATTCATTTTTTCCTATTTTTTGTTTAAGCCATATTTCTAGCGATTTTCAATCTGTCAAAATTTGAATTTTTGAAATGTTTTAAGAACTTTTAATAGCAAATTTAAAAATTTTTATTTCAATAAGTTTCGCGTGCCATCAAAGAAAAGTCGTCAACGTCCAGACAAGCACTGCCAATCAGCACGCCGTCAATGCTTGGATTGGAAAGAATTTTTTTATAGTTTTTGATGCCCACGCTGCCGCCATACACAATGGTGATGTTCTGTGCCGCTTTGGCGGAAAATTGAGTTTCAATTTCTTTGCGAATCACCTCTGACATTTTGGATATGTCTTTGTCTGTGGCATTTTTGCCAGTGCCGATCGCCCAAATAGGCTCGTAGGCAATCACGACGCTTTCAAGTTCGTTTTCGTAGATGCCTTTAAGGTCATCGTCAATTTGTTTGCGGACAAAATTTTGTGCCTGCTTGCTTTCGCGAATTTGCAAACTTTCGCCCACGCACAGCACCACTTTTAAGCCATTTGCAAGTGCGGTCTTGATTTTTTTGTTGATTGTTTTGTCGCTTTCTTTATACATTCCGCGGCGGTCGCTGTGCCCGATGATGACATATGTCGCCCCAAGGTCTTTAATCATTTTTGCACTGATTTCCCCGGTGAAAGCACCATTTTCTTCCGCCGAGATGTTTTGAGCACCATATGCCACGCTGCTGCCACCCAAGAACTCTTTCGCAAAAGACAGGTGTGTGAATGGCGGGCAAACAACAACCTCGTTTTTTGTGCCACGCACCTTTGTGGCAAGAGTCATGGCGTAAGTCTTGAACTCACTTGGAACAGTGTTCATCTTGAAATTTCCAATAATAATTTTTTTCATGTCACTTCCTCCATTTACGTTTTTGTTATGCCACGCCGTCGTAAAACGCCACGCTGCAATCTTTTTATATTCTTTATTTCCACTTTTTGCGGAAAATTTTTATTTTGCAAATTTAATTTAGCAAATTTTTTATGTTTTCATTGACTTTTTTTATTTGTTTTTTTTACTTTGCCAACTTTATTTTTTTGCAAACTTTTCTTATAAGGCTTTTTTCTTGCGGCAAATTCTTTTTTGGCAAATTTGACCGGCAAAATCACAAGCGGTCTTCACAAATGGTCAAATTGTGTCAATCACGTCCACTGCTGGCAGAGTCTTGCCCTCCATAAGTTTCATGCTGGCCCCGCCGCCGGTGGAAAGATGACTGATTTTTTTGCTTACGCCCGCCTCTTCAACCGCGTTTATGCTGTCGCCTCCGCCCACAATGGAATATGCCCGACTTTTTGCCACGGCCTTGGCAATTTTGGTTGTGCCATTTTTGAAGAACGGGTCCTCATACTTTCCAACAGGGCCATTCCAGACAATTTGTTTGGCGTGCATAATCTCTTTTGTGAAAAGTTTGATTGTTTTTTTGCCAATATCAAGCCCCACAGCATCGTCATCAATCTCTGGACGGTTGACCCTTTTAACCTTTCCGTTCTCCATAACAACATGGTCAACAGGAAGCACAATCTTGACGCCTTTTTCTTTGGCATTTTGCATAATTCTGGACGCCTCGGCAACAAGGTCAAGTGCCACAATGCTTTTGCCAATGGAAAATCCATTTGCCTGCAAGAATGTGTATGCCATTCCGCCGCCAATCAGAATGGTGTCGGCGACATCCAGCACATTGTCTATGAGGCCAAGTTTATCTTCCACTTTTGCCCCGCCAAAGATGGCGACAAACGGATGTGCAGGCTTTTGCAAAGCCTTATCAAAAATTTCCAGTTCTTTTTCAATCAAAAAGCCTATGGCGTTTGGTTTTTTGAGAGCAACACCGAAATTGGACGCTTGTTTTCTGTGAGCCACGCCAAATGCGTCGTCCACATACACATCGCACAGGTCGCAAAGTTTTTTCACAAACTCTGGGTCGTTATCCGCCTCACCTGGGTCAAAACGGAGGTTTTCCAAAAGCAGAATTTCGCCATTTTTCAGCTTATTTACGGCGTCCTCCACTTCCGGGCCCACAACCTTTCCCGAAAATTTCACTCGATTTGGAAAGTGCTTCATCAAGTTCACCGCAACCGGAAAGAGGGACAAAAATTTGTCATATCCTTTCGGCCGACCAAGGTGCGAACATATCACAACTTTGGCATCTTGCGAGACGAGATAAGAAATTGTCGGCAGTGAGGCGTCAATTCGGGTGGTGTTTTGGATGTCTCCCCAGTGGTCCAGCGGCACGTTGAAATCGCATCTAAGCAGCACTCGTTTGCCTTGCAAGTCTTTTAAATCGCGAATTGTCCTTTTCATACAATCTCCCACTTTTCTTTATTTTACAACATTGCACTCAGAAACTCAAAACAAATTTCAAGAATAAAAAAATTGTCCGCAAAGCCGCAAGGCTTGCCAAAAGTCACTCTTTCTCCCAAGCCGCTTTGAGGATTTGCAGACATTTATCAACATTGTCGCAAGTGGCAAGTTGCAGTCGAAGTGCGGATGCCATTTCCAGCCCTGTGGCATACCAGAGCAGGTGCTTGCGGATGTAGGATTGCAGCCATTTTTCGTCAAAATGCTCTCGCAGAATTTGAATGTGCCTTTCAAGAGCGGCGAACTTGTCCACGCGTGCTTCCCGCCCTTTAAGTTGAGCAAAAATCCATGGTCTGCCAAGGCTCGCCCTGCCAATCATCACGCCGTCCACGCCGGTGCTTTGCATGTTGTGAAGGCTGACTTCGTCCACAACATCGCCGTTGCCCACCACAGGGATGTGCAGCTTGGCTTTGACGGCGGCGATGGCGTCATAGTCCGCCTTTCCGCTGTATCCTTGCCCCACCGTGCGTGCATGGAAGGTGACAAAGTCGGCACCGCTATCTTCACACATTCGGGCAAAGTCCAAAAAGTTTTCCGTTCGACAGCCTTTGCGAAACTTGACCGACACCATTTTGTTGGTGGCATTTTTGCACGCCGAGATGATTTGGCTGGCAAGCGGAAGATTGTCCATAAGGGCTCCGCCTTCGCCATTTTTGACAATTTTTGGAGCGGGGCAGCCCATGTTTATGTCAAATGCATCAAACTTTGCAAGCAGCGGACTTTGCACCGCCTGTGCCATACAATCCGCCTCGTGGCCAAAAATTTGTGCAATTTTTGTCTGCTCACTGGGCGTGGTGAGCGTCATATATTCCGTCTTTTGCGGATTGTGCTGCATGGCACGTGCCGAAAGCATTTCGGTGAAGGTAACATCCGCACCAAACTCGCTTGCCACTGCACGAAACCCCACATCTGTCACGCCTGCCATCGGGGCAAGAAACAGCGGGAACGAAAACTCTTTTTCGCCAATTTTCATGCTGACATCATATCACACTTTTGGCAAAAACACAAGCACTTTCACTCCTCAAACAAATCCTCCGGCTTAATGTGCATGCTTGCCGCAATCTGTCGGCAGAAGCGTTTGCCAAGAAAAACATCTCCCTCATACATCTTCTGCAACTGACGCGGCGTGCAACCCTATGCAATGCACCACGCCACACTTGTGCGATGCCCTGTCACTATGACAAATTCTTTCAATAATTCTCCGCGAAATCTCATTTCAAAAAGCCTCCTATACGAACTTTGACAAAATTATACTGGCATTTTGCCAGTTTGTCAACTTTTTGCTGGCATTTCGCCATAAAATTTTAATATGAGACAATTTGCAGAAAAATTGAAAATGCTCCGAGCAGAGAAAAGTCTTTCTCAGGTGCAACTTGCTGAGGAGTTTGGGGTGGATAAATCCACCATCGCAAAATATGAGACGGGCGAACGCTCTCCAGATTTGGAAACGCTTGTCAGGCTTGCTCGCTTCTTCAATGTTTCCACCGACTTTTTGCTTGGATTGGAGGACTGAGAATATGCAAAAAAAACAGCGGACTGCTGTTTTTATTTTTCGATGTGTTTTTTTAAGTTTTATTTTTTAGATGCATCTTGAAACAGTTTTGACATGCGGCCTTGCCTATTTCAGTTTTTGGCAAACTTGCCAAAGCCCTTGAATGCGATGATGCGTCTTGGCGATGCCATGTAATATCTTTTCGTCTGCGGATTGAGATATTTGCGAGCCTTGCGTTCTTTCATGCTGAACTTGCCAAAGTCGCGTAGCACAACCTCGCCGCCCTTGTTGCACACTTCAAACACCGCATCCTTGAATGTGGAAAGGAACAAGTCGCATTTGGATTTCGACATTTCAGTGCGTTTGGCAAGCAGTGCCACAAATTCTTGTTTGTTCATAACAGCCTCCTTAAAAGCATGGTTGACAATTCAAAGAAATTTAAACGGAATATTTCAAAAATTTTGGGGCCTTGTTTTTTTGTGTGAGAGTGTTCTGCACGTGAAAAAAGTCTCTGACGGAAATAAGTGTGAAAATATGTTTTCTTGCTTGAAATAGGTGTGAGCATATATTTTCTTCATCCTTGAAAGGGCGTGAAAATATATTTTCGTGCTTGAAATAGTGTGAATATATGTTTTTATGATTTAATATTGATTTCTTGAAATAACATATTCAGTGTTTGCGGAAAGGAACGTGATTTTTCAGCGACGGAAGAATTTTGATAAGCACCGGAATGGACGGCACTGCATATGTCAACACCCCAAGTGCGACCGCAAGAAAGATGTTCAGGACGGGATGGAAATAGTTGAAGTTCAAAAAGCAGGTGACCGCCACAAACATGATGAGCGTGGCAAAAATCAGCAGAAACATGTCCCAAGCACCCACGCGAAACGCCATATTTTTTTTAAGCCGCCAAATGGCAAGCGTGCAAATAAGCCCCGCAAGTGCAATGTTGCCAATCGCCAGAGCAAAGATGTTTATGCTTGGCACGCTGGCAAGGAAAAACGAAAGCACTGCCTTCACCACGCCTCCCGCAGCAGTGATGATGAGGATGAAGCGGAACTGTCCGTTTGCCTGCAAAAGCATGACAAAATATTGCATCAAGGCTGTCAGCACAACCGAAAATCCGCCATAGAACATCAAAAGATAAGCTTCGTCCAGCATGGGCGAGATGGAGGGATAAAAAACGCTCAGCAGCGGGCGGGAAATTGCCACCACGCCAAAAGTTGTGGGCAGAATGAGGAACAGCAGCACTTTCAGCCCCCGCTCCACAATGTGCTTGCCGCCCGCACCGCGAGAGACGAGAAAGGAAATGTTTGGCAACAGCGTTGTGGTCACCGCCATGGAAATGATGAGCGGAAAATTTAAAATTGCCCCAACCACTCCGCTTTGCAGCCCAAAAAGTTGAGTTGCGTCCGCACTTGAAAGCCCCGCCAGCGAAAGCCGCGAGATGATGACAAGCCCGTCAAAAGCATTGACAAGCGGCAAAATGGACGCCGAGAGCATAAGCGGAAGATTTGCCCGGTCAAACGCACGGCGTGCCTTAATTAATTCTTCCCGTGGCAAAAAGGATGTCCTGAAAAATTTTCGTCTGGACGGCTTTGACAGTTTCGGGGCAAATTCCTCCGCCGCCTCCACATTTTCCGCACTCAAAACGGTCGATGCACTGCCATTCACAGCACTGTCCACAACGCCGCCATTCGCATTTGCACCCGCAAGAGCATTATTCAAAACTCCGCCGTTTGCTTTCACTCCTGCACTCGACGCAACGCCGCCGCTTGACACAGTGTTATTCTCAACTCTGCCATTTATCCCGTCGACGCCATCCAAAACGCCGTCCAGCAAGCGTTGACGCCTCACGCTGCGGGCAAAATAGGTGGCAAAAAGATAGAACGCCGCCACTGCCTCGCCCAGCACAATCCCCAAGAACGCCCCAAAAACGCCCTGCTCCAAGCCTCCCTGCCCAAAAAGGTAGGCGAAGCCCAGCCCAAGAGCAAACTTTGTCACTTGTTCAAGCACCTGGCTTATCGCGGTGGGCAGCATGTTTTCGTAGCCTTGAAAAAATCCCCTCAACGCCGCCAGCACTGCCCCTAGTGGCAACAAGAGGATGAAGAGCATATAGGATGTGGAGGCAGAAATGCTTTGGAAAGACGCAATCAGCCGCGACAACGCGAAGAAAATCCCGCCAATTCCCAAGCCGACCGCCACGCCAATCACCATTGCACGCGAGAGAAACGCCCCAATTTGAGCGTCCTCTTTTTTTGCTCTGGCGGAGGAGATAAGTTTTGTGAGTGCGTTTGTCACCCCGCCACAAGTAAGCACCAACGCGAAGGAATAAAGCGACATGACCAGCTGAAACACTCCAATCCCCTCAATGCCCAGCATGTTTGTCAGCGGCAGACGAAAAAGAGCACCGAGGGCCTTGCAGACCACTCCGCTTATCAGCAAAATCAAGGCACTTATGCCAAGTTTCGAGCCACCTTTTGCCATTTTCACCTTCCAACCGCTGCGAAAAAAAATCCGCACCGCCCTGTTTGATTGTTCTCTTTGGAAGATTTTTGCAAAAAAAGAAGAAAAATATTCAAAAAATTTTTTAAAAGACTATTTACAAAACAAATAAATTGTGTTATACTTGTGCTGAAACAAAATTTAAGATAAGGAGAATTATTATGGCTTTTGGAATTAAACATGGACTGAGGATTGTCACAATTCAAAACAAGAGTGTCTCAGAGCCATATCCAGAATCGGAATACAACAAAATTCTTTTGGCTCTTTGTTTCTTCATTGGTTCAAACCGCTACATGCCAGACAAAGAAACAATTATTGTGGAGGACAAAGAATTTTCGGGCGGACGATTCCTTGCAACAAACGGAAAATATTACAACAAGAACAACATGTATTGCCAATCCCCTTGGTCGGTCATCCGCGATGCTGCCTGCAGACAAGGATTTTCTGATGAGTTGGACAAGATTCGCGAGCGTATGGCAACGCTCTATAACGACCGCGAAGTTGACCGCATCAAGGCATTTGGAAAACCTCTGATTTTGCCAAATATGGAAGGCTTTTTTGAAGAGTATCTTGGAATGGTTGATGCACGCAAGGCAAAAACAATGTCTGACAACGAATTTCAAACAAAAGTGGACAACATGGCAAAAGAATTTTATGATGCACTTAATTATTCTGTAAAAGAGGACGAAAAAACTCTTGCCACACTTCCAAGCAAATACAATACTCAATCCAAATGGAAGAATTAAAATTTCAAAACAAAAAAACACGAGCAAATTGTTCGTGTTTTTATTTTTTTTGATTATATTGATTTTAAGATTTTTTGTTTTTCTCGATTTTAAGATTTTTTGTTTCTTTTCAGAATGTTTAATTATGCACTTATTTTCTCAAATTGTTCACATTCTTTCAGCCATATCATGCGAAAGTTGAAATCTTGCAAAATATCTACAATCTCTCACGCTTGTCCACAATAGTTTCGGATGCAGGAAACTCGGCGTTGACATATCCTCGAGCACCAGCCCCTTTTAGCCCTGCGATGCGGACATCCGAGGCCTTGCTTACCTGCTCAAACTCCGCAGCCGTGCCAAGTCCATCCCTCCTGACGTCAGACTTCAAGCCCGCCCAAAGACGACCACTTGACTTCTCCGCTTTTGCCTCTTCTTTTTGTGCCGCAGGTTTTGGAGCATTGCTTGCGGCAGGGTTTGGCTGCGGAACAAACACAACTGTTCCTCCGCCGGAGCCCAAGCCTAGCTTTGGGATGTTTTTCAAATTGAACGACCCGCCGCCCTTGGAGCCTCCTCCTTTTGCTGCGGAACTTTTCTTCTTTCCAGAAGCACTTTTTGCCGCTTTTTTCTCTTCCTTTGCCGGAGCATCAGCTTTTTTCTGCTCAACAATTGTTGAAGGGATTGTCTTATCCCGCACATTTTTGATTGGAGTGCAGAACCCCGTCAAGATTTTTGCTCCCTCTTCGCTTTTTGCAATAATACGGAAAGCTCCGTGCTTGACAATAAGTTTGTCCAGCAGCCGTTTCTGCAAGGCAAAATCTTGTGCAAGGCGAGGATTTTTTGCAGTCAATCTTTCCATGGCAAGTTTGAAATCCACGCGAATTTTGTTGCCCAATTCGCCAAGTTTATCCAGATATGCCAGCATCCTGACAACAAAAAGTTGCGACAAAATCAAATCAAGTTCGTTCAAGAACAATCTTTCTTCTTCTTGGGCTTCTAGATATGTTTTCAGCCAGCCGTCTTTTTCCAGTGCGGAGTCGTCATAATAGACATGATATTTTTCAAAAACAATCTTTTGGAAAGCAAAAGTGTGAGGCTGCTCAAATTCATCCAAAAGCGTTTCGTGCTTGATGTCCTCTTCCAAATCATGTTCAATTTCAATAAAAAATATTTTCGCGTTGCAAATGTCTGCATCAATGGCAAAATCAATCCTGAAATTCAGCACAAATCTGCCAAGCATAGTGGACACGCGTGCCGAGCTGCCGTCAAACTGTCCAAACAATTTTGGAATCCGTAAAAGTTCTTGTTTAATTTCGTCCGCAATTTTATATTCTCCGTCTGTGAAGTTGCCCAAAAGATTGTCTCGCTGCTTTCGCTGGAAATTTAGCACATCGGCGTATTCACGCTCTATCTGGGCTGGAGTGATTTCTTTTTTCACTTCCGCTTTCGCATTTTCTGCGGGCGGATTTTGCTGCGGAACATTTTCCGCAAACTTTTGTTTTTCTGTCCTCTTTTTCCTCTTTCCCATGCAAATATTATACAATACATTTTGACCATTTGCAAGAGTTTTGAAAAAACTTTTTGACACAAAAAATAGAATAAAATAATATAAATCAACATGAAATGCACGGACGAAGAAATGGTGCTTTTTGCCACATCCATTGCCATGGAACTTGCAAAAGGCTTGGACATGAAAGAACTTGAAGAACTAAGAAATTTGGTCAATCAAGTTTCTTGTTCCATTTCCACTCTGATAAATTGCCGCTTCCGCCACCTTGATAAAAAATAATTGGACAGTAAATTTTCTTTCTGCCCAATTTCATTTATATTCAATTTTTATTAATATTCTGCCCAATTTCTGCCACCCAAAATTTAAGATTTCGGGCTGCGAGCCTCATTTAATTTGTGCCAGTTTTTTCAATTTTCCACCCAAATTGTCTAATCCAAAGTTTTGAGGCTTTCGTTCATGTTTGTTTTTGTGATTTTGCGATAAAGAAGCAGAGTGGATAGGAATGTGAAAATCATGATTGCCACCGGCCCAATCAGCCATGTGAACCAGTTGACCTGCCCCAAAGAGCCAAAGTCGATAAAGCCAAAAATGAAATCCATAAACCACACGGCAAGCGGCAGCCCAAGCACCGCCCCAATGGCACTCATGATGTAAATTTCACGATAGATATATCCCGCCACTTCAAAATCTTTATATCCCAGCACCATAAGGGTGGCAATTTCTCTTCGCCTTTCGCTGATGTTGATGTTGGCAAGGTTGTATATCACAAGTGCACTCAATGCCCCAGCAAAAGCGATGAGTGCCACCGCCAACATAATCAGTGCCGAGCCGGCTGCCTCTTTGATTGTGCAGTCCAAAAGCCCCAGTCCTGAAAGGACAAGCACGGTCGAACCCATTATGGAGACAGCCGTCATCAAGAAGCGACTTTTGAAATAGAACACATTTCGAAATGTGGATTTATACTTAAAACTCAGTCTGTTCCAAACAAAAGGCAGACGTTCCAGCAGCACTTTTTTGCCCGGCTTCGGGGCTTTTGGAGTGAGCAGCACAGCGGGCTTGTTTCGAATTGTTTTCAGCCCAGTGAAAAATGTGACCAAAAGTGCAGTAACCAGAATTATGCCCAGCGTCAGACCAAAATACCACAGACTTATGCCAGAAACAAAGTCCGGCATGAAATATTGCACATTGAAGGAAGAATAAATCAGATAGGTCAGCCAAATGCCGACGGGCAAGCCAATTCCTCCGCCCACAATGCAGGACACAAAGATGAAAAGCAAATATTTGCCCAAAATACGAAAATTGGCAAATCCCAATGTTTTCAGACAGGCAAGTTGGGCACGCTCTTCATCCATCAGCCTCGTCATTGTGGAAAAGACCACAAGCGAAGTTATCAAAACAAAAAACACCACAAAAATTATGCCAATTTGCCCAACCTTATCGGCGTAGGCGTGAAGAGAAAAGATGCCATAATTCTCATAGAGCGACAGCACTGCCACCTGCCCAAGGGATTGTTCTATCTCCGCCTTATCTTCTTCAATGCTTTGCTTATATTTCGTTGAAAATGCGTCAAAAAGTGTCCTGTCGGGATAGGCTACAAATGCGTCCGTTTGAAAAGCATTTGGGCGATTGAGGAAAACGACATAATCCAAAATCTCGCCGTCAAAATTTATGCTTGGCTCATCATCTTTAATCAAATGCAGCGGACTTTCCACCACCCCGCTGACAGAAAAGTTGTGATTTTCTTCTCCAAACAGCAGCAGGTTGAGCGTGGGATTATCCAAACTGACCTGCGTGCCGATGTCAAAACTTTTGAGGGCCTTGCTGCCTTCTTGCACCAAAATTTCTTTTTCTTGCGGCAATTTTCCGTTCACAAGCACAAATTTGTTGACATTTATATTTTCCAAATCCAGCAAATAGACGCGATAAATTTCCGCTTCTCCATTTTCACCAGTCGGAATTTGGATGTCAAGATAGGTGCCAAACATCACATTTTCCTGCCCAAATTTTTCCGTCAAAAAAGTTTTTTGGCTTTGCGAAAGCGGGCCAGTTTTGCTTTTGACAATCAAATCGCTGACATTTTGAGAGACATAATATGTCTGAAAATTCGCGTCAATTTTGCCCTCGACCTCTCCGACGCCAGACATGAAACCAACACTGACAATCATAATTGCCACGAGTGTCAAAAATCGCACAATGTGGTTGGAAAAAGTCCTCCACGCCACCTTCCAAAAGCCGCCTTTCACCACTCTATCTCCAAAATTGATTTTGGCTTTTCGTTCCTCACGTCTTTTTCAATTTTGCCGTTTTTTATGTAAAGCACCCTGTCCGCCATGTCTTTCAGTGCCTGATTGTGCGTGACGACCACAACAAGCTTGTGCTGCTGCTTGGAGATATCATACAAAAGCTTCAAGATGTTCTTGCCGGTCATATAATCCAATGCCCCGGTCGGCTCGTCGCACAAAAGCACTTTTGGATTTTTCGCAATGGCTCGGGCAATGCTGACACGCTGCTGCTCCCCACCCGAAAGTTGTGCAGGAAAATTTTTAAATTTGCTTTCCAGCCCAACACTTTTAAGCACCTCTTTTGGCGACAATGCATCTTTGCAAATTTCTGTGGCAAGCTCCACATTTTCAAGTGCGGTGAGGTTTGGCATGAGGTTATAAAACTGAAAAACAAAGCCAATCTCGCTGCGACGATATTGCGTCAGCTCCTTCTGCCCCAATTTGGAGACTTCCACGCCGTCAAGAGTGATTGAGCCGCTTGTGGCGTTGTCCATGCCGCCCAGCAAATTCAAAAGAGTGGTCTTACCAGAGCCGCTTGGCCCCAGCACCACCACAAATTCCCCGTTATCCAGCCCAAAGGAAACATCAGACAGTGCAATAAATCCGCCCGCCTGAGTCTTATATTCTTTCACAACATTTTCAAGTTCCAAAAACGCCATAAAGTCCCTCTTTTTCGCCTCACATTAATGCTCCGCATCAATCACACTAAATTTTCGCGGAACATTTGCTTGAAAAAAACACATTTGTGCAAAAATACTGCTGCAAAAATCATTTTTCTACAAGGGTTATTCTCGCAGGCACATAAAGTCAGCAAAATTGCTGAAATTCAACATATTTTCAGCAAATTTTTGCAAAAAGCACGCTTATGTAACATTCTTATGCCGCTTAAATATGGCGTGCTGCATTTGCAGGGCAAAATTTTTCACAATGCCTCAACGCTGACCGAGAAATTCGCCTGCACCTGCGGATAAATTTTGGCAGTGACGGAATATGTCCCCACCGCCTTGATTGGCTCTTTCAGTTCAATCTTTTTCTTGTCCAATTTTACGCCAACTTTTTCAAGGGCATCCGCAACCTCTTTGGACGTCACCGAGCCAAAAGTCTTGCCATTTTCGCCGCACTTAATTTTCATTGTCACGCTTTTGCCTTCAATTTCTTTGGCAAGAGCCTTGGCGGCCAAAAATTCTTGCTGTTTATGATATGCCTGGGCGTCCTTTTGAAATTTGTTTTCATTCACTGCGGAGGCATCCGCCACCCTTGCCGCACCATTTTTAAGCAAAAAATTTTTGGCAAATCCGTCGGCAACCTCTTTGATTTCGCCTTTTTTGCCGGTTCCTTTCACATCTTTAAGCAAAACAACTTTCATATCTGCTCCTTTTAAGAAAATTCTACAACAAAACAGTTTATTTTGTCAACATTTGGACAATAAAAGAAATAAAATGGAGCAAAAAAATGGATATAAGATGCAGAAAAACAAGTTGCAAATTCAACGATAAATACACCTGCAAGGCGAAGGCAATTTTGGTGAAGAAAAGTGGCGAATGCAACACCTACGAGCGGGGTGACAAACCTGCGGTGGACAAGACGAAGTGGATTTTCACGGACACGCCGCCCGAATATGCCCCTCAGCGTGACAGTGCCACCATCGACATCGGCTGCAACGCCCATTGTCTTTTCAATCAGGACGGCAAATGCGTGGCAAACGGCATCACGCTAAATGACCTGCAAGAGAAACCATTTTGCGTCACCTTTTTGAAGAAATAAAATTTTATTTTTAACAAAAATGTAACTCTTCATAAAAACAAAATTAAAAAAACAAAATTTAATTTTTTTAAATGAAATTCTCATTAAAATATTAAATGAAATTTGTCATAGAAAAAAATAAATTATTAATAAAAAATTGACAAAAAACCGCCTTTTTTGCGGTTTTTTTGAATTATTCATCACCTTTATGCTCTTTTTATCCCTTTAATTTTTCAAACATCCACAAAAATTCGGAAAGAGTAAACGTTTCGGCACGGCGGCTTAAAATGTCTTCTCCAAGCAAATTTTTAAGTTTTTCTTTGGGATATGCTGAGCAGAGGTTGTTGAGAAGGGTCTTTCTTCGCATCGAAAAACACGCCTTCACAAACTGCAAAAATGCCATCTTATTCACATCCGGATATGCATTTTCAATTTCAATGTGAAGAAGTGCACTGTCAACATTTGGCTGCGGGAAAAACATCTGCCTGCCAATTATGCGTGTGATTTTTGCCTCTCCGTAGAACGCCACCATCACCGACAGTATGCCATAGTCCTTGCCGCCCGCCTTTGAGCAAACACGCTCGGCGACCTCTTTTTGCACCATAATGGTCAGGCTCTGCAAATTTTTGCACTCCTCCAAAAGTTTGAAAATGATTGGCGTGGTGATGTAATATGGCAAATTTGCCACAACTTTAAATTTTTCCCCGCCAAATTTTTCCTCGACTTGCGTGGCGGAAACTTTCATAAAATCGTCAAAAACAAACTCAACATTTTTCAAATTAAGTCCCAAAAGTTGTCCCTGCAAATCTTTGTCAATTTCAAATGCAACAACTTTTTTCGCCCGCGAGGAAAGTTCCTGCGTCAAACTTCCCGCCCCAGCACCAATTTCCAAAACATTGTCTGTTTTCTCGATTTTTGCGTCTGTCGCGATGGCGGCAAGCAGGTTTTTGTCAGAGATGAAATTCTGACCATATTTCTTTTTAAAAACAAAATTCTCCATATTTTCCTTGGTTTTTGCCTTTCTTTGTTAATTTTTGATAAATTTACACGATTTAGTGATTTAGTTCTATATTTTTCCTAATTTTAAGGTGCTTTGAAGTTTTTTGAAACAACTTAAATGCCAAAAAGTTTTTCCGCGTTTTGGGTTGTTATGCGGCAGACGTCTTCAATGGGAAGACCTTTCAGACGTGCAATTTGGTCGGCAACATACACCACATTTTTCGGCTCATTTCGCTGACCGCGGAATGGCTCGGGGCTCATGTAAGGGCAATCAGTTTCCAGCAAAATTCGCTCAATCGGCAAATTTTTCACCACCTCTTGAACGGTTTTCGCGTTTTTAAACGTCACCACTCCCCCAAAAGAGAAAGAAAAGCCCATCGTCATCAACTCTTTTGCACTCTCCAAACTGCCGCTGTAACAGTGCAGCAGGCTGTTTTTTGGAAGTGGGTGATTTTTGAGAATCTGCAAAGTGTCGCCCATGGCATCACGGCTGTGAACAACAATCGGCTTGTGCAATTTGTTTGCAAGTTCAATTTGTGCCAAAAAGGCCCATTTTTGCAGGTTTTTTATGTTTTCTTTTTCATTTTCTGTCATCTTTTCGCCAATTTTTTCAACTTTTTTCTTGTCTAAAAATTCCAAAAAGTGATAGTCCAGCCCAATTTCTCCAATCGCAACAACTTTTGCTTCGCCCGCAATTTTTTCAATTTTGCAAAAATCTTTTTCCAGTGCATTTCTTGCATTTTGACAAAAATCTTCGTCAAAAATTTCATCGCCGCAAGAAAATTTAGGTGCGTTTTTCTCACATTTTTGCTCCTTTTCCACACCTTTTGCAACATTTTCTAAAACATCTTCAAAGTCAGCGAGATTTTCCGGATGAATACCTGCGGCAGAGAAAATTCCTTGTTGGTTCTTGGCAAGTTCGAGAGCATTTTGTGACGAAGAAAGGTCATAACCCGCACAGACAATCTTCTTTACTCCCGCGTCCCTTGCCGCCTCGATTATTGCAGCCTGCTCGGGCAAAAATGCTGCATCTGTCAAGTGTGCATGACAATCAATAAGTTCCATGCGTTAAGTTTAGCAAAATACATCAAAAATGTCAAAGCTTTCATTAAACATTTTGTCGTGTATTACTTTTCTTATATCCTTGCGTTTTAAGCATATTTTGTGCTTTTTTCGGCATTTTTCACATAAAATTCTTCATGAACACTTTTTGGGTCATCATGATGCTGGCAAGCATGTTGGTGCTTTTGGTCGCAAATCCCGCCGCAATGCTATCGGAAATGATTGCCGCCTCGACAGACGCCCTAAAACTTTGCATTGAACTTTGTGCCGTGTATGCAGTCTGGCTGGGCATTTTGGAGCTTGTTGACGCCAGCGGCTTGGGCGAAAAACTTGCAAAACTGCTCCGGCCACTTATTAAAAGAATTTTCAAAGTGGAAGATGAGCAAACTCAGCGGCTGATTGCCATGAATGTCTCCGCCAACATGCTGGGAATTGGGAACGCCGCCACCCCTCTTGGAATTAAATCCATGCAGGCACTGGACGACGGCAGCGGCAAGGCAAATTTTGCCATGATTATGCTGATTGTCGTGAACGCGACCTCCATTCAGTTGTTGCCAACAACAGTCATCGGGCTGCGTGCGGCGGCCGGTTCGGCACATCCGGCGGACATAATTTTGCCCACTCTTCTTGCAACTTTTGTAACGACAGCAACTGGAATTTTGCTGGTGCATTTAATTCACAATATTTTCACAAAAAATGGCAAAAAACTCGCAAAAAAATGACAAAAACACAAAAAAGGAGGAAAAGTGGACGCTTACATCTTGCCCATCATATTCATCTTTTTGTTTGCATATTGCCTTAAAAAGAAGGTGAACACCTATGACACTTTTGTGAAGGGTGCGAAAGGGGCAATTCCGCTTGTTGTGGAAATTTTTCCGTATATTGCAACAATTTTAGTTGCCACGACCTTGCTGCGTGTGAGCGGCATAACAAACTTTTTGGCACAAATTTTGTCACCAATTTTTCACGCTTTGGGCATCCCAAGCGAGTTGGTGGAATTGGTGCTTTTGCGACCTTTCACAGGCAGCGGCAGTTACGGCATCTTGGAAAACATTTTCTCCACCTACGGGGCGGACAGCTACATCAGCCGCTGTGCGTGCGTGATTATGGGTTGCAGCGAAACAATTTTCTATGTCGCCACAGTTTACCTGAGCCAGACCAAAGTGAAAAAACTGCTTTACGCCATTCCGGTCGCCCTGTTTTGCAGTTTGATTGGCACAATCGTCGCCTGCCTTGTTTGCAAAATCATGTAAAAATAAAATTTGAAAAATAATAAAATTAAAAACAAATAACAAAATTAATAAATTAATAAAAAAGTCAAAATTTGACAGATAAGTAAAAAAATTACAGTTAAATAAAAAAAGATAAAAATTTAAAAGATAAATATAAATAAAAAAAATCTTAAATTTAATTTAAGAAATTTTTTGTGTGGAGAATTTCAAGATAATCTCCGTTTCCTTCGTTGGTGACAAGATTTGGACGCACTTTCGTGCCAAATTTGCCGTTTTTCACTGCTTTTAAAAAAATTGTTTTAACTTTGCCTTTCCCATTTTCTGTGAAAAACAATTCTTTTGTGCAAAGTTGATGCTTTTGAAGGGTGCAAACGAGTTCCGTGCAGCGTTCGGCGGGATAACAAACATAAAAACTGCCGCCGCTTTTCAGCATTTTTGCCGCAGCCGCCGCCAACTGCTCGCAAGAAAGCATAACCTCTTCCTTGGCGATTTTGTTTACGTCAGTTTGAGGAAAGTTTGTAGGCTTAAAATAAGGCGGATTGCAAAAAATAACATCTGCCTTGCCGGCACCGAAATATTTCTCAAAATTTTGCACATCGTCGCATATAATTTCAATTTTCTCGCCAAGTTTGTTGAGAGTGACATTCCGCTCCGCAAGCTGTGCCATTTGCGGCTGAATTTCAAACGCAACAATTTTTGAAAGGTCGTTTTTCGCCTGAGAAAGAATGGAAATCACTCCGCAGCCGGTGCCAATCTCAACCACAAAATCGTTTTTCTTGGCTTGAAGAAAGTTTGCCAAAATCACGCTGTCAGAAGTGAAGCAGTATAGATTTTTGTTTTGAATAATTTGCAAACCTCCGCATTGAAGATCCTCCAAATTTTCATTTTCAAGCAAAAAAACGCCATTTTTTGCGTTTTTTGTGATATTTTTTTTCATTTTTGTCCTTTTTAAGTAATCTTACTTAGTAAAAATCATTGCATTTACGCACAAATCAAATTTCAGCATTTCAGGGAAACAATTTCCATGAAAGTGCAACAATAAAACGCTTATTGATGTTGTGTTATTGATGTTTAACTTTAATTTCTTCAAGCGGATAAGTTTTAATTTCGCTCTCCTCGCCGCGGACAAACTTTACATCCACCGTTCTTTCAAGAAGATTGTTGAAGACAACCGTGCCTTGTCCATCTCTTGTGCTGACTTCTTTCCCGACGTGCGGCATAATTTTGAGAGCCTCTTGATAGGTCGGGTTTTCATATGCGATGCAGCACATCAATTTCCCGCACAGACCCGAAATGCTGTTTGGGTTGAGCGACAAGCCCTGATTTTTTGCCATTTTCATTGAAACATGGTCAAATTCGCCCATATTTTGCACGCAGCAGCACACTTTTCCGCATGGACCAAAGCCGCCCAACATGCGAACCTCGTCCCTGCTGCCAATTTGGCGAAGTTCCACACGCTTTTTCAGCGTTTCTGCCAATTTTTTGACAAGTTCGCGAAAATCCACCCTGTTTTCGGCGGTGAAATTGATGATATAACGGCTGTTGTCAAAACTTGCCTCCACCTGCACAATCTTCATGTCCAGTCCAAAATCCTTGACAATTTTTTTGACGGTCGGAAACAGTTTTTTTGCTTCGGCATCAAATTTTTCGGCGTTTTTGACCGTTTTTTCGTCCGCTTTTTTGATGACATTTTTGAGTGGAGCCATCAAACTTTCCGCTTCCACAAGTTCACTTTCTTTGATGACCACGCCAAGGTCTTGCCCTTTTTCAGTTTCCACAATAACATAGTCCTGCAAGTGCAAATCCAGTCCATTTGGCGAAAACGGATAGACATGATTGGAGTTTTTAAACTTCACGCCAACAGTTTCTATTTGCATATATATTTCACCTCCAAGATTTTCAATAAAAAGTTGTCAATCGCGACGGAGAGGTTGGCATTGAATTCCACCTTTTCGCGAAGCGTGCTGATAAGTTTTGAAATTTCGCACAAAGAGCGAACAGAAAATTCGCTTTCCAAATCTTTCAGTTCGTCAATGTATGGAGTCAGGCGGCACAAGTTTTCGCTTTCGCACTTAATCTTCACCATGTCCTCAATCGCAAGACACAGCACCTGCAAAATCAAATCTAACTGCCCGCGATATTCCAAAAACTGGCGAGAGAATTTGATGACCTGCTTCGAATTTTTCATTTCGGTGAAAATTGAGATGGCAAAATTGGTCAAACTTTTTAAATCTTCCTGTTTTTCCAATGCCAATGTCTTGCCGATATATCCGCCGCCCAAAACTCTTGCCAGAGGGTCGTCGCAAATTTGAGCAATTTCCTCCGCCGAAAGTGGCAAAATTTTGATTTTTTTGCATCTGGATTTTATTGTCGGCAGAACTCTGTCCTCGCTGCCCGCACCAATCAAAAAGAACACGTTTGCGGGTGGCTCTTCCAGCACTTTGAGAAGTTTGTTTTGGGCTTCTTCCGTGGCGTTGTCAAAATTTTCCAACAAAAACACCTTGTTTGGAAGGTTGACCGGCTTGACATAAGCCTCTGCCACAATTTCGTTGCTGTCCGCCACGACAATGCGGTCGCCTTTTGGATATCTTCGCATGTCCAAATCAACGCCGCTTGCCGCCCGAACATATTGGGCACTTTTTTCGTTCATAAGTTGATATGTCGGAAATTCCAGCATCAGTGCCGTCAATGTCAGCACAGCCTTTGCAGAAATTTCATCTTCGCAAAAAAAGAGGATGGCATTTGAAAGGGTGCCATTTTCTTTTTCTGCAACAAGTTCCTTAAAAAAATCCTGCTTTTTGATTATTTCTGTCAAATCCACATTATGATTTTATCACATTCCCCGCAAAAATGCAACAAAGTGCGAAGTCTTCAAATCAAAAATGCAACAAAGTGCGAATTATATTTAAAAGAAAAGCCCTCGCTTGTCTTGCGAAGGCTTATGTCCATTATTTTTTGTTTGTTTTCTCGGGACAAACATGTCAAATTGTTTGTTCTGTCAATTTTGCGTGACATGATTGTGTGAAATTGTGTCAGCAAACTTTTTCAATTTTTTCTGCTTATTTTGCCCGTCTGCAAACTTTTGCAAAATTATTTGCTCTTGCCATCAAGCTCTTGCCTTTTTGCAGCATCTTGATACTCTTCTTTCACTGCTTCTTGCATTTCTCGACGTTTTCTATCTCCGGTTGGGTCCACAGTCGTTAAAATAGCTGCCGTCGCCCCCGCCATCGCTCCAACGAAAGCAATGTTGGAGAAAATTGATTTTCGGTCAGCATCCTCTTCAAGCTCATCATATCTTGCGATTTCTTCGTCGCTGCCTTTTGCTTCAACAAATTGTTTTTGGTCAATATTTTTAAATCTCAGTCCTTCCAATCCATCAAAATACTCTTCATCGCCAATTCTTCCGTCAAGATAGTCTTGTGACAAGTTGATTGCGTCAATCGCTTTGTTTACTTTAACATATCCTTCAAACCCCAAGCTGTCAGCAATCTTCTTTTGCTCCTTTTCTGCGTTATTTACCTCAACCCTGAGTGTGGTGCCTGCACCCACTCCACCCAGAACGAAAGTAATTCCCAGAACTGCAACAACCTTCAAAAATTTTTCTTTAAATTTTTGATTTTTTTTCATTTTTCCTCCTTAGATATTTTTTAGTTATGCATCAACACATACTGTAAATCAATCTTCCAGTCGTCTTTCTTCTTTAGCGGCATTATGCAACATTGCAGCACCACCAGCAGCAGCACCAAGTGCACCAGTTGCAAATAGTGCACCCGCACCGTATTCTACCTTTAATTTTTCTTTTGCTTCCTTATAATCCTCAATGGTATATTTGTTTCCATTAACTTTCACGTATGCGTCTTGGTCATATTCTTTTTTGTTGATTGCTGCAACCTCTTTGCCATACTGCTCAGAAGTCAATTCGCCACGCTGGAATTCTTCATTCAGGGCAAGAATTTCGGTGCGGCGATTGTCCTCAACATAATCCGCAAAACCGCATGAATTTGCCTTTTCTCTCATATCCGTCTTTGTGGCATATGCAGCAACGCAAGACCCTGCAGTTCCGACATAAAACAACGCAGCCCCTACCAAAAGCCCAATTCCAAAACACTTTTTCGCTTTTAAACTCATATCTTTTTCTCCTCTTTTGCGATTATTCCGCGTTTTATTTGATTTTATCACACACAATTCTGCTTGTCAAGAGGGAATTTCATTTTTTTCTAAATTTCTTTGCCGATTTTTCCAGCAGTTTATACAGTTCTCCGATGAAAATGATGGAAATTGACAATCCAAGCACCACAAGCCAGCATGCAGAAGATAGTTTTTCAAGTTGCAGCACACTTCGAAGGGATGTGCAAGCGATGAGGGCAAGCAGCCCAAAGCCAATCGCCAGTGCCAAAGTGAAGAACTTGTTTTTAAACGGATTGGACTTGAAGCAGCACTCTTTTGTGCGGACTGTGAACATATAGAAAAGTTGGATGAAGTTGAGCGTATAGAATGCCATGGTGATTGCCACCGCCTGCCCATGCAAGAA
Source organism: uncultured Clostridia bacterium (assembly GCA_947625515.1). Taxonomy (GTDB): domain Bacteria; phylum Bacillota; class Clostridia; order Christensenellales; family UBA1242; genus Caccovivens. The sequence goes on from CANQOO010000004.1 coordinate 46,500, forward strand.
CAGCCCAAAAAGATATGCACCCATGGTGAGAGCGGTCTGTGCCACTCCCAGCACCAGAAGCGACATGCCCATGCCTCCGCCAAACAGCCCCTCGCCCTTTTTGCGGGGCTTTTCAAGCATGATTTCTCTTTCCACCGGCTCCACGCCCAATGCAATGGCAGGCAAGCTGTCGGTGATGAGGTTGACAAACAAAATCTGCACAGGCAGCAAGAATGTCAGTCCCGGGAAAAAGATGGTCAAGAGAAAGAGCGACAAAATCTCTGCCATGTTGGCGGAAAAGAGATATTTGATGGTCTTTTGAATGTTGGAATATATCTTTCTGCCCTCTTCCACCGCCACGATGATGGTGGCGAAGTTGTCGTCCGTGATGAGAATGTCCGCCACATCTTTGACGACATCCGTGCCACTTTTGCCCATGCCGATGCCAATGTCCGCACTCTTCAAACTTGGGGCGTCGTTCACGCCGTCCCCCGTCATGGCAGTGATGTGACCATTCGCTTTGAGGGCCTGAACAATCCGCACCTTATGCGACGGCGAAACACGTGCAAAGACGCACTTTTCTTCCACCACTTTCAAAAATTCTTCGTCCGAGCAGCGGTCAATTTCTTCGCCGGACATAACCTGCCGCTCGCTTGTTGCAATGCCAACCTGCCTTGCAATGGCAAATGCGGTGTCTTTATAGTCCCCCGTAATCATCACCGGTCTCATGCCAGCCTTGCGGCACTTTTTGACGGCATCCTCAATCTCTCGGCGGGGTGGGTCTTGCAGCCCGCACAGCCCCAAAAACACAAACTCGTCCTCTTGCAGTGTGTCGGACTGCTTGAACGCAAAGCCAATCACTCGCAAGGCATTTTCACACATTCTTTTGTTCTGCTCCATAATTTTTTTCTTAGCGGCAACGTCCAGCGGCAGCACGCCGCCTTCCGACATATATTTGCTGCAATGGTCCAAAACCCTATCCAATGCCCCTTTCATGAAGCAAACTTTTTGACCATTAATCACATGCTGAGTGGTCATCATCTTGCGTTGAGAATTGAAGGAAATCTCCCCAATGCGAGGATATTTTTCGTCCGCCTCGGTCTTTTTTGTTTTGTGGCTTTCAGCAAATTCGACTAGTGCCACCTCGGTGGAGCCACCCACCCATCCTTTTGCACCTGGCTTTGAGTCATTGCACAGCACCATGCAGTTTAACAAAATTTCAAAATTCGGATTTTGCGTGTCGAAAAAGGCAAAACAGTCCACTGCCTTCATGCGATTTTGCGTGATTGTGCCAGTTTTGTCGCTGCAAATGACATCGCACGCCCCCAAAGTTTCCACGGCGTGCATGCGTTTGACAATCGCTTTTTGCTTGGAAAGTTTTGCAATGCCAAGGCTCATGATGATTGTTATAACCGCTGGCATGCTTTCTGGAATTGCCGCAACAGAAATTGCCACCGCCGTCAAGAACGCTCGCAAAATTTGATTTGGATTTGCCACCACCTCCAAAATGAACGTGATGCCCGCCATGAGAAGGATGAGATAGGTCAGCACCTTGCCCACGCCCTGAATGGATTTTTGCAGCGGCGTGAGGTCTTTTTTTGTTTCATTCAGGCTTTTGGCAATTTTGCCAATTTCGCTATGCTGCCCGATTGCCACAACAACGCCCTTGGCGTGGCCATTTTCCACAACACTTCCCGCATATGCCATATTCTTTCGCTCGGCAAGCGGCACCTCTTTGTCATACACATGCTCGGCAAACTTTTCCACCGGCTCGCTTTCACCGGTCAGCGATGCCTCCGAGATTTTGATGTTTGAAGTCTCAATCAGCCGCAAGTCGGCAGGCACAATGCTGCCAGCATCCAGGCAAACAATGTCGCCAAGCACAAGCTGACTTGTTTTCACCTTAAACACCTTGCCATCCCGCAGCACATTTGCCTCCGGCTGAGTGAGGTTTTTCAGGCTGTCAATCGCCTTCTCGCTTTTTCGCTCTTGAAAAACGCCAAAGAGAGCGTTCATCACCACAATGCCCAGGATGATGCCGCCATCCACAATTTCGCTGGAAGAATGCTCTACCACACCAATGATAATGGAAACAATGCCAGAAACAAGCAGCACCAGGACCATAAGCTCTTTGATTTGTGCAAAAAACTTGGACAAAAAGCCCTGTTTTTTTGCCTCTGGAATTTGCATTTTTTTTGCCTCTGGCAGCCGCACACTGGCCTCCTGCTGCGAAAGCCCGCTTGGCGACGTCGCCAGCCTGTCCAAACATTGAGATGCGGTGATTTGATATGTCTTCTCTTCCACAAAATACTCCTTGTGGAATAGTTTATGACTGCCAAAAAATGTATATGCCACGCCAATATTTGTTGCGAAAGTTTTGTCTAAAAATTTTTTTCAACAAAGTTCTTTCGGAAAAATTTTGGACAGTTTTAACACAAAAATTGAAAAACATTGCACAAAAAAATAATGTGCCTTAGATGAGCTTTCATCAAAAAACTCTTTAAAAAAGACGTGCCTTGGATGTTTCACGCCTCATTTAAAAAATTTTCACTCGCTGAAAAATCTCAGAAATGGGGCTTGCCACCCTACACAAAAAGCGAGACGACCGCCACAATGAGAAGATAGAGCGAAAACCATTTCAGCCCCGCCTTTTGAGTGATTTTCATGGTCAACTTAATTGCCGCGATGCCCACCAGAAATGCTGTGAAAAATGCAATGGCAATCGCCCCCGCCGGAATGGAAACGGCTTCTGCCCCAGTGACGACCTCAAAAATCTCCATCAGCATGGAAAGGAAAATGATTGGAATGGACATGAGAAAAGAAAATTTTGCCACCTCGGCTCTTTCTGCTCCCGAAAAAACGCCTGCACCAATGGTGGAGCCGCTTCGAGAAACGCCCGGAAAAACGGCAAACCCCTGAGCCACACCCATCCAAAAAGCGTTGGCATAAGAAAATGCGTTCGATTGCCTTTTTTTTGCGAACGCCTCAGAGACAAACAGCCAAAGAGCGGAAAATGCAAAGCAGACTGGCAGCAATCCGCCCGCAAAAGAGCTTTTGACAAGAGGCAAAATGCAAAGCACAATGATGCACGTTGGAATTGTGGCGACCACAAGCATCATTGTTTTTTCGCTGAGCGGGTGGCGAATCATCTGCCAGATATCTTTCCACAGCACAACGCAGATGGAAAGCAGTGTGGCAACATGAAGCAGGATGCTGACAAACAAGCTTTCTTGCAACCCAAGAAGTTTGGAAAAAAGCACCAGATGCCCCGATGAAGACACCGGCAAAAACTCCGTCAGCCCTTGAATTATTCCCAAAAAAAACAAAGCAAGAAAAATGTTCATAGACTTTTCCTTGCTTTATTTTATTTAAATTTTCTGCAAATTATTTTGCTTTTGGACATCTTTTTGCCTGAATGCCGGCGTGCAACGTCTTTTTTTGCTTTTTCTGTTGAAACAACCTTTTTTGCCATGCAAAATCTTTTGTCGGCTTTCTAAGCAAAACTCTTTCAAAAACATTTTTGCTTGCATTTATTTGCAAAATCATCTTGTTGCCAACTGGTCATGCACTTCTTTTCGCTTTTTGTTGCGATAGATAAGCATAATCAAAATCAGCATCAACAAAACAACCAGCACAACAATCAGGACAATCCACCACCAAGAGATGTTTCCTCTGGAAATGCGTGCATTTGGCCCAAGCACTCCAAACAAGCCACCATAGTTGACCTCTTCATACAAAAGTGCAAGATTAATGCCTGTCACAAGATGATTGTTGAAATTGAACGCCCCGTCAAATGGGAATGTCAATGTGCCGATTGGCGTCCAAAATCTTTCACTCAAATCCAAGTCTGTATCCAAAATATATTGTGCTGCATAATATGCCGTGCCTCTTGCATCCACAGCCCCGCTGTTGGAAAGTTGCATAAACAGCACCAAGTCCTCGACGCTGGAAATATGGTATGGATTGCCTTTTGTGCCAGCACCTGAAAGCCTATGCCCTTGAAGGTTCAACTCTTCCCACAACAATCTTCTCACTTGAATTGTGATGTAGATGTCGCCAGCGAAGTCTTGCTCTTCCATAAACTCTTCCGGCAGCACAATTTTGCTTCCGTCAAAGAATTGTGTCATGTCGGTCAATGTCACGCCTCCGCTGACAAGCCTCATGCTGCTGATGGCATATTTGGCAGTGACGGCCACCTCAATTTCAACGTCATTGCCACGCTCTATGGTGAAGAACTCGCCTGGCAGCGAAGCAACACTTGTGACAACAGCCATGCTCGGGTTGTTGTCATCCAAAGCATTTGCCCAGAACTGGTCGGCGTCAAAGTTTTTAAAGAAATACACCGAACGCTGCGACGCAGAGAATATTGGAATAATTTTTTGCGTAGTAAGCCCAAATGACCCAATAATTTTAAGGGTGAAATATGAAAGTCCGTTTCTTTGTTCGGCAAAAGAAATGTCGTCCCTATTCCATCTTACGGAGAAGTCTTTTTCAATGGAAAGTGCAAATGTGATGGTGTCGCCCACACGCACCTCAATGCTTTGTGTGGTTTTTTCATATTTCCCACCAACATTGATGACCAAATTTTCCACGTCTTTTGATGGAGAACCAGAAATTCCCACAATCCGCATGCTGACAATTTGTCCATGCGTTGGGTCATAGTCGCTTAAATCCAACGTCACAGGTTTGCCTTGCAGGTAAAGCTCGATGTTTGCCCTGCGAGAGTAGGAAATTGCGATTTCTTCCGTGCGATATTCTTCTCCCAAGAAACGCCATCTTTCAAAAGTGTAGCCCTCATCCGGCAACGCCTTGACAAAAAAGCTCTTTGTTGTGTCAAAATATCCTTCCGCAATCAACGCCTCAGCGTGGCTATCGTCAAATTGCTGCGTAAGTTCCACCTTGCCCTCGCCGCCGATGATGGAAACATCCAAAGATGCGAAATACACAATCTCAACGCGGCACTCCACAATGCGGTCCACTTCATTTGTTGACCAAGGCATCTCGTTTTGATAGAACACAACAGGGGAAATGTCAACGCCATCAAAACTGGTTTGTCTGATGACAAATTTATAGAACTTATATCCATTGATCTCAGGTGCAATGAATGTGACGTCGGTGTTGAATGCCACTTCAATGTTGTATGGCTGCAACTCGTAGAACCAAGAGTTGGTTGTGTCCACGCCGCCAACAATATCTTGTGCCGTAAGCGAACCGCTTACGCCCGGCACAAACGTGATGCTTATGCGGGTTTTATAATAGGACATATAAAGATACAAAGAAATTTCGATTTCGCCGTTTTCGTTTATGAATGCGTTCTGTTGAAGTTCATATTTTCCTGTTGCAATATTATATTCATATCCGTTTTCTTCCCAAATGCCCATTGCGATGCCGTCCGAACCGACATAACGTTTGCCGGCACCATTTTGATAGGTGAAATATCCTTCAAAATGATAGTCATCCGATGTGCGAACAAGGTTCAGCATGCCATTCTGGAAAGATAGGTCGCTTTCTATGTTGTCACGATTATCTTCCCTCAAATGCGATTGCAATTCTGTGCCATAGCCGACATTATGCACTCTTGCAAGCACTTTTTCGTCGTCTCTGAACACCACAATCACTTTTTCGTTGTTGACATTGATGAAAATTTCGTTCAGCCCAAAGCACGGCAAGACCTCAAAGGTGATGACGCCTGTAAATCCGGTGTCACCAACAGGCAAAGCTTGATATTCCACACTGCCCGCAACAATCAGATTTGACAAATCCTCAACGGAAGAGGCAGGGTTTTCGGCATCAATCGCAAAGCCTGCATGCAGATATACCGATGCAAAGAATCCCACATCTGTGAACACGGAAACAGTGATGGAAGAGTAGCCATTTCCGGACGTCCAAAGTTTCTTGATGTCGGCATCTTTTTGCTCCACTTCAATCAAGCCGCCATTTGCAACATCGCCTTCGTGAACGAATGCGATGTCAACAATGTTGATATCAGAAGCATACAGCACAAGAATTTCAACATCTTCCAGCCCGCCCTTCATGCCGCTGATTTTGAAAATGCGTGAACCATCTTCCAGGGTTTGTGGCACTTCTTCATATCCAAGCTCCGCGTTGACAAATTCCAATCTTTCGAAGTGATATCCTTTTCGAGGGGCGTTCACTTTCAAGAAAATCTCGTCGCGTGCGTTGCCGTTCACCTGATTGTAAGCAACGAAGCGGAAAGCATGCTGATTTGTCGGCATTCCGCCTGCATAATCTCCGTCCAGATAATGCACTCGCGAGCCGTCAATATAGCCCCACGCGTTTGCAGCCTCGCCGCTTGCACTTGAAAGTGCCGCACCGCCAACATCAACATCGTCCACTTGGTCGTCGCCAAATGTGACTTTTGATGTCACCAAAACGGATGTTGGCTTGGAGATGACAAGCATGTAAAGTTTGTCAACAGCCGTTGCACCAAAAAGCTCGGAGCGAATTCTCACTTCAACCATGTCATCTTGCCTTATTTCAGTGCTGAGGAAGTGGAAAGTTGCCGCCTCATAGAAGCCATATCCCCCAAACATATATCCGTCCGGAACAGCAAACTTAATTGTTCTTTCTTGTCCAAACGCGATGCTGATTTCAGTGATTGCTTCATCCTGAGAGTTGAAATATTGCCCAGCGATTTCAATCATGCGATTTCTTTCTTCAATGTTTGAAATGCTGCTGTCCGTGTTGGCATAATCCAAAGTGTGAAGTGTGATTTCATAATCGCTTTCAGAGAAAATTGCCCAAACTGTCACATCGCCACTTATGCGATATGTCCAGCCGCCGTTCACATATTCGAAGCCATATTCTTCCAGCAAGTTGTCTTCAAGCGAAAGATTGCCATCTCGCACGTCCCATCCGCCCAAAGAATATCCCGCAGCGTTTGTTATGCGAAGCTCAATGATTGTGCCAAAATCTGCCGTCAATGTGGCGTCATATTCGCTTTCGCCCAGCACTGCTTTGAGGGTGTTTTGCGGCTCGGAAATTTTGTTGCCCTGTTTGTCATATGTTGTCACGCTGAAAGTGACTGTATATTGATGAAATTTAGAAACAACCTGCACGTCCACATCCGAGCAGATGTTTTCAAGCACGAATGAATAGGTGTATTCAGAAAGTTTGCTTGTTTGCTTGATGTGAGCTGCGGTCGGAGCAAAAGCATCCGAAATGTCCAGCCTGTCAAGGTCGAAACCGTGGGCAAATGTCACCATTAACGATAACTCCTGCCCAGTGGTCAGCGAAAGCGTGATTACATCACTTGGAGAAGCATATTCACTTGTGCCAACCGTCACTCTTTCAATGGCGGCATAATCGGAAAATCCAATGGCAACTTCATTCAGTCCTGCTGCCGCCTGGAATTGAAGATAAATGCTGTCCGTTATGCCAGAAAGTTCCAGCACAAGCATGCCTTGGTCAAGCTCTTGCAGCAAAATGTCAATTCCCATGCGTTGCAAAGCAGCGGCGTCCAGCACACTGCCAGAATCATCTTTAAATGTCACAACGCTGGACATTGCAAAGCCTTCAAGCGGTGTCACTTCAAAACGCACCACCCTGCCAGAGTTCAGGTGGAAGGACGATTCCTCGCCATGCACGGCAATGTCGGTGATTTCCTGCTTGTCGTCCGTTGTGTCAAACACCTGAACTTGCTTCACATTTTCGCCAGAGAATTTGATAAGATTTTGCCCTGCAACAGCTGAAATGGTTGCCAAGAAATTGGCATTCTGCACGTCAAATGTAAGTTGTGCTTGCCCGCTTGCATCCATTTGCACAACAAATCGTTCATCCCAAAGCTCAGATTCCGCTTCTGGCAAAGAGAAGCCTTTGTTTGCCACAATAAGCAATGTGAAGCTTGTGCCAAACGCCACATCCGACGCCGTCAGTTTGTTGCCTTCAAGCAACAAGCCGCTGTGGCTGACGGCTGTGACATTTTCCAGCACAATTTCAATCTCAAAAGCAAGTTGTTGCCAGTTTGCCACCAGCGTGACCTCTTCGCTGAGCACCGAATCTTCGCCAGTCACAACCTGGTCGCCAACCGTCCAATTCAAGAATTTGTATCCTGACCGCTCAGGCGTCTCCACCCACGCGTCTCGGCCGTCAATGTAGGTTGCGGAAGAATAGGTGTTTCCATATGTGACATAGATGGTGTATGGCTCGCCATAGCCAAGGTCAACAAGAATCGGCACTTGTTTGGCGTCAAAGAGCAGCTGAATTTCCAGTGTCACGTCCTCGGTTTGGGCGTCATCCACCAATTTTTTGCCTGCAAAGTTTTCTGCCAAAATTTCTTCGCCGTCAATCTTGAAGGCTCGCAAAGTCCTTCCGATAAGCGAGATTTGTGGCAGGTCGGCAAGAGATTTTCCTTGCACTTCAAAATAATTTGTCTGCCAAACAAAGTTGTCGTCAAATTGGTCGCCCTCAATTTGCAAAAGCGATTTGTCTGCGTCGTCCACTTGCAAATTGATTGTCACTTTTTGTGGCCTAAATCGCACAACAATCACAATGTCATGCACAATATTTTCAATTTGCAAGGTGGCATAATCGTCAAACCTTTGTGCGGTGAAATTCCCGACTCCATCCACAACATCCATGCCGTGGATTTCCCTATTTTCAAGATAGAACGCAACAAACTGAGCATGCGTGTCTGCATTTGCTTGCAGCAAAATTTCGTCGTCTTCGCCATAAGAGAAGATGTCCTCAAATGTGTCCTCACCAGTCACAGTGCCTTCAAAGCCTTCTGAGGTCACACGCCCAAAGCCAGCATCGGAGATATTGCCATTTTCGTCGGCAATTTTCACTGTCAGTGAGAATTTCTGCACATCCCATTTTGCGTGGAAGACAATTTTTGGAGCAGGCTCATTTTTATACCACATGTCAAAGGTGTCGTCTTTAAGAAGTTCTCTCAAAAGTGCCACTGTGTCAGCATTGTTTCCAACAGTGATTGTGGCGGTTTTCACATCGCTTTGCAATAAATCTTCTTCAATGTCAAGAGACAAACTTGATTGCAGTGCAACAAGCTCTTCCAACTGTGTTTGTTTCTTTGCCGACTGCTCGCTGAGAGTCAAAATCAAAGCCCAGTGCGAGAACGAATGCCCCGCATAGCCGCCCAGCATTGACGGGAAGTTTATCAGCTGATTGGTTGTTGGGTCAAACGCGTTGCTGGTTAAATAAGCCGAGAAGTCAAGTGGATATGCCAGGGCGTCAATCATTTTGCCAATCACATTTGTTGTGACGCCGTCATGGCCTAAATCAAATTCAAGTCCAATGCGGACGGAGTTGATGACCCCGCTTGGATACTCTTCAACATCATAATTTTCCCAATCTTTGCAAGTTTCGTCAAAGAAGAATGTCACCAAAAGTCCAACGCCGCGATAGTCTGAAAATTCTGCATGCGAAAGTTTGACATCGTCGGTTATGGCGTCGCGGCTGACAATTCCTTCAAGTGCAAACAGCAAGTTGTTCAGAGAGTTGTCGCCTTCCACGTCGAAAATTTTGGCAACAAGCGTTTCGTCATAGTCGCGTGTGAAGATTTCTTGCAGCGGCTGTCCGCCCTCTTTCTGAGCAAGTGTCAGCACACGTTTCTCAATGGTCACAATGGCAGATGTTGTGGTTTCCGCCTCAACAAAGCCCGAGACATACACTGTCAGTCGGAAGTCCGTCTTGTCGGTGGTTTCCAGCGTCACCACGCCGCAATAATCACCCACTTTAAGGTGGCCCGTCGTGGACAAATCCGCAGCCGTTGAAACAATGTGCATGCTGAAATTGAAGTCTCTGCCAGAGTTTGTATATGCCTCAATATCAAAATTGCCAAGCGAGCCAAAATCGAAGCGATAGTCTGTGCCTTCTGCAAACGCATTCAAAGAGTGAGCAAGCAGGGCTTCGTCCTGACCATATGTGACATGTTTTGGAGTGACAAACACAGACACCTCTGCACGGGCAATTCGGCCTTCCACGGCGTCGCCGTCGTCACTTGCAAATTTGCTGACAACTTGATATTGATTTGCCGTGGCTCCCGAAAGTGTTCCGGCAACGGTGTAATAGGTTGGCGAGAAATATTTCATCACGGTGCCAAGAGCATCCACAAAGCGGATTGTCAAAGAAAGTGCTTCGCCCTCGACAATGCCGTCCAAGAGTTCTCGTGCGTCCGCATATTCATATATTGCGTCTTGATTGTTGAAAGTTTTTTGAATGTATGGGGTGTTGAAGTAAAGTTTCTTTGGCTGAACCGTCAGGCCAAAATCAAACAGTGGGCTTGCTGGAACATTCAAGCCAAACTTGACTTGATTGCTTGTTGCCGATGCCCCCGAAACAGTGATGTAAATGGCATTTTTCTCGGTGACATAGTGCACATTTTGCGAAATGTTGAATTGTGCTTGCAGTCCAACAACCTCGCCGTCATATCGCACATAATCCGTCCCCGAAAGTGTGAAGAAGGCAAGTTTGGCAAGCAGTTTTTCTTGCGATGTGGAAGAATTTCTAAGTTTCAGCCACCACTGGCCATCCTGCTGTAACAACAAAATTTGGTCATATTCTTTGCCGTCATATTCCGTGACAATCGACACCCTGTCAAGGTCAGATTCGGCATCATTATCCAGCAAAACATAAAGTCTGCTGTTTGGCTTGACAATCGCAAACGCCCCATCCTTGGTGTTGTCGGTGACTGCAATAAGCTCATAATTTGGGTCAAGGCTTTCAAAGTCGCCCGCCTTTGAGGAGATGCGATAGGTCTTCACGTCACGCGTTTGCGTTATTCCCACCGCCGTCAATTTCACAAGCACCATCTCTGAAAGAGGATTGAGAGCGGCAGGGATTTGGCACTCAAACTTGCCGCCGTCAGCGAACAATTTTTGCCATTCTTCGTCACCATATTCCATTGTTTTGATAATTTCGCTCAGCACAAGCGTCAGTTTATATGGCGTCACCTTGATTGTGACAGCAAGCGGCGAAATTTCATAATGTCCATAAGGATTGGAGGCATTTTCATCGGAAATGGTGATTTGATATTCATTCACCTTCAAGAAGCCGCGTTCAGTATAGTCCGAATCAGAAATTGTGCTTGAAATTTGAAGTTTATAATCCGATGCCGCAAGCGGACTGTCTGCCGTCACTATGACGCCAAGTTGTTCAAGCAGCGTGCTTTTGCTTAGGCTGCCATATTCAAACTCAGGTGTTTGCTCGCCGCCTGCAAAAACAATTTTTGCCTTGATTTTAAGTATGGAAGAAGTGGTTTGATTGTTGTCAAACTGATAGTTTCCGCCCTCTCTTCCGCCAGGCTCACTTAATGTGACAAGAATGTCAGCAGCCGGCTCAAATGAGTTAAATGTGCCTGACAGGAACACATCATCCCCACTCACTTTTTCGTCAAACTCAGTCACTTGATTTGTGAGGAGTGTGCCGTCATATTCTTTGTCAAACTTGCCCTTCAAATTTGCCGCATGAATTGTCCTCTTTGTGATTTCGAAGGTGTAGTCCTCTGCAAAAGCATAGTTGAAGCTGTCCAAACTTTCCGACACGATAAGGCGATATTTTCCTGCATTTCTGGCCGAGACGCGGTCAAAAGCAACAGCAAAATGAAGTTCTTCATTATATGGCTCTTCATTAAGCATTGCGGTCAGGTGATAAGTTATGTCCTTTCCGCTTCCGTTGGAAATTGTGAATGTCATTGCTGAGGTGGAAATTGTGTAAGTGGAGCCGTCATATTCTTGCGAGGTGATTTCCCCTTCGGTGATGGTCAGAATCACAAGCCCCGTCTTTTCCACCACATTCAGGCCTTTATTGCCTGGCTGCGTTGTGATGATGACGCTGCCGTTGATGGCGGAAGCATAGTCGTCGTTGAGCACTTCCAAATCATATTGCCCAAGTGAGAACGCCCCTGCGTGATTTTTGACGCCAAGTTCCAGCGTAAACTCATCGCCTGTGGCAGAGAGGATGTATTGATATTCCAATTTTTCAAATGTTTCGCCCACGGTGATGGTTTTGAAATTTTCTGGAATGTTAAGCGTCTCTGGGCGTGCTGCAATTTTGAAGGTGAAGTCGTTGCATGTCATTTCAAAATCGGCAAAAGTTGATTGATTTTGAATATTTCCAGGTTCAGCGATTTCAGATATTGTCCAATTTTGAGCCAAGATATAGCCATGAGAGTTGGTTCGCCACCCAAGGAAATTCAACGCATATCTATCACTTCTCAGCATCAAATCTAAATCAATATCTTTGTTGTCTTTTGCAGACGTGATTTTTGAGATTGTGAGATAGGATGCAAGATTGTCTTCGCGGAGTGTGCCATAATAATAGCCCATGCCATCATCGCCTAAATCAACAGCGTCCTTCAAGCCAAACGTCAGCGTTGCCTTCAATTTTCTGATTGTTGCCGGAGCGACACGGTTTTCAAGAGCATAGTTTGAAATGTTCACATCGCTGCCCGCCTTTGGAACAAGCGTGAGTGTGACGGAAGTCGGCCCTGCGAATGGGCTGGCATAGTTTGCCTCCACCTGAATGTCGCTGCGTCCCGGCAGGTCAAGCAGATTGGTTGACAGACCGTCATAATCTTTGTCAAGGTTAAGCCCGCCAAGCGTGATTGCAAGAGGAGTGATTTCAAATCTGTAAATTCCAGAAATTGTGACGGAAGTGTAATATTTTTCCAGTTCTGTGCCTGCAACGTTGAAATTGAAATAATATATTCCCGCATTGATTGCCGTCACCACTTCGGATGTGAAGAAACTTGCCGACAAACTTGACATTTTATCTCGCAAGAATTTGAGATTGTCGCTGCCGGTCAAATCTTGATTCATGTTGGCGTCGAACAAGCTTATATCAAGCGTGATTGTGTCTTGTTCAGCGTTTTGAATAAGCAGTTTAAATTCTTCAACTTTAAGCGTATATTCTTTTCCATTATATGGTGCCTGCACCTTGTTTTCTGAAAGTGCCGTTCCGCTGAGGTTGATTTGCAAGTTGTCGCTTGGCAGAATTGTGAAGGTGCCAACAGGTGCGTTGCCCACGGCGTGACCATCTTCAAACACCTTGACACCGTTTAAGGTGAAATCAACATTGTTGTTAACCTGCCCTGCAACGCCATCTATGTAAAGATTTTTCACGCCAACATCCTCGTCGCCATCGCGGCGGAGCAAAACTGTCACAAACAGCCCGTCCGCGACCCTAACGCTTTGGCGAAGGTCTGGGTCTTTTTCGTTGAAACGCTTTTGCATCGCAAATGTGACATCATCCACTCCAAACACAAGCGGCGTGACGGTGTATGTAAATTTAAGGTTCGCTTCGGACAGCCCATTTCCAAAAGTGAATGCATTTGCAAGCAAATTAAGCGTCACTTCATAGCTTCCAACATTGACAACGGATGTGACAGAGTCTCTGTTAAAAAGAATGGAGAATGTCGCAAGCCCCGTTTGCACATAGGTCAGAGTCTCTTCATAGACTTCGGAAGCATATTCACCCGTTGAGTTGTCATATTCAACATATTTAAGTTTGAAGAAGAAATTTTCGTCATATTTATGGTCGGTGCCATCATATTGTGCTGTTGGATTTTCTGGAACGGTGATTTCCAGAAGCTTATATTGCATAAACAACACGTGCGATGTGATGACAATCGGTCCGCTTTGCGTTTCGCCTTCAAAAGTGCCTGCCGCAACAAAAATTGACCTCAGTCTGCGTGTGACTTTAAGCGTGTATGTGCCGCTTGCCGCCGTTGAGCCGCCCTCTTTCAAGTCAATGCTTTGGCCGCTATGCTCTTCTCTGCTGCCGTCGTCAAATGAAATTTCCCAGCGATAGTCATATTCAAAAATGCTGTCATTGGTGTCTTGCAAAATGACAAAATCGTTGAAATTGAAACTGTTTATGGAAAAGACTGCAAAATGCTCTTCTTCGCCGAAACGTGCGGTGTAGGATATCTCTGGAATCGTCCACTTCGGCACAAATGTGATTGGGGTGAAACGATATACATTCCCCGCCCCATCGGTGGTGTTGTTCCATCCACCGAACACCATTTTCCCGTCAACAGAAGTGTTGTTGAGCGTGGTGTAGTTCACAAGCGAGCCATTTCTTTCCTTGACATAAAGTGAAGTCGCATTGCCAAGACCACTCACGTATGGCATAAGCTCGTCAGTCAACTCTTCGCCCAGCTTGATTTGGGATGTCTGTGAGCCTCTGCCGTCAAATTCTGGCGGGAAATTGAAGTCATATGTCACTTTCACAAGGTCGGTGAAAATGGCATAATAATTTATCTCTGCAAGCTCCAAAGTGCTTTCTTCGCACGCCTTTTCAATTTCTTCCTTTGTGACGGAAAGACTGTCTTTGTTTTCCATCTTGCCGCTCAGGGTCGTCACCTTTGTTGTGGACCAAGTGTAAAGTGAGGCAAAGTCGCCCACTTTAAGCGTCTTTAAAGCAAACACAATTTCTTGCACAGTGTCATTGACCAGAATCTCAACACTGCCTGCGTTGTTGTGGATGATGTCAAAAATCAGCGTGCCATTTGCCGTGAATGACTCTCCATCCACCATTTGGCTGGCACTTGTGCTTCCGCCAACATATTTCACTTGCGAAATTTCCAAAATTGAGTCATCAATCAGTCCAAAAGAAAGGATATCATTTTCTGTGGTCAGCATTGCGGCATCCACATGCACGCGAGCCACATTCTTGATGTTTCTGATGATGAAGAAGTCAGAATCATCCAGCACAAACTTAAAGTTGCTTGTGCAGCGGCTGCGTTCCTGCTCTGAACGCTCCAACATTGCTGTGACATTGGAAAAATATAGATAATTCGTTGCGTCCGTAAAGCGGAAAGTTGTGTCAGTTTCCGCCGAGCCAATGTTTGACGTGCAAATTTGAACATTGACATACACATTGCTCCCGTTCATTTTGCCAAGCAAATAGAACTGAGCATCACCAATTTCGGTCGGAGTGCCAACACCTTTCCATTCCACATCTCGGCTGCCAGCAAGAGCGTAATCACTGGAATAATATGTTTGCTTCTGCTCGGAGGTGTTGTCAAGGACAATAATCTGCGGGAAGATGTATCCACTCATTTCGGTCACGTCAAGATAGCTTTCTCCCAGCGAGGAAACAGGCAGGTCATAGTTGTCAACATCATCCCCAGCAATGTATGCACGCAAAGTGTATTCATTTCCTGCCTGCAAAGTTGACATCGCAGAGACAATTTCAAGACGAGAAACTCGAATTCTGGTCACAGGTCCATTTTCAGAATGAAGTTCAACAAAGTTTGCATAGTTTTGCCCATCGCCAGAAGCGGAATAGCCATTCAAAACAAAGGAATCGGTTTCATTTTCAAAATCGTAGAAGCCAAAGAAATCAATTCTGGAAAGAATTTGCAGATATCTTTCTTGCTGCTCAGTCTTGAAGGTTTGATAGTCCGAATATTTCCAATCCTTATAATATGTCCTGGCAAGAGCAGCATTTTGGAAAGTGTCCTCAGGTGTGTGAACATACAGATAGAATCTTGTCATGAAATATTCATATATCTCTTGGTCCTCTTGCCCACTGGCAGTGTTGTCCAAGCTCAATAAAGCCGTGAGGGCTTGTTTAAGGGTGGAAGAAGCATACACGCTTTGCCTCAGCGACATGCCAGACGAAGAGGTGTTTGACAGAAACACCCCAACAAGGCGTTTGAGATTTTCTAGCCGGAGAGCGTCATAGTCAGAAATTTCAAGTTCAAGAGAAGTGTTTGGCAGCACACGGATGACCAATGTGAGCGAAATTGTTGTAAGTTCTCCCAAATTGAAGTTATGGTCAATAAGTGGATTGTTTGTTATGTTTTCCGTCAGCGTCAAATCCAGTGTGAGCGAATATGTGCCTACATCCCCCACGCGGAAGGATTTTTGGTCTGGGCTTATCACTGCCCCAGAATCGGACGACAAAAGCATTTGCATGCCGATTGTCTTCACTTCTGGCGAGAGCGTAATCAGGCTTGCCGCATTTGTGTCAATCACAAAGTGCTTGGCAGAATAATTCCCTTCCAAAAAGTAAGCTGCCAGTTGCACCAAATGCCCCTCTTCCGTGTATATAAGCGGAGAAAGAGAGTTGTTGACAGAAAGAGCAAAATAATCTTCGTCAAACTGCCAACCAAAGCACAATGTCGTCGCCACCTCGCCTGCGTTTTGCGGCAGGTGGAAGGATGGGAAACTGGAATTGAATACAAAGATGTTGGAAACTTTCTGCTTGCCGTCATCTGTCACTGCATACACGCCGTCAAAAATGAAGCCGGCACGTTGAGCTGTGAAAGAATCAATGCCAAAAACGCCGCTTGAAATTTCAAGTGAGGAAAGTTGAGAGCCATAGATAATTGAATATGTTGCCGAAGCGGTGCCGTCAGTTTGTCCAAGCACACTGTCGGCTTGATTGAAGAGAATTTCAATTTGATATTCATTTGCTTCCCACTGTGCATACACCACAAAACTTTCGGTCTGCACAAACTTTTCTCCTTCAAAATATCCCGTCGCATCTTCACTGACACTGCCGTCAGCATTGAAAATTTTTGTGCCGCCGTTTGCAAACAGCGTCCAGCCGGTCAGGGTGTGACCGATTTTGGAAATTGGATAAACTTTGCCGCCCAACAAAAGAGATGCCATTTGTGAGGAGTCATACACATGGTCATATTGAAATTGAACTGTCTGCTGAGAATATGGCGTCGTTTCAAACTGTCCGCCATTTGAATGGAATGTGACAGCAACAGAGATGCTTTGCCACAGACGATATACATCAATCTGAGCGGCGATTGTCTGGTCTTCAAACATTTCCACAGAAATGCTCAGGTTTGAAAGTGCCACTGTGCCTTCGGAGGAAGTTGATTTCCATGCCCAATATGGGCTTTCCAGCCTGTAACCAATGCGGCTGCGGAACAGGTCCTCCACGGAGACGTCCTGCATGCTGCCGTCACGATATGGCAGGATATCTGCAAGATTAAGCACGTCACCAAATTTCAAAGTCTGTCCAACCACTTGGCCATATTGATAAGTAAGGTCGGTTGTTTTTTCGCCGGTGCTGCTGAACACTTCTCCGCCAAGAGAATCTCCAAATTCGCTGCCTGCCTGTGTGCCAGAATGGAAGGTTATGGAAAGTGTCTTTCGCGTCAAAATTGGCACAATAAAGAAGTTTTCTTCTCTCACATTGCCATTCAAAAGTCTGCCGTCCTGCATTGCGTTTTTCAGCCAAGATAGGTCAAGCGTGATTTTCTTTGTTGTGGCACTTTCGTCCAAATCTGGGTCATACGGGGTGTAAATTCTCTCGTCGCCGTGCAAAAGTTCTCTGCCGTCTTGGTCAACTGCCATATATCCCGACAAATAATAGCCATTTGAATTCTGCCCGCTCAACAAAAGCGTCGCCGCATCCACATCTTTTGCACCAGAATAAACATATTGCACCTGATGGTCTTGTGCCACTTTGGCATTTTGTAATTGAAGGTCAATTCCGCGGCGAGCAGCCTCGGTCAGGCTTATTGTTTCATCCTCAATCTTCACACGTTGAGCGATTGAAATTGTGGATTGTTTTCGCAGATACACCGCAAAAGCGTGAAGGACATTTTGCTCGTCCGGCTGAGCGGATTGTTGATAAATATCCTCAAATGCTTCATTTAGGTCAGCGGCGGAATAGATTCTGTTGCTTTCTTCCGAACGCACAATCCAGCGGTGGAAGATATATCCGCCGTCGGAGCCGAGATTGGTGTGCAAAGAAAGAGTGTCGTCAAACTTGACTGATGTCATAATTCCACTGTTTGCCTCATTTGAGTTCGTCTGCGTGGACGCAGTTGTGGAGACATCCGAAGCACTTTCCTCGTGCGGCTCATCCGATGCCGAGCAAAATTCTTGCACAAGCGTTTCCATATTCGGGTCGGCTTGAAGCTCTTGCAAAGAGATAAACTTTGTGCCATATTGCACCTCATAAAGTTCATCCGTGCAGACAAGCGTCACAGCATACTCTGCCGCCCTGAGATGATTGTCCTCAAACTGATTGAAGTTGAGCGTCAAAAGCACGCCGTCGTTTTCGAAAACATAAGGGTCAGTGTCCAACATGACGGAGGTGCCTTTTGAAATGCTTTCAACGCTGCCGGAAAAATATGTGGCGTTGTCGTTGTTGAGAATTTGCACAAAGTTGCCAGTTTTGTCTTTCAGCGATTCTTCAAAAACAGAAACCCTGACGTTGAAGTTTGATGTGGAAGAAGTGCTGTAAAGTTTCAGCTCGCTGGTGCCGGTGCGGTCCTCAAAGAAGCGGAAACGGTCAGAATTTTGGATATACAGTTTAATTTGTCCCGCCTCGTTGACGTCCACCTCTGTGCCGCTTTGCCAAACGATGCGAGGCTCTTCATTTTGTCCGTTGACAAACATTGTTCTTGTGTCAGCGTCAAGGTCATTTTCATGCACAAAGTTGAAATTGAGTGCCGCACGCACATATTCTGTGACAGCATTGATTCTTTCTCGTCCTGTCACATTGTGCCAGCCGCTTGCAAACTGCACCATATATTTTGTGGAATTGTCAGAAGATGCACCATCGCCAGCAAATTTTTTCAGCGATTTGCCACTTACAACGCCAATGGCCGTGTCGTCATAGTTTTGCGGTCCAACGCTGCTGAACGAAACGCTGTCAGCCCCAGTGCGATTTTCAAATTCGGTTGAAAGCAAAATGACAAAAGAATTGAACGCCTGGTAGGAAATTTGCGAGGATGACGGCGAGGATGTGTCATAAGAAAGTTTCACCTCATCCACCGCTCGGCTGAGATTGCAAAGGGTTATCTCTTCATATCTTCCACTTGTAGATTTGCTTATCGTGAATTCTGTGCCAACAATGGACAGATAAAGCCCATGGGAAAAGCTAGACAAATCCACCTGCACCGCATCATATTTGCCGCTTGAGAAAATGATTTGATTGTGAATTAGGTCGAAGGAAACATAAAGCCCCTCTTCCTCGCCTTGAAGCCAGTCAAACAGCCCCTGCCAGTCATATGTCAAACTTGCCTCAGTTTTGTGCAAAGCAACAAACTGCACAAGGTCAACGGCGTCATGCACGGAATTTCCGATTCTTAAATTGGAAGAAAATCCCACTCCGTCAGCAGACAGTGTCACCTTTTCGCTTGGACCAACGCCAACAAAAATTTCTCCACTGCTGAGGGTGAGCTTGTCTGTGTAGGTCTGTCTTGCGATTGTGAAAGAAATCACGTGGTCGCCAAGCAGGTTGAAAAATTTCAAATTGTTGAAAATCTCCACTGAGAACACATCCTCAAAAGTGTCCACAGAGGTTTTTGGGGTGCCAAAATTTGTGTCATAACTTGATTCGTCAAAACTGCCGCCGTCAAACTGGATGCCGTCCAAATCAAGTGTATATCCGTTTGCAAGAGCAACCTCAAAACTTAGGAAGTTGTCGGCGAGGTCGCTGTGCAACGTGTTATATTGCAAAGTGAAGAAAGCTTTTGTGCCATCAGTCTGCATTACACTCTCTTTTTGTTGGTCAACAACAAAGGCTGTGCCCTCGCCCTTGCTGTAACCCAGCATCTTCACGCTTTCCACAGCGTCCGCAATGTTCACCTGAGAGTTTTCGCCTTCAAATTCAATGCGAACAGAATGGTTCTCTTCGTTTGTGCCTTGCCATTTGGCATAGAATGTGTCGCCAAAATTGTCGTTGATAAGAGCAAAAGAGTTGCTGTCAAGCGGCTTGTCAAACGCGAATCCTTCCCCAGCATGGGAGCCAATGCTGTAAATGCCCGCAAGGTCAAAATCCTCTCCTCGAAGTTTTTGCGTCACCGTTTCATTTTGGAAATATGGCACTTGGAAAACAAATGGATTTTCGGACAGGAAGGAATCGTATTTTAACTGATAATCCACATAAACTTGCCCGTTTTCATCCAAAAGAACTTGTGGAGCATGCCCAGAATTGTCGGTGGCAGGCTGCCCGTCAGAGCCAAGCACAGTTTTCCCAACATATTGTGCCGCGGTGTTTTTGGTGGCTGCAAAATTCGCTTTTTCATAGCCATTATACACAACCCTCACCGTCTGAGAGCTTTCCTGCCATTGTGCGGTCAGGCCGCTGACAAGATTTGCTTTGTCAAGAGAAGAAAAAGCGTTTGTCCAAGCATTTCTATCTGATGAATAAAGCAATTCACCACCAGAGCGATAGCCTTGCAGCTTATATCCACGCCTTATCAGCACATCTTTTTCACCCAAAGAGGTGGAGCGATTTGGAAGCAGCGTCTGCCCAAAAGTTGCATCGGCAAAAGTTGGGTCAATTTCTTGCAATACGCGTCCACTTTCGCTTACCAAAAGGTGATATTCCCCAAAATAAAGTCCGCTCATCAAATTTTCCGCAGTAGCACTTTTGGAGAAGAAATTTCCGCCTTCGCCAGAAATGTAAATGTCCAAGCCACATTCATAGTGCATGCCGCTAAGTCGCAAAGTTTTCAAGTCTATCGCAATGTGCGAGCCGGAAAGGTCAGAGGTGTTGTTTTTGCCAAGAAAAACATAAAGTGTTCCGCCGGAAATTTTGCCGACAGAATTTTGTGAGGAGTTTTTGTCAACACAATTTACAAGATATGTGTTTGAAGAAACATTTGCCGCAATGTTACCTGTTGCGGCAACGGCTGGGTCCGCACCTTCAAAAGCAAAATCTTTCACGCTTAAATTTTTGATGACTGCCCCACTGACATTGCCAAACAGCCCGTGAAATTCAAATCCGTCCTCGCTCAGGCAGCGAATGGAAGAAATTGTGTGACCGTTTCCGTCAAACACCCCTGAAAACGGATGTTGGAAATTTCCGATTGGCACCCAGCTTTTTCCAATCATGTCGATGTCATTTTGAAGAGAAAAATATGCCAAATTATCGTCAACATCAGGCACGAACGCACCCTCATTGACAAGGTCAGAAAGCAGTCCAAGGTCGCCCGCAGTTTCAATCAAATAAGGCGATTTTATTGTGCCATGCCCACGCAACTGTGTGCTGCCAGAAGAAGTGTCAAAATCGTTGTCACCGGTCGCATATTCGTCCTGCATGCTGCCAGGCACAAAATTGAAGCATGGCAGATTTCCAGTCCCAATTTTCCAGCCTAGTTCGCCGGCGTCAAACGTCCATGCTTGCTCAGCAAAGAACTGCACATTGCGATAGAACTCTCGCGTGCGAGCCAAAAGGTCAAGATTCTCCGTCGCCCCTTGCTGGTTTTGCCAGGTAGCAGAAAGGCTGGCGTCAAAATATGTCGACTGTGCCGAAACTCTTGCACCAATGTCCGACTGATAAAGCGGGTGCACATTTTGGGAAAGCGAAGAAAATTCGTCACCGCCATTTGAAATGAAAAGAGCATTTTTAAGGTCGATGGTGGCACTTGAAGGAGCATATCCAACAAGTCCGCTGACGTATGAACTATTCAATGACGACGGAGATGTCCATGCTGCTGCCGCATAAACACTTTCAAGGCTAAGCACGCCTTCATTTCGGCCAATCAATCCACCAAGATTTCCGGATGCAGTGCTTGACAAATCCATTTTTCCCGCGTTATATGCATTTGCAACGGTGCAATTTCCAATAACACGTCCAGCGATGCCGCCAACATAGCCCGCATTTGCCCTAATTGAGCCAGCAAAATAAGAAAATTCAATCTTGCCATTTTCAATCTGCCCAACAAGTCCACCGACGCCTGCATTAGAGCCAGCAGTTGCAGAAATCGAAATATCCGCCATGCTGTTTGTCACATCCACACCGGAAATTTTTCCTGCAATTCCACCGACATAGCACTGGGAGGTTGTGGAAACTTGAATTTCTCCCTTAACGGAGCAGTTGTCAGTTTTTGCCCCGCCCGTTGAACTTGTCATTTCGCCAACAAGGATGCCGACATATGTGGCATTTTCGCCCTGCACGTTCATATTGCGAAGGTTGAGATTTTTAAGGGCTCCGCCTTGGCCAATTTTGCCAAAAAGCCCCAGGTGTTCTATGCCGTCGGAAACAATATGCCCATTGAAGATGTAATGTCCATTGCCGTCAAACTGACCGTTGAATGGGTGCGTGCCAGAGCCAATCGGTGCCCAATCATTTCCCGCAAGGTCGATGTCTGTCCCAAGCAAAATTGTGGAATTTGAAAAACTGTTGCTGCCGCTTGTAACCAAATGAGAAAAATATGCAAAACCCGCAGCTGAATTTATGTAATATTCCGATTTGCCTGCATCGTAAAACCAACCGCCCGGCTCAAAATCCGCCTCGTCGTCCGGAACAACGCCGTCCCACACACTGACAGAAGAACTTGTGGCAAACGTGCCCTGCGGTACAGAGTCCACAAAGCAAAGTGAGCCACATATTCCAAACAAAAATCCAAACATGACAATAAGTGCTTTCTTCTTCATACTCAACCTCAAAAACAACAAATTTCTCTTGTAGATTTTTACAATTAAATTGTATCACTTTGCTCTGCCAAAAAGCAAATAAAAACATAAAAATATTATATATATAAAACACAAAAATAAACGCCCGTCCAACGTCAATTATTCGCCTAATTATTCCCCAATCTTTTGCAAAATTATTTGCAAATTTATTCGCATATGCTATTTGCGAAAAAATTACCTAAAATTTGTCAAAAACACTAAAAAAACAATTCAAAAATTGCCATAAAGATTATTACAAAATTTGCTTTAAAAATTCATTGTTTTTTTCAAAAAATTATTTAATTTATTTCAAAAATTTGTTAAAAATGCAAAAAAAACAGGAAAAAATACAAAATTAAAAAAATACAAAAAAATTTAGAAAAAAGCAAAAAGATTAAAAACAAAAATAACAAAAAGTTCAAAAAGGGGCGAAAATGGGCGAAAAATTTTAACAATTTGACAAAATAAAGGTGAAAAACAAGCAAAGAAAACAGATTATCAAAAAAAATTGTATGTAAATAAATTAAAATTGCATAAAAAATAATAAAAACCCAAAAAAACCGCAAAATGCGGCATTTTTTGTAAAAAATTTTCATAAAAATTTCCAAAAATTATTGTTTACAATTAAATTTTATATTATTTTCACCATAATTTCCCTATTATTTTGTTATTTTTTGATTTTATTTTGCTTATTTGCTTTTTATTCTTGCTTTTAATTTTTATTATTTCTTTTTTATTTTGTTGTTCTTATTTTTTGTTGTTTTTATTTTCTCTTTTTATTTTTTTTGTTGTTTTTATTTTTCTTTTTATTTATTGTTTTTTCTTTTTATTTTTGGTTTATTGGGATTTTTGAATGACTTTGCTTAATAAGGCATTGAAAAAAAATAAAAAAGTCCAAAAAACACGTATTTTTTAGGCTTTCTTTTGATTAATTTTGTTAAATCATTTGCTTAGAAATTTATAATAATTTATGCCCATGGCGTCTTTCATCTTTGCAATGGTGTCACGAGCAACTTCGCTTGCTTTTTTCGAATTTTCAAACAGCATTTCGTATATTTGGTCAAGATTTTTTTCAAGTTCTTTGCGTTTTTCTCTGATTGGGGAGAGAAGTTCTTGCAAAATGTTGTTCAAAAAAAGTTTAATTTTCACATCTCCAAGCCCGCCGCGACGATAGTGAGCCTTCAATTCATCCAAATTGGCGTATTCTGGCAAATATTTTGCAAAATGCTCATTTTTGCAGAAAGCGTCCAGATATGCAAACACCACATTGCCCTCCACCTTGCCCGGGTCGGTGATTTTGATATGATTCGGGTCGGTGTAGGCATTCATAATTTTTTGTTTGACAACATCCGGCTCGTCCTTCAAAAAGATGCAATTTCCCAAACTTTTGCTCATTTTTGCGTTCCCGTCCGTCCCAACAAGCCGCTGGCACGCCTTATTTTCCGGCAAGACTGCCTGCGGCAAGGAAAAGATGTTGCAGTTGTAGGTGCTGTGAAAAGCCCTGACAATTTCGCGAGTTTGCTCAATCATCGGCAGTTGGTCCTCCCCGACAGGGACGATGTTTGCACCAAATGCCAAAATGTCGGATGCTTGGCTGATTGGATAGCACAAAAATCCTGCCGGCAATCCGGCATTGAAGCCACGCTGCTTCATCTCGTCTTTAACCGTCGGGTTTCGATTCAATCTTGCCACCGTGACAAGATTCATAAAATACATGGTCATCTCGGCAAGTTCCGGCACCTGAGATTGGATGACGATGTCCACCTTGCTTGGGTCAATGCCGGCGGAAAGATAATCAATGGCAAGTTGTATCACGTTGTTTTTCACCTTATCAACATTGTCGGCGTTGTCCGTGAGAGCCTGCGTGTCGGCAATGAGAATGTAAAACTTGTCAAAATCGCCCTTTTCTTGCAATGAAAGACGGCTTGCCACAGAGCCAACATAGTGCCCAATATGCAAATTTCCAGTCGGTCTGTCGCCCGTCAAAATAACTTTTCTTTGTTCCATTTTTTTCACCAACATTAAAAATTTTCTTGAAGCTACGCAAAACTGCTTGAAATTAAGAACAGCACTTTTTTTGATTTTTATTCGAAAAATACTATTTTTTGCTATTTATTCAAAAACCCCATATTCTTGCTATTTTATTCGAAAAAAGCCAATTTTTGCCGCTTTTTTGTCAAATTTTCATTTCTTTTTTTAATAAAATATCATTTTTGCTGCGTTTTTTGCTTTCATAATTTTATGCAATAAGAGAAAGTCTTCGTTGTACTTCTTTTTCTCCAAGCAGGGTCATGATTTCGAAAAGGTCAGGCGAATTCTTTCTGCCCGTGATTGCCACGCGAATATATTCGCAAACTTTGGCGGTGTTGCCCAAAAATGCCTGCGGATTTTTCTTATATTCGGCGTTGTCTGTGGCGTAGCCAAGTTCGGCAGCCATCTTCTTGACGTTTTCAAACCACGCCTCCTTGGATGACAATGTGAGATATTTTTTATATGCCCTGATGACATTTTCATATGCCTTGCGTTCGGACTCCTCCACCTCAAAAGTTTTTGGGGCCCCAAACATATAGTCAAACAGGTCAAAGAACATGCTCCACTTGAAAATATCTTTTCTCGGCTTCGGCTTTTCGCGGTCGATATTCAAAATTTTTGTGACAAATTCCCGCTGTTTTTCAAGATATTCAACATTTTCAGGAGAATTTTCCTTCGCCCAGAACAGCAAATTTTCGTAGCACTTTTCGGCGGAATAGTGAGAGATGCTTTCTTTGGAGATGTCGTTGAGTTTCATCAAATCAAAAATTGGAGTATTGGCAGTGATTTTGAAAGCATTGAATGGGAATTCCATTAAATCTGCCGTCGGATTTTGTTTTCTCCATGTTTCAAAATTAGAATTTATGAGGTTGAGAAGATATTCCACAAGTGCCTCGGTTGGATAGCCCTCATTCTGGAAGAATCGCATGTCTGCTTCTGGGTGTTTTCGCTTGGACAGTTTAATTTTGTTGCCATTTTCGTTGAATTTATAAAGAAGTGGCGTGTGAATATATTTCGGCTGAGGACGATTGAGTGCAGCAAAAATCTCCACGTGAAGCGGATATGACGGCAGCCACTCTTCCCCTCGCACAACAACCGTCGTGCCCATAAGTGTGTCGTCAACTGCGTGTGCAAAATGATAGGTCGGCATCAAATCATCTTTCAGCAAAATGGCATCTTTTGCGTTTTCCTGAATTTCGATTACACCTTTCGCACCATCATTTAGTTTAATTTTTTTGGTGCCATCGCCTGCACTTTTAAGGCGAATTGCAAATTTTTTGCCTGCCTTCAAATTCTCTTCAATTTGTTCCAGCGTCAAATTTCGGCAAGGGTCTTTTTCTTCAATTTTGCCAAGGGAAAAGTTTTTCTCTCTCTTCTCTTGCACATCAGCAAGCCCCTCAGTTTTTTTGCAGAAACACGGAAAAGCCTTGCCCTCAGCAACAAGTTTTTTTGCATAGGCATGATAAATCTCTGCACGCTCAGTTTGATAGTATGGACCATAATCGCCCACCGTCACGCCGCCTTTCAGCTGATATTCGTCTGGCGTCATACCATATCTTCCAAGCACGTCCATGACAATTTCACTGGCACCAGTCACCTCGCGTTTTTTGTCGGTGTCCTCAATGCGAAGATAGAACACTCCTCCCGTGCGTTTTGCCAAATTGAAGTCAATAATAGCCTGATAAAAGCCGCCCAGGTGCATAAATCCAGTCGGGCTTGGAGCAAATCGCGTCACCTCGCCGCCCTTTGGCAAATCTCTTTTAGGATATTTTTTCTCAATTTCTTCCACTGTCATTTTGTTGTTTGGAAACAACATTTCTGCAAGTTTTTGATAATCCATTTTTCCTTCTCCGTTTTGTTTCATTGACAAGTTTTTGTTAGTCGCTGGTGTTTTATAAAAACCTCATGTCGTTCAACAAAGTTGTTATTTTCTATAAAAAGTCAAATTTTGATTTTTTGTCTTTATTGCTGTTTTTCACCAGTTTTTCAAACTTTTTTTATCATTTTTTAATTTTTTTGCAAAACTCCGTGTTTTTTTTGCAAAATTTACGCCTGATAAATCAGCTGTGCAATGTTGTTCATAAAAGATGGCAAAGTTATGGAAACAAATTGTTCCATTTTTTCAAGATACACATATCCAAATTCGTTGTCATCTTCCACATATTTTGCAAGGTCGTTTTTATAAGTGACAGCAAGCGTTCTGAAATCCATCTCTTCCACAGCCCTTGTGAACGCATCTGCCTCCACAAAAAATTCGTTGACAAGGTCCAAAAGTTGTGTAAAACTTTCTTTTGTGACATTTTGTTTGTATGCCGCTTTTGATAGAACAAATTTCTGCTTGAAAGAAGAATATTGCAAATTGAGGTTGGAAAGCAGTTGGTCTATGCGTGCCTTGCAGTCGCCTGCTGCCTGAGCACTCCAAGTCATTTTGTTGGAAATTTCTGAAATTGGCAAATCGGTGAACAAATGCAGCATTCTTGCACGCATAAATTCTTTCACAATGCCAATATCGCTTGGCTGAGGGTCAACTTTTTTCAGGAGTTCAAAAATTTCGGTGGCTTCGATTGTTTGTGCAAGCGAAATTGAAAGTTTCACATTCTTCTCCACAAGTGAGCCAAAAACCGCCTTAAAATCACGCAGCACAGATTCATTTGTTTCGCTTGGAACAACTGTTTCGAGGTCGTCGAAATGGGATTGAAGAGACTCTCTTGCCTTGACAAAATTTTGAATTTCTTTCGTGTATGATGTAAGGGCAGAATTCAATTCGTTCAGTTGTTGCTTTGCCTCAGAAGTGAGTTCGTCGTCCTCAAGTCCCAAAATGTAGTCACGATTTTTGTGAATGTAATCCTCAGAAATGACAAGTGCGGCGTTATACACCGTTCTCAGTTCGCCAAAATTTCCCTGATTGCCGTCCACATACGTGTTGATTTTTGGCCCAAAGTTGACCTTATAATTTGTTTGCAGTGACTCAATTTCTCCACTTTCAAAAATGTTTGAATATTTGTCATATTCCGCATCCAGTGCCGCAAAATTTTCTGCTATCGTTTTTATGCTTGTCCCTCCGCAGCCAGTCACGCCAAACACGCACATCACGCACGCAAGACATAACATTATCGAAACAAAAATGTTATTTTTTTTCATTTTAAACCCTCCCATACAGCGTCACCCAACTGCCAGAGATGAAGCCTTGATATTCCGCGGCAGTTTTGCCATTGTCTTGAATGGTTTTGACTTTTTGTTGAAGAATTGTGTTGTATGGATAGTTTAAAATCACATGCTCATTTTCCTTTACAAGATAGGCACTCACAAATTGAAGCAGCCCGCTGCCAAACTTGGCATCCTGAGAGGAGTTTTTGGAAATATCCTCCATCATGTCAGTCATTGCGTCAAAGATTATGTCCGTAAAGCCGTTGTTTTGAATGCCGCCGTGCTCAATGTGATTTGGAACGCTGTCGCGATAAATCAGAATAAGTTTGGCAACGGCGTCTGCAGAGTTTTCAATCATTTCGTCCAAATCTTGTTTGCAGTCTGTCCATGTGGATGCCGTCCAGTATGCACTTCCCTGAGTTTTGGATTTCACATCAAGAATGTATTCTTTCAAGTTGTCAGCATTTTTTTGTGCTCTGGAAAGACTTTTTTCAACTGCTCCGTGATTGGTGTTGTAGGTTGTGGTGGCATCAGCAAAAAGCATCTCTCGTGCAAAAAACTCCACACTTATCTCAAAAGCGGAATATGCATCAAGATAATTGGAAATTGTGTTGACTTCCCCCTGAGAAAGTTCTCCGGTCAGCGTTTTCAAATTTGTCAAATATTCTTTAATCAATTCATTCTCTTGTGAGCCTTGCTGAGTGTTTTGCTCGCTTGCCAAATATCCCGTCTGCGTGACTTCAAGCAAATTTTCTGAAAGTGCTTTTGTGTCGCGAACCTTGAAGAGGTTAATGAACACAATCGCCAGCACAACACCGATAATTGCCAGCACAAGAATGAGAATAAGCCACTTCTTTTTCATTTCTTCTCCTTTATTTCATTCATTCGGCAGTTTTAATCTAATTTTTCACACTTTTTTCGCTTAAATTTTCAGCCTTAATTTTCATTTATTCGGTGGTTTCAACTTTGATTTTTTCATTAGGATTGAGATAGGTCGTATATTCTCCCGCCCATTTAAGTTTAATCTCGCCAGTTTCACCATTTCTGTGTTTTGCAATGTTCAAATAGACAGTTCCCGGTTCATCCTCCGGTTTTTCGGCGTGATATTTTGCAGGGTTATACAAGAAAAGCACAATGTCCGCGTCCTGCTCGATGGAGCCAGATTCTCGAAGGTCAGCCATGATAGGGCGGTGGTCATCACGAAGGTCTGGTCCACGGTTGAGCTGAGCAAGCAAAATCACCGGCACATTCAACTCTTTTGCCATCTGTTTGAGGGCTTTTGTGATTTGAGTAACTTCCTGAGTGCGGTTTTCCGCGTGATAGCCCCGCGTTTTGTCGGAGGCACTGTTAAGATTCATCAAGGTCAGATAGTCAATCACAACCAAGTCCAGCCCCTCAGTCAACTTCAATTTTTGACATTTGGTGCGGACTTCAAAAGGCGAAATGCCTGCCGTCGGGTCGATGAAAATTCCTGCTGAGGACAATTTCCTCTCCGCAGTCCACGCCCGCTTCCACTCTTCCGGAGTCAAGTCGCCGTTCAAGATTTTGGCAAGTTCCACTTTGGAAACGGAAGAGAGCGAACGTGCCATAAGCTGCTCACGAGCCATTTCCAGAGAAAACACTGCCACTTTTTTTGCAGCAGTGGTTGCCGCATGCACGGCAATGTTCATGGCAAAAGATGTTTTCCCCACGCCTGGACGTGCCGCCAAAATGATTAAGTCGCTGTTTTGCAAGCCATTTGTGATGGCGTCAAATTCTTTATATCCCGTTTCAATGCCACGCAATTTTCCTTTGTTTTCGGAAAGAAAGGACATCTGCTTCAACAGATTTGTCATCGCACCGCCAGGAGCACCAACCGCTTCCAAATCCGTTTTCATATCTTTTTGAGAAAGATTGAAAATTTCCTTCTCGGCAAATCGCATAGCATCTTCGCCGTCCTGACTGTCGAAAGTGTTATTGATGATTTTTTGCGAGGTGGAAATAAGGTGTCTGCGAACCGAGGCATCTTTGACAATGTCAACATAGTGCTGAAAGTTTGCAGTGGCAGGCACATTGTTGGTCAGGAAAGAAATATATTCAATCCCGCCAACGTTTTCCAATTTCTTTTCGCTTTCAAGTTGACTTGTCAGGGTGACATAGTCAACCGGAATGCTTTTCATGTAAATTTTTTGCATGCTCTCAAAAATGTTTTTGTGGGCTTCGGAATAAAAATCCTCTGGCTGAACGTCCGCCAAAATATCACGCTGAATTTCGTTATCCAAAAGAATGCAACCCAAAAGTGCTTGCTCGGCTTCCAGACTGTTTGGCAAAATTTTATAATCAGCCATCTTTTCCTCCAAATTGTAAATTTTAGTGTTTTTATTTATTTTCTTGTGTTTTTTCTTGTTGTCTTTTTTGTTTTTGTTTTTTACTTTTGTTTTTGTATTTTTGTTTTTTGTGTTTCTTATTTTTTGTCTTTAATTGCGTTTACTTTTTAATGTTTTTTTTGCAAAAACAGGCATTTTTCGCGTGTTTTTGCAATTTTTATTTAAAATCTTTTTCGTCCTGCAGAGGAATTATGTCAATCGCCGGCTCTTCAAATGGATGAACTTTTCGAAGTTTGGAAATCACCCGCTCGACTATTTAGGCAACATCTACTCTCACGAGAACGGGTCCTTTTTCTTGCTGAGACGTTCTTGTTTTTTCTTGTCAATTTTGCTGCATATCCAAACATAGAGGAAATACAGCACAAAAAGCATCACCACCAGCACCAAAATGTTCAGCCATTGTGGCACGTGGGCATAGAATTGCAGCAGAATTGCAACCACCATGGCAGGCAGAAAAACGATGAGCATAAACAGCCCAAGCCGTTTGAGTTTTTGCTTTAATTCGTTGCTTTCCGACCTTCTCATGAAACAAGTATAACAACAAACTTGAAATTTGTCAACTTTATGAAAAAGAATAAAAAAAGAAAGCCTCCAAATTGATGAAGCATTCTTTTCTAAAAATGGCAGTTTGATAATTTTTCAAACTTGCATGCTAATTTTTCAAACTTCTTGTTGTGCCAAATTTACAATTGCAAATTTTTGTATCAAGTTGAAAATCGTGCAAAATTTTATGCCGCTCGATTTAAATCTCGCCGCGGAGCATTTTGCCGCGTTCACGAAGGCGCATGTTATGGTCAAGGATGATTTTTCTGATGCGGATGGATTGTGGGGTCACTTCCAAATATTCATCATCGCCCAAAAATTCGATGCAATCCTCCAAACTCATCAATCTTGGTGGGGTGAGTCTCAGTGCGTCATCCGAGCCGGACGCACGGCAGTTTGAAAGATGTTTGGTTTTGCAAACATTGACAACAATATCGCCACCCTTTGGATTGGAGCCGACAACCATGCCGCCATACACAGCGGTGCCAGGCCCGATGAAGAGTTCGCCGCGTTCCTGAGCGTTATACAGCCCATACACAATCGCCTTGCCCTCTTCGTGTGCGATAAGCGAGCCATAATCTCTGCGATTGATTTCGCCCTTGTATGGCTCATAATCATAGAAGATGGAGTTGATGATGCCCTCACCGCGAGTGTCGGTGAGATATTCACTCTTAAAGCCAAAAAGCCCACGCGAAGGAATGAGAAATTCCATTTTCATGCGGTTGCCGTGAGGCGTCATGCCCTGCAAATCGCCCTTACGCACGCCCATTTTGTTCATGACGGTGCCGACGCAGTCTTCTGGCACATCCAAAAACAGGCGGTCGATAGGCTCGCACTTCACGCCGTTTATCTCTTTAATCAGCACTTTTGGCTGGCTGACCTGAAATTCATATCCGTCACGACGCATGTTTTCAATCAGAATGGAAAGATGCATTTCGCCGCGTCCACGCACCTTAAATTTTTCAGCGGTGTCGCCGTCTTCAACACGCAGGGACAAATCCTTGACCGCTTCTTTATAAAGCCTGTCGCGAAGGTGACGGGACGTCACAAATTTGCCTTCCTTGCCGGCAAACGGGCTGTCGTTGACCATGAAAGTCATCTCCACACTAGGCTCAGCAATTTTGACAAATTCCACCGGCTCAATCGCGTTTTCGTCGCAGATTGTGTCGCCAATGGTCACATCTTCCAGCCCTGCCACGCAGACAATTTCGCCCACTTTGGCACTTTCAACTGGCACGCGTTTTAAGCCTTCATACACAAACAGGCTGACAATCTTTGAACGCACCTTCTTGGCTTCATCATGGAAATTGCACACCACAACACTTTGCCCAACTTTGATTGTGCCACGCTCCACTTTGCCCACCGCCAGTTTGCCGACATAGTCATTGTGCTCCGCAGCCGAAACAAGCATTTTAAGTGCCCCATTTTCATCCCCTTGCGGTGCAGGAATGTGCGACAAGATGGTGTCGAAAAGTGGCTTCATATCTGTGCCTTTCTCGTTCATGTCCAGCGATGCAACACCCATTCGGGCGGAAGCAAAAACAAACGGCGAATTGAGTTGCTCTTCGTCTGCGTCCAGTTCAAGGAAAAGTTCCAAAACTTCGTCCACAACTTCTTTAATGCGGGCGTCTGGGCGGTCAATTTTGTTGACAACAACCACCACTTTCAGCCCGAGGGAAAGAGCCTTTTCAAGCACAAATCGCGTCTGCGGCATTGGACCCTCGAAAGCATCCACAACCAAAAGCACACCGTCCACCATTTTCAGGACGCGTTCCACCTCACCACCAAAATCAGCATGACCCGGGGTGTCCACAACATTGATTTTTACGCCGTTATAAAAGCAAGATGTGTTTTTGGAAAGAATGGTGATGCCACGCTCTCTTTCAAGGGCGTTGCTGTCCATGACGCGGTCCTCCACAACTTGATTTTCTCTGAAAACATTGCCCTGCTTTAACAATTCGTTGACAAGCGATGTTTTGCCGTGGTCAACGTGAGCAATTATGGCGACATTTCTTATTTCTTTGTTTTCCATTTTTTTAAGTCCTTTGTTGAGTTATCCTTAAAATTTTGCCGCCCCAAACTTTCACAACACTGACAGAATGGAGCCTTACAACTTGTGTATTATATCACCAAAAAAGAAAAAAAACAAGGGCATTTCGCCCTTTTTGCAAGATTTTCTTGGAAACTGCATCGTCTTTGCTTCATTTCTTGCAATGTTTTTTCATTTTGCCATGGCAAAATCTATGCTTTTTGGAAGCCTTCATGCATTCCCATCATTGTTGCCCGCTTCTTATTTTTGCTTGCTTTCAGGTGAAGAGTCCTTCCTTGCACCTTTGCCGCTTGCTGCATTTTGACGCGAACGCAGTGCAAAGTATGCCACCAGCATTCCAAGAAGCGTCACCACCACCGCAGCAGCATACCAAACAGGGGTGTTTGGCTGCGTTGTATAGAAAGTGATGGTGGTGTCGCCGTCGGCAATGTCTTGGGCAGACTTGATGAACACATTATGGTGCAGCACGCCATCGTCAAAGCAAAGTTCTGATTTAATGGCGGACTGAGTGGAGGAAAAATAATACATAAAATTGCTTTTTTCATACATTTGCAGCAGCGTTTCAACATCGGCATAATCCGCTGCACTTGCCCAGTTTGTGAGAGCAATTGTGCAAACCTGCTTCAAATTTTCCGCACCCTGAGTGGTTGAAACGGGAAATGTTGTGGAAATTTCCGTCTTTTTCATGAAAAATCCGCTTGTCTTGGTGCTGGACGAAGAGTCTTCCTCCTCTTGCGGCTGGTCTTGTACGCCGAAAAACTCTTTCTGTGCTTCAATATCCGCAAAAGTGATGGAAAAAGCAAAGCCATCGATGTCTGTGAATTCCGCAACCGGACTGACCTTCACGCCCTGCCCGGCACGCAACCTGTTCTGCTCGGCAACCGCCCTAACATTGAGGCTGAGAAAATATCGAAAAGCGTTGACATCGTTTTGCGTCAGTCCATTTTGCAGAAAAATTTCGCTGTTGATGGGAAAGATGTATGCCACAGCAATGGAGCCATCGTCATTTGCTTGCCTCATAATGCGAAAGGCGTTTGTTTGATTGACCACCTCGGCGTCCACCTGAGACTCCCCGCAGCCTGCAAGCAAAAAGGGACAAAAAACGCTCAAAAAACACAATAAAACTGTAAAAAGTGACTTTTTCATATAATATTTATACTCTTTTTCTCTTCTCAATATTCTCTTCTGCAAAATTCCACCCATCTTGCATCAAGTTGCTCTTGTTGTTGCAATAATGTCTCCATGCACCCAGTTTTGTGAGGCAATATTCATCTGTTCCAGCGTGCCATGGTTGACATTTTGACTGCCAGTGTCTCCCATGTTCTTGCCAAGCACCACCACGCCTGCCATATAGCATTTCACATAGCAGTTTTCGCCACCTTCAACATAGATATCAAAATTGTTGGTGCAAGCGGTCATTTTCTCGCCGCCGCTGTTGGTGTTGGTGATGGCAATTCCTCCAATTTGCACAAAACTTGCATCGTTTGTGCAGATGATTTCCAGCTTGTTTGTCCTCAGCGAGCCAAGCTCATATGTCCTTTCTGAGCCAGAGGTGCAGTTTCGCACAGTGGCATCATTGGTGTAAACAATGCCGCTGGCAAAAATGAATTGCATCTGCCCGCTGTCGCTTATGGAAATGTCGGTTGTAACAGAGCAGTTTTCCATAATTGCGTCAGTGCCAATGTTTCTGCCAACAAGTCCGGCATAAACCATGACATCATTTGCGTTTTGAGCCACAAAATGATTGGAAAATCCAACAAGCTCCACGCCGCTGATTTGCCCATTGTTTGTCACCGCAAGACCTGCCATGATGGCAAAACCTCCCACATTGACAAGAGAGTCGGTGTTGCCATATTTGACAGAAATTTTTAAGTTGCTGATTTTTGCCGAGCTGGCAACATTTTCGAACAGTGACGCCCCACGCACAAAATCTATTTTTCGCTGTCCTGTGGTGATTTCCGCCACATTGTCGGACGCCAAGATTGTCACTTTTTGTTCAAGCGAGATTGTTCGCGTGACAACATATGAAATTTCATGATTGTCGCCGTCAATTTCCCCCTCAAAACTGCCCGCAAAAAGCACGCCTTCAAAAATTTCCACATTCACATCCTCTGCGAGGCGGAAATAATATTTTTCAGCTTCAATCACGGTCTGACTGCTGCCAATCTGCTCAAATTTGCAAAGATATTGTGGGCGTTTTGTTTGACGCAAAGCAATGTTTTGAAATTGCTGTTTTGCACTGACCGGCTGATTTTCGCCCGAGATGATGTATGGATTTTCTTGTGTGCCTTGACCACAGGCGAAGATGTCAAAATTGACATACTCTCTGCCCGCGTCAGTTTGCACGCCCTCACCCACAAGATGAGAAAGTTCTTCCGATTGCAAACTGCTGTCGCCATACTTAATTCGCACGCTCAGTTCCACCTGACCAATGATGGTCGGCTGAAAAATTGTGCTGGTGGAGTGATAAATTCTTGTGGTTGTCCTTGTGCCTTGTGCAGTGAGGGAAATTTTGTAGGTGTAGGTTGCCTGAATGACATATTCTCTGACGTCCTCACTGGCGGCAGTCCAAGAAAATTCTCCACGGGTCTGATTCCAACTTATGAACGCACCTTCCGCCCACTCTGCACGAGTCAAGTTGAACGACTGGCTGACGTCGCTGGAAAGCACATCCGTCAGCCCGCTCACAACAAATGAAACTTCGGCAGCCACATTTTCTTTGATGACCAAAATGGCAGTTCTCACAAATCTGTCGCCGCTGCCAAACACAACGTTTGAAAGTTCAACATCGTCATTGAAAATGTAAATCTTATCAGCGTTGACAGAGAATTGCACCTCTTGTGCTTCGCCGCCCAACATAAATGTTGCCGTGATGAGATTGTCCTTTTTTGCAACATCTGCGAAATATTTTTCAAAACTCAAAATTTCGCAACTTGTGGTCGTCTCCAAGCCTTGTGCCCCTTTCACAGTGGCAGTTCCTGTGAGGACCTCAAAGTCTTGCTCTTCAATTTGTGCAACTTTTGTGACCTCTCCACTTCGTCCAAGCGAACGCACCAAATTGCCGCTGTTGCCGGCTGCCGCTGTTGCATAGACGGTCAGTGTGTGCAGCCCGCCTGCAAGTTCGCCCGCGTTTTCGGTGAACATAATCTTGAATGTCCTTCCGCCGCTTTCGTTTTCAATGGAAACGCTGAACTGTCCCAAAATTTGCTTAACTTTTCCGTCAATCTTTTCGGTCACAATAAAATCTATGAAGTCCTTAAAGTTCTCCTCAGTCAAAGAGGTGTCTGTGGTGCGATATAGCCATGTCAGCACCCTGTCCTCAACTTTCACTGAGTCAGCAACGACCGTTGGAAGTTGTCGGATGCCGTCCATCACTGCTCCTTCGCCCATGAGGGCATACTTTCCGCTTTCAAATCTCACATTGCCGCCAGCGACACCGCCGTCATCAAGGTTGATGGCAGAATAGCCTCGCTGCAATGCAAGTGCTCGAACGCAAACGCTGTATTCAAGGCTTTCAACATCGTCAGAAGAAGAGTCGGTCAGAGTGCTGAAATCGAAATAAGTGTTTGTCGTGTAAATTGTTTTTGCATAGTCATTCTTCACGCTGCCGTCCAAAGCATGAGCATATCTTTGGATGTCCAGCCGATAGACAATCACTGCCTGCTGTGGCAAAGTTTCGCCTTCTCGTCCAGTGACTGCTTGCCAAGAAAGCATGCTTTGCTGGTCAATTTCCAGGTCTTGCACAGCATCCAGCATACGTGCGGAAAGAGTTGCCCCTGCACTTGAAGCCGCAACACATATTCCCGAGCCAGGGTCAATCACGCCGTTTATGCTTTGGCAGAGCAATTTCTTGACATTGTATTGGTCGGTCGGCTGAGGTGCAAGCGTGGCGGTGGTGCCAAGTGCCTGCACAATAAATTCAGTTGCACGCTGCTCAGTGTTTTTATATGCAAACGCCTCGCTGCCCGCACTCAGTCCCGTCACGCCTGGGGCATACAGAAGTTCTTTCTGATGTTCGTCCTCCGCCCGCGTGTCAGGGAATTTGTAACCCAGGGAGGAAGCATTGTTTTTGATTTCATACATAAAGGTGCTGCCGCCGTCAGAATAAATATTTTTAAGCACCTCAATGTTGTGCTGGTCGGCGGTGATGCCAATATGCCCAATATTGTTGGAAAGGATTGGAGCATACAGTTTGTAGATGTTGTTCACCACATATATGTTGCTGTCCACAAAACACATGTCTGGTTCCAAATCTTTCTCGTCGCATGTCAGCAAGAATTTTGCATATGGATATTGTCCCGCACCCAAGTTTTCTGGGATGGCAAAAGAGCTTGTGTCCACCACTTCGGTGTGCAAAATTGTGCTGTCCTGCTGTTGAAGAACAATCTTGGTCTTGACAAATCTGTTTGGCGATGTCCACTGGAATACGCCATCATTGATGGCAAAATTGTTGAAAGTCAAGAATATCACACGGAGTTTGTCCGATTTGCTGGAAAGTGAAGTTTCATTTCCGACAGCACAAATTTCAAAAATTTGCTCTGCGTTGTTGTTTGGCAAGTCTTCTCCAAACACCCCAAGCAGACTGTCGCCGCCATTGAGATTGAGGAAGAAGGAAAGATATTCTCCCTCGTCCTTCACGGTGATGGACCTTGCTTCGTCGCCAACAAGGCTGAGTTTGTATGTGGCGTCAATTTTGGAAATTTTGAAGCTGCGAGTGCCAATGCGGACATAATAGCTTTCTGCGACCGCGTCAGCAGTTGCAGTTTCAATTCTGCTCTTTTTAATCATCACTTTAAAGTTGTTTAAGAGGTTGTCCTCAGTATCCGATTCTGCTGTCTTGACAATTTGCACCGACGGAGCGGCGTTCACGCCAAAGAGGTTGGTGCCGGTCTGTGTATTGACAAAACTATACCACTCCGAATTTAAGGTGTGAGCGTTGCCCAGCACGCAATATTCCATTGTATATCTGCCCGCCTGCAAAGCTTCAAGGTAGTCATCCATAAACACCTTGCTGTTGCCGATGCCGGAATTTTTGCTGGAAACTTTGGCAAAGAAATCCGTCATCAAATTGTGAATTTCTTCCCCAAACGCATCACTTGTGAGGTTGCCAAAAAGTTCGCTGAGCGAAAGTCTCAATTCAAGGGAATCATAATATTTTGCAATATCTTCCAAAATCATGAAAGAATCGATGTTGAATGTGGCATAAGTGCCAAGCGTGTCTCCGACAGGTTTGAAGCGAAGACGAATGTTGACCTGACCATTCAAAAGGTCTTGCAATGTGAATGTAAATGGGCTTGTGAACACTTTTGTGGCAAGCAGGTTTGCAACAGTTTCATACGAAACATCAGGGTTTTGCGACTTCATTTTCAGTGCTGTCACAAAATTATTTTCGTCGTCATCATTTTCGGCAAAATTGATGATAAGCTCTCCGTTTGCACGCAAAGAAAGTGGACTTTGTTTTGCGTTGAGCTGATTTTTGTAAACAACCGTCAGCTTTTCGCTGCCGTCATCCAAACTGTCCGTCTTGTAGGAAATTTTTGATGCCAGCACAAATACGTCGTCAAAATCCACGCTTTGCACTGCGAGATAATAAGAATGACTTTCAAGAGCATAGTCGGATGCATTCAAGAAATTTTTTGGCACAACTTTTCCGTCCACCTCATTTTTGCCTGGACGGATGATTCTGTAACTTGCCGGTTGACCTTCTTCATCCACGTCAAAGAAATATACAAAGAATTCATCCACCTTGTCCTCAGCGGCTTGCCAAGAAAGGTTGCCCTCGCGAAGTTGGATTGCCAGTGCTGGCTGCAACCTCTGGAAGTGAAGGTCTTTTTCTTCCCATGTCGTCACCCAACGCGAAACGCTGTAAACGCCATTGATTGTGCCAACCTTCATCACGGCAATGTCAAAGTCGCCGGACAATGCCCAAAGCGGCAATGGATTGTCGGGGTCGGAATCCAAGATATTCATGTCAAAAATGTTGTTGAGGTTGATGGCATAAGTGCCTGATTGCAATGTGGTGTCAAAAGTTGTGACAAATTGGTTGTAAACCCTGCCAGAAGAGTGGGTGATTTTGACGTTGATGCCAAGGGTCACACGCTCGGATGTGTCAATGTTGTCAAACAAGAGGAACGTGT
This sequence comes from uncultured Clostridia bacterium, assembly GCA_947625515.1. GTDB lineage: Bacteria > Bacillota > Clostridia > Christensenellales > UBA1242 > Caccovivens. Next base: position 85,114 of record CANQOO010000004.1, read on the forward strand.
TGATGTAGCCTTGGGCAAACTCTTCTTGCTCACCCTTGATGTCTTGCAGCCTTGCCACCTGTTTGACTGCAAATTCGGTTTCAATGGAGAATTCAAACTGGTCAAACACCTGAGAAACAACATATTGTGTCGCACCTTCGCTTTCTTTGTATGCCCAGAAATAGATTTTGGAGTTGGAGGAATATTTCACCCCTGCCGCATCCAATTTGTTGAGAATGTCCACCAAGGAAACTGTGCATTGGTCGGTTTCAGCCCCGTCTTCCAAGTCCACGCGAACTGCCTGCCCGCTGGTTATGGCATCTTCGCTGACGCCAGCAAACACACTGTGAACATCCTGTCCGTTTGTGGCAAATGTGACAAGCACTTTTTCGCTGTCATTTGCATATGAAACGCTGACAATTTCTTTCAGTTTCTCGAATGTGAAACTGTCGTCCTCTTTTGTGGTGAAGATGACGGAGTCAATATCAAAATGCGAATTGGTGGAAACGTTCTCGTCGGCAAGCACAAAAATGTCCACGTCAAATCTCGGGTCAAGCATATTGTCAAATTCAGACGAGAACACATCCAATATTCCGCTTGTCGGCATATCCGCCCAAGCAGTCAGCTGCAAAGAGCTGTTTGGACGCACAAAACGATATTTGTAAGTTTTGCCGGTCTGCGGGCGGAAATACGCCAGCCCGTCTTTGACAAAGACATCTGACGGAGAAATCTCGTGCGGCTGAATTGTTGGATGAATGGAAGTTGGAATGGCGTTGTTGTGCGTTGCGTCGCCAAGAGCGGTGATTTCCACAACAAGCGAAACTGGGGAAGAGAAATCCCAGCCAAAAACAGCACTGCTTGCGTTAGCGAACATCTCAGAAATTTTGGAGTAGTTTTCACCTAAAAGCTCTGAAAGCTCGCAAGACACTTTGCCTGCGGCCTTGTCAACATCAATTTCTGCCACAAAGGCAAGTTTTTGTCCGTCGGCATCCTTAATGAACGCCTGAACAAGATATCCGCTTGCGTTTTCAACACTTGTCCATTCAAAGCGAAGTGACAAGTCTGGGGCGCGTTTCAAAGAAACTTCTCCCACGCTGTCCAGCCGTTGAAGGGCATATGTCAGTTCTGCCTTTTTGGAAACGATATATTTTCCGTCATGAACAGCATATAGCACAATGGTGCCTTCCGATGCGTCCCAATTTGAAGGAATGACAAATTCAAACGCATCCACTGTCTTGGTGATGTTGACAGTTTCGGTCATGCCAGTTATTGTCTTAAATTGCAAAACATATATTGTGTCGTCATCGTTGAAGTTGACATTTTCAATCTTCAACCCTTCTTTTGTGCGAACAATGTTTTCTTGCTTCACACTTTGCAACACAACATATTCGTCGCTTGCCTGCTCTTTGGAACATGCAATTACAAAAATTTGATGCTCCATATCCACAAAGTTGTCGGCATATGCACTGACAACAATCTCGCCGCCATTTTCAAGTTGCTTGTCAACAAGGTTTTGCAGCCACAAAATTGTCTCGTCGGAGAATGTGATTACGCCGTCGCTGACAAGCGGTTTGACAGAAACAAACTGAACGCTTTGCTCTGCCCCGTTTGGAGTGTAGGTTATTTTCAGCACAACATTGCCCACAAATTGCTCTTGCGTGTTTTGTGGAATGGTCAGCCTCAGAAGGCGAGAATATCCATGCCCAAAATCGCTTGGCAAAAATTCCACTGTTGAAATTTGACTGGCACGTTGCAAACTGATTGCAGTGCCAGACGAAGGCAGGCTGCCTACGCCGCTTCCTGTGCCACCTTCAATGGCGAAGATGGTCAGCTTCATGTTCTGCCCGTCTTGTGCCGCAAATGAATATTGTGTCGGCGTGAGTTGGAAATAATATTCTCCCTCGCCAGATTTTACAAAGTCCACGCCTTCAAGCGGGGTTGAGTCTTGGTTGATGTAAACACAGAAACTTGCATTCTCGCCATAATTGCCGCGAATTGTCACTTTGATTGTTGGAGATTGAGCATTTTCCCAATCCTGCTGAGTGGTTCTTTCTGCGTTAAAGCCCACAAACTCAACATTTGTAACTTCCGGTGCGGTCAGTTTGGAAATTTCGCACACGTCCGCAAAAAGATAATAGTTGAATTCCTCTTTTCCGGACAGCGGCAAAGTTTGAGATGGTTCATAGAAAATGGTCTCACCCAAAGCAAATTCTTTGGCAAAAACATGTGCCGCCACCTGAACTTGCACCTTGTCAGCGGCAAGCTTGCTGATGATTTCTCTAAGGGCGGTGTTGGTCTGGAAATTGACATACGCTTGCGAAGTCTCTTCCGCCGTTGTGGTGTAGGTGAGAAGTTGATTCTGCGAATCTTTGAAGAACAGAACATATTCCATCACGCCGTTCAGCCCTTCTGTGAAAGGATTCTGCCACGAAATGATGTTTCCGTCAAAGTTGACTTTTGGCTTCTCTTCTTTTGCAATGGAAGTCAACTTTGTGACCTGCCAAGATGTGATGTCGCTGTTAAGATAATACAGTGTTGCGTCATTTGCATTGTCTTGAACAGTGTCCGCACCAATATATTGGAAAGAATATATTCCCTCGCCGGAGATTGTCAATTTCCCACTCTCTCCGCCAGGCAGGTTGACGCCATCTTTTTTGATGTCGATTCTTTTGAAGAAACTTGCATTTGGGATGGCAAAGCTGAGTGTGCCGTTTTCGTCCAATCTCACTTTTGTGAGTTTGGAGTTTTTCAGAATGCAAATTTTGTTGGAACTTGACGCGTCCAGGAATTTTGGATTTGTGGCAACAACATAGTATGTGAATCTCTTATCCGTCTCCGTTTCAAAAACGGCGTTTTCCAAACTGAACGCAAGGCCCGGGAATGGCTCTGGCGACAGCATTACAATCCCACTTTCGGTGGCTTGATATACAATATATTTCGTCTGTGCCACGGTGGCAGCGTCTGCATCCACCGCGTCCCAAGAGAGAGTATGTTTTCCGTCTTCTGCAAGGTGGAATTTGATTGTCAATTTTTGCATCTTCTTGATTGAAAGAACTTCGCTGCTGTCCTGCGTTTTTGCATTGGCGGAGGAAAGTTCCACAATTCCCTCGTCCGTCTTATCATTCAAGAATTTTGCCCAAAGCGAAACATCCACGGTGGTGACATTTTTATATATGCTTGCCAGCATGGTGGATTTTTCCGCAAGTGTTCTTAAAAGCTTGTCAAGTTTAAACTGCACTCCGCCGCCCACAGGAGAGAACAGGTTGCCGTCAGCTGCATCCACAACAAAATCGACGCTTGTGCCGCCATACTCCACCACAATTCTGTTTGGGTTGCCTTCATAATTTATGTAAGCCCGCACTGATTGGTCACCTATCGGCGAGCCTTTGAAAACGCAGTCCAAAACATATGTCACATTTGGCCGAGCGATATCTTTTTCGTGCATATAAGACAACATGCCGCCTTCATATGCAAGGCTTGTCGGCGTGCTGAGCCGCTCAAATTTCAGTTGCACTGGCTCTGAGGAAAGATAAATCATTCTTGTTTGCTCAACGTCAATAAATGAAAATTCTTTATCTTCTCTGGCGGACACCGAAACTCGTTGCAGCCTAAGCGTGATGCCCGTTTTGTCGCCCAGCACCACCCGCGTGAAGTCGTCTTCATATTCCGGCTCAATCAAGCCGTTTTCAATGTCTTGCACCTCAACTTGTTTTGTGCCAACTCCGTTTTGCACAGAAAACTCAAAAGTCCTTTCGTCAAATTCAAGGTCACCAAAAGAAACTTTTTTCAGTCGGGTCACGTCAAAAGTTTCTTCCGCCGGCAAATATATCAAATCATCATTTTCGCCTTCCCCATCCTTCCAATGTGCCTCAACACGAATGTGATATAATTTTTCTTCTGCAAAATCCTCTTGCAACCCATATATGTTTTCGGCAGATTTTGAATAGGTCAATTTTTGGTCGTCAACATAGATGTCAAAACCGTTCACATTTTCATCAGACGTTGTCACCTTCACATAATAGCCCGAAAAGCCTTCACCCAAGCTCTTGACATTTTCATCAAAGCCAAATTTGACGCTTTCTATGTGAAGTTGCTCCGAAACTGCCAACAAAACAGGCAAGAAGTCGTGTGAAGAAAGTTGATGATTTGCATCCCCAGTGACTGCGAAAATTTTAAGATAATAATATCCCTCTTCAAGAATTTCAATCCCAAGCCCATAGTTTTTATCCCGCTCTTGCAATAAGTTCGCCTGCTCCCTTGCAACAATGCCCAGCGGGTCATACTCATTGACCTTGCCGCGATACTCTTCAAAAGTTGTTTTGTTTATCTTGAAAGTTTCCACACGATATTCCGCTGGGCTCTCTCCTTCCGCACTACGCCAAACAAGCGGTGTGCCCACCCTGATGTTGTCCGTGTCCGTGACCAAAATTGGGCTACTGAGCGTTTGCAAGGATTTTTCCGTCAGCGAGCCGATTGTGATGTGCGGCTTGTCGGAGTCCGCCTCTATGCAAAAAGCATATCCTCCATTCACAGGCTCAAACATTCTTTCAATGCTGTCGTTAAACACAAATTTAATACCCTGCCCGTCACCAGTTTCTTCTTGCACAAACAGCCCTTCATCCACGTCCTCAAAACGTCCGTCCGCTGTCTGTCTTTTCAGTTTGTAAGAAATGGTGCCTTCATACGGCAAAACGCTTGACACATCAATTTTCTTAAATATCAGCACAGATTTTTCTTGACCATTTTCGCCGATATATTCGTGCGTCACTCCACCAGAAATTGTGGGAAGTTTGGCAAACTGAGTGGTCGGTCCGCGGTCACTGTTGACGGCAAAGACCTCGTGTTCAGCCACCAAGTTTTGGCGTTGCCGCGGAAACTGTGTGAGTGCAAACTCAAAAATTCCGCTGCCAGTGCCGTCCGGCAGGGTTATATCAAAAGTTTTTTCCAGGTTGTCCACCTCAAAGCCGCCAACTGTTCGATTGAGGTTGGAAATCAACAATCTTGAAGCTATCGGGGCAACATCCGTTCTTGCCAAAGCATGGAAAGTCAAAGAATCTGCTTGATTGTGCTGCATTTCGTCGCCAAAAAGTGTGGCCTTGGAGAGCTTGACAATTTTGTTTTCCACCACATTTGGCTTGCTTCGGAAGAAGAACATATCGTCGGTGTCTTGGCAGCGTTCAATCACCTGCAAAGAATAAACTCCGGCAGGCAACGGCTGGTCAAGTTCGGATTCGTCAAATGTTGTCTTAACAGATTGCTGTCTGTTGTTCAGCAATGTGGCAGTGTAAAGGGTCGGTTCAACATCAGCAGTCTCGGAACTCAGTTGAACATCAAACATCTCGGCATTGTCCTGCGACAAAATTTCAATCAACCCGCCGTTTGTTAGGTCAAAGACATAGTTCACCTGTGGAACTTGAAGTTTGGTGATGTTCACACTTTCGCTTTCTTTGGCAAATTTTTTGTCCTCCGATTCAGAGTCGTCAAACACCACAACACTTGCCGTATGCACGCCCGCTGACGTGGAGTCAGAATCCAAAATTGGGGTCAAATCAAAACTTGTCTGCGATTGAGGCTCTCCAACAAGGAAACCATCAAACTTCACCTGAAATTTTCTTTCCGTCTGCAAAACATCCGCGTTCCAAGAAAGCACGCCGTCCGAAAAAGAGAGGTTGTCTTTTGTGAGTTGAGGCATATACCCGGCAAAGAATGTTGCTTCATCGCTTGCAATGCCGTTTGAAAAATATCCATTTTGCACAGCACTGATGCGAAGGTGATATTCGCCATTTTCACTAAGCGTGAAGGTTTGCCCAGAAACAGTTTGATTGATTGGATGAGTTTCCACAACTTCGCCCAGTCCATTGTCAGAGCGAATCACTCTTTCGCCCTGAACCAAAAATTGCGTCGCGGCTGTCACCTCTGTTTCGCCGTCAAAAATGCCCGAAACAGCATCCCAAGTCACATATCCCCGCTCGTCCCATCTCACATTTTCAGGTGCATCAAAAGGTCGTCGCAGCACAAGTTCCATTTGGGCAAGATTGTTGCCGTCATATGTAGCATACACAAAGCCCCTGCCAGACTGTCCAGCATTGCCTGACACATGCCCGTTTGAAACAGAAAAAAGTGCCGAGTTGGAAACGGCAAAACCAAACGATTGTTTGTCAGCATGCTCCACATTCAGAAGAGCCGCCAAATCAACACTTTGTCCAGCGTCAAACACGCACTGCTCTTGCAAGAAGTTCACCTTGATGTCCTTAAACGAGCAAGCTGCAAGCAAGGTTGAAAGCAGCAGCGTGCAAGCCGAAAGAAGCACAATGCCAAGTCTTTTGTTTATCCTTTTCATAATTCCTCCAAAATGGGCGAGAATTTCAGGTCTAAATTTATAAATTTATTTTAACACTTTTATAAAAAAATTATCAAACAAAATTACGCCAAAATTAATGAAAAATTTAAAAGAAAAAATATGAAAAAAATAAACAAAAAATTCTTTATTGTCTGTTTCGATTGTCTTTTTCGCTGCCTAAGTGGATTTTTTATGTTTTTTTGTACAAAAACAAAATTTTGAAAAGATTTTTTGCATTTTGAAGGAGTTTTTGTGATTTTTCCAATATTTAATCAAACCCTACATTTGCGATATTTAAAGAAGAAAAAATAAATTAAAAATTGACTACCAAAAATTTTATCTTAAAATAAAAAAACGCATAAAAAACGGGGTTTTTACACATTTTTTTTAAATTTTTCATTATTTTAGGCTATTTTCTAAATACTTTTTTTGTTTTTTTAATTTTTACATTTTTTTATTTTTTCAATTATAATTGTTATTTTTTGATTTTTTCAATTTTTTTTGCATTTTTCCGCTTATTTTAGGGTATTTTTAATTTTTATTTTTTCTCCTTAGTCTGATTAGTCCAAAACGTTTGCTCGAAAATAATTTTGCTTCAAAAGTTTCAATGACGCTTTTTTGCTGTCCAAAACTTTTTTCAAATGCACTTTTATCTCAGGATTATCAATCTTAGAAATGGCACTTTTAAGGTCTATGATGTTAATTTCCAAAAGCTCGATGTCGGCAAGAAATATCTTGTTTGCATCCTTCACATAGCACACTGATTGCGTGCCAAGGTGCCTTCGTGAGGACGAATAATATTGTGGGTCTGCCCCCATTTCCTGCAAAATTTTTCCCAGCATGAGACAATTTTCAATTTCAGTCTGATATAAAATTTTCAAACAATCCGCAAGCGTCATTTCATGCGAAATTTGAAATTGATAAAAAAATTGCAAAAACGCTGTCAAACAGCCGTTTTTGCCAGCATACAAATTTTGCACCAACCCCATATAATAAGAATTTGCTTCGCTAATTTTTTGCATATCTTTTTTTATGCAAAAATGGCAAATTTTGTGTCAAAATTCGCCGCTCAACGAAGTGACAGGATTAATTGAATGAACAAAGAGAATTGATTTTTTAACAAAAAGAATTTAATTTTTTATATAGGAAATTGAATTTTTAACAAAAAGATTTAAATAATTAAAAACAAAATCAAATTGAAAATTTAGCAAAATTCTTGAATTAGATTGACGGCTTGAAATAAGCCCAAGAAGGGAGCATCTCAAATTGTTGAAAATTCAACCCTTCAATGCCGACAAAATCAAATTTAAGACAAAAACATGCCAATTTTTGCCTGTTTTCGTGAAATTTTTTGTTTGTCTCGTTTTTGCCATACTTGCCGTCGCCCACAATTGGATGCCCTAAATACGCAAGGTGAGCCCTGATTTGATGCGTCCTGCCGGTGAGAAGTTCCACTTGCAAAATGCTGGATTGCCCACTTGATTTAAGGGTTTTGATTTTGGTCGAGATTGGCAAAGCATCCTTTTGCGGCTTATCAAAAATTTTGACCTCCGCTTTTTGGGCATCCTTCACCAAGAATGCGTTGAAGGTGCCATCAACCTTAAATTCACCCACAACCTCCGCGAGATAAAATTTGTGAATTTGGCGATTTTTTATTGCTTTTTCCAGCAATTTTGCGGCTTTTTCGTTTTTTGCAAACATCACAAGCCCTTCCGTGTTTCGGTCAAGGCGATGCACGGCAGTCAGTTTCAGGACGCTTGACAGTCCATTTTCGCCATCCGTTTCAATCCCGGCGTGTTTGAAAACAATCAGCACATCGTCATCCTCAAAGACTTTGTCACATTTCTTTTCCAGCAGTCCGTCCTCAAAAAACACAGTCACAACCTGCCCAGGTTGCACCAAGATGTTGTCCTTGATGCGTTGGCCGTCCACCTTGACATCCTTATTTCTCATAAGTTTGCAGGCATCGCCATATGAAAATCCAAAATCTTGCAAAATTTGCACGATTTTTTTCGATTTTTCGACTATTAACTCTTTTTTGTTCATATAAAATATTATAATTCTTTTGCTAAATTTTTGCAAGCAATAAGGGAGGCTTTGAAAATGGAAAGCATTTGCATTGAAGATAGGAAGAAAATCGACATTTCTGGTGCAACACGGGTTGTTTCCGCAACCGACACTCAGGCCGTGGTGGAAGTTGGCGGAAGCAACGTCGTCATTTCAGGCTCTGAAATTGAGGTGACCAAGCTGGACCTTGAAAACAAGCAGGTTTGTTTTTCCGGCAACATTACAGGCATCAAATATGCTCAAAAAACTGAAAAGGGCAGCCTGATGAAGAGGCTGTTTAAGTAAAATGCTTTACGAGGTGATATCTCAACCGTCAGTTTTTCTTTGGCTGGCACTGGGCGGTTTCGCTGCTGGCATATTGTTTGATTTGCGAACAATTTTTCTTCTTTTTTTCAAGAAAAAAAATGTTGTTTCGCAAATTTTACTATTTTTTTCATCATTTTTAGCACTTTTTTTGTGTTTTTTCCTCAATTTAAAAACAAATTATGGCGAGTTTCGAATTTTTCCTGTTTTTGCGTTTATATTGGCGTTTGCAGTTGAAAGATTTTTTGCACAAAATTTCCTTGCAAAACCATTGTCAAAATGTTACAATAAACTGAAAGGAAAGTTGGATGAAAAACGAAGAAGAAATGAGGCTGCACAGCCAACAGAACAGCAAAAATAACCCGCAAAAAGGAATGCAAAACATGCTAGGCTCACAGAATAGCCCTCAACAAGTGACACAAAATTGGACACAAAGCAAGCCTCAGCAGGAGTTTCAAAATACTCAAAACAACAATTCTGAGCAGACGATAAATGCAGAAAAAACGGCAAAAAAGCCGGAAAAACGCTCAATTTTTCGGATTGTGGCAATTATTTTGACCGTTCTTTTGGCTATTGTAATTATTGTGGAAGTTGCAATAATGATTTGGTTTAAAGTTGACACGGAAAATTTAAAAAACAAAAACGACGCTCTTCCAAAAGAAAGCGTTTGCGTGACAATTTCTGAAAGTTAACTTGGATGGCAGCACGGCACAAAATTCTGTTGCCACTCAATAAAAAATGTGCAAAATTTTGGCAAATAAGTTCTCATATAAAAAGTTTGAAACGGTGCCGCTGCGAACAAATTGCAGCAGTGCTGGGCTGAGCAAGGCGTTCGCCAGCGTGCTTATGATGACGAAAAGGATGCCAAACATCACAAGCCCCTTGGCAAGTCCGAGCAGCCCACCCAAAATGCGATTACCAACTGAAAGACCACATTTTTTTATTAATTTGTTCAAGAAAAAGCGAATTGTCTTCAAAAGAATTTCCAAAAGCAGAAAAATAATTAAAAAAGTTGCAACGGTCAGCAAAATTTGCGAAAGCGTAGGAGCAAAAATTTGTCCCGCCGTCAAACTGCCGTCAAAAGAGATGTTTGAAAGCAGTTTTGACACAATTACGCCAAAAATTTCGCCAATTTTGGATTGCCTCAGCCCTAGTTCCAGTTGCTCAATTGACGAAAATTGCCCTGGCAAAATGCCGTCAATGAATGTTTTTATGGCGTCAAATGTCACATCTCCCGCAAAATTTTGAACGGTTGGCAAAAAAATTGCGGTCAATTTCCAGGACACAATTGCCACAAAAAATACGCCCAAAAGTGAAAAAATCATGGACAAAAAGCCCTTAAAGCACCCTCGCACAAAATAAAATGTCAAAATTCCAAGCAAGAGAAAATCCATGCAATGATTTTTGACATTTTTTTGTTCTTTTTTTCAAATTTTCAGCAGCGATTTAATATTTTCGGCATTTTTTTCAAACTGTTCAGATTTATGTTTTCTTTTTTATTAGACTTTGAAAGTAAGAAATTATTAAATTTCTTAGAAATTTTTGCGTTTTTCTCAGTTTTTCAGTAATTTTTCAAGTTGTTTGCACTTCCGCACATCCATATTAGGCACATCCTGCAACTTATAAGCTATGCCAAGTGCCTCATATTTCTTTTTCGCCATGTCGTGATATGGCAAAAGTTCAATTTTTTCCACATTTTTAAGGTCTTTTGCAAAATTATTAAGTTTAAAAACACTCTCTTTTGTGTCGTTATATCCTGGCACAATCACTTGCCTAAGCCACAATTTTTTGTTTTTTTCCTGACATTTGTGCAAAAAAATGCGGAATTTGTCCATTTTTTGACCCACAAGCGAAAAATATTTGTCATCATCAAGTTCTTTGACGTCCAAAATCACTAGGTCGGTGTTATCCAAAAGTTGGTCGCTTGCATTTCCAAATCCAGACGTGTCCAGGCAGGTGTGAATGCCCTCTTTTTTGCAAAGTTTGAAAACTTCCGTCACAAAATCCGCCTGCAAAAGCGGCTCTCCACCCGACATTGTCACGCCGCCCTCGCCCTTGAAGTATGGACGATATCTTTTAATTTTCTCCACCAGCTCCTCGGGGGACATTTCAATCTTTTTGCTTGACGCATTCCACATCTCGGGATTGTGACAGTATGCACATCTCAGTGGACAGCCCTGCAAGAAAACAACAAACCTCACACCCGGTCCGTCCACAAGTCCCATGCTTTCAAAACTTGCAATATTTCCCACAATTTTGCTAATTTTTTTCATTTTTAAGCGATTTCTTCGCTTCCTCCAATTCAAAAAATGTTTTTTTTAAATTATTTTTTTTTGAAAATTATTTTTCTTTTTCAAAAACGCCGTATTTTAAGGCGGAAAAATTGTTTTTTAATAAATTTTTTATGTTATTTTTATTCAAAATGCCCTATTTTTTCAAAAAAATATTTTTAATAATTATTTTTTTATAAATTTTTCAAAATATTTTTTTTTGCAATTTTTTCAGATCTTTTGGGATTTTTCCAGATTTTTCCATAATTTTTTCAAAATTTTTTTATCTTTTTTCGTGGAAGGTGCGGTCAATCACTTCCTGCTGGTGGGCACGCGAAAGCCGATTGAAGTTGACGGCGTATCCGGACACGCGGATGGTAAGTGAAGGATATTTCCACGGATTGTTCATCGCGTCTATAAGCAAATCACGATTCAACACGTTGACATTCAGGTGCTGAGCGTTTTGGGCAAAATATCCGTCCAAAATCTGCACCAAGTTTTCCACGCGGGCTTTTTCATCGTGCCCCAAAGCGTCGGGGACGATTGAGAAGGTGTTGGAAATTCCATCTTGGCAACAATTTTGATAAGGGATTTTTGCCACCGAATTCAAACTTGCGAGGGCACCATTGATGTCGCGATTATGCATTGGGTTTGCACCCGGTGCAAAGGCTTGTCCGGCCTTCCTGCCGTCCGGCGTTGCACCTGTTTTCTTGCCATACATGACATTTGAGGTGATTGTCAAAATTGAAAGCGTGTGCTTGGCATTGCGATAAAGTTTGTGTTTTTGCAGGCAGTTGAAGAAGAATTGTGCCACCTCCACCGCCAGCTTGTCCACTCTGTCGTCGTCATTGCCAAACTTAGGGAAGTCGCCCTCAATTTTGAAGTCAATCGCCACGCCATTTTCGTTGCGAACGGGCGTGACTTTCGCATATTTTATCGCCGACAAACTGTCCGCAACCACAGAAAAGCCTGCCGCACCAAACGCCATAAGTCGCTGCACAAACGTGTCGTGAAGTGCCATTTGCTCTCGCTCGTAGGCATATTTATCGTGCATAAAATGGATGATGTTCATGGCATCAACATATGTTTTTGCCACTTTTTCCAGCGTTTTTTTATAGTTTTTCATCACTTTGGAAAAATTCAGCACCTCGTCTGTGCATTTTTCCAGCCCGTCAACAACCTGAACGCCGCTCATCTCGTCCTCGCCGCCGTTTATGGAATAGAGCAGTGCCTTAGCCAAATTGCATCTTGCACCAAAAAACTGCATTTGCTTGCCGACGGTCATGGCGGACACACAGCATGCGATGGCGTAGTCGTTGCCATACAGCGGCCTCATCACCTCGTCGCCCTCATATTGAATGGCATCGGTCAAAATGGAAATTTTTGCGCAGAATTTCTTGAAATTTGTCGGCAAATTCTCCGACCAGAGCACGGTCAAGTTTGGCTCTGGGCTTGGCTTGAGGTTGATGAGAGTTTGAAGATATCTGAAAGATGTTTTTGTGACAAGACTCTTTTTTTCGTCCACCATGCCCGCGATACTTTCTGTCACCCATGTTGGGTCACCGCCGAAAATGACGTCATAGTCCGGCGTGCGAAGATGTCGCACAAGGCGAAGTTTGATGATAAACTGGTCCACAAGTTCTTGAGCGTCCTGCTCGCTAAGCAAGCCGTTTTTGATGTCCCGCTCGATGAACACATCCAAAAAAGTGGACGTCCTGCCCAGGCTCATTGCCGCACCATTGTTTTCCTTGACGCTGGCAAGATAGGCAAAATACAGCCACTGAACCGCCTCGCGTGCATTTTTTGCGGGGCCAGAAATGTCGAAGCCATAGCCAAAAGCCATTTTTTTAAGCTCTTCCAAAGCCTTAATTTGCTCTGAAACTTCCTCCCTCAGACGAATGTTTTCTTCGCAAGAAACATCAATGCCAAGTTTATCTTTCTGCTTTTGCTGAATGAGAAAATCCACGCCATACAATGCCACGCGGCGATAGTCACCAATAATTCTTCCGCGGCCATAACTGTCCGGCAGCCCGGTCAAAAGCCCAGCAGTGCGGGCCTTGCGAATCTCCGGCGTGTAGGCATCATAAACACCGTCATTGTGCGTTTTGCGATATTCCAAAAAGTGCCGCTCGATTGTGGGGTCAAGCTTCTTGTCATATGCGGCAAGGGCCTTTTCCGCCATCCTTGTGCCGCCATACAAATTGACAATGCGTTTAAGCGGGGCATCCGTTTGTAGCCCAAAAATAACCTCGTTTTGTTTGTCTATGTAGCCCGGAGCAAAAGTGTTGATGCCCGAAATTGCGTGCAGTTCCACGTCCAAAAGCCCCGTTTTTGCCTCTTCTGCCAGCAGTTTTTCGCATTTTTGCCACAATTTTGCCGTCTTTGGCGACGCCCCTTGCAAAAATTTGTCGTCGCCTTTATATTCTTTATAGTTGTTTAAAATAAAATCCGAAACATCAATTTCGTTTTTCCATTTTGTGCCTTTAAAGCCTGTCCACGCCTCTTGCATACGCCCTCCTTCTTGTAACTTTACAATAAAAAAATGCAATATAAATCTTGCCGATTTATATTGTATTAAAATTGAAAAAATATGTCAAACAATTTTCCGCCGTCCTTGAAAATTAAATGTCCGAAAGCTGGATGTTTTGCAGATTTTTTGAGTCCAAATTTTGCTTGTCATCCGTTGTGTCTTGCGTCTGCTCGGCACTCAAATTTTGTGGATTTTTGTTTTCGTTTTGCTCTTCTGATTGCGACCGTGAATGTGTGGCAGAATCCGCCTCATTCTCTGCGTGCTGTCCTTCTTCTGCCACTTGCTGCAGCTGTATCTCATCTCGCTCTTGCGATGCAATTTTTTGTTGAGAGGAGCCAATTTCTTCTTGCACATTCGGCAGGGCAGCAAGTTTTTCTTGCACCTGAGGCAGAGAGTTTACAAAATCCGAAAAATTCTGCATTGTTTTGCCGTTGAGGTCAACATATATGCATCTGCCCTGAACAATGCCGTGATTTGCTCGGCAGAGATTGAAGCCGAACGCCTCTGGGCTAACACGGAACCAAAGTTCGTCCAGCGGCAAGTCGTTGATTTCAATTGGGACATCAAATTTCAAGGACACAAAAATGCCGTCTTGAAGGTCCGTTTTAAACTCGTTGTCAAACACCACGCCAAGAGCGGGCAGCGTGTGGGAATTCTCGAAAAGTGTTTCAATTTGCTGTTTCAAATCTGCCTGCTCTGTTTCCGTCAGCACAATTTCGTGCCCATTGACAAACAAATTCTGCGATTGCACAAACGGCAACGCATCGGTCACTTGAAAAAAGGACATAATCATCATTGGCACTCCCAAAGCAAAGAAAATAAATCTCATATTTCACCACCTTTGCGATTATTTTGTGGCATTTCTTTGCTTTTATTACATTTTTTTGTTATGCAGACAATTTCGCCACAAGGTGAGCAGAATTGCGGCATCCCCCGCCACAAAAAGCGTTTTCTTTTGCACCACAGACTGCTGGCGATTTCATTTTTATTGAAATTGACCGATGTGATTTTTATGGCTCTTGGGCATTTTGAATGGAATTGACTGTTTTTCATTATTGAAACTGGCTGTTGTATATGTCGGCATAGAATCCGCCCTTTTTAAGCAGTTGTTCGTGCGTGCCTTTTTCCACAATATCGCCATCTTTGAGGACCAAAATCAGGTCGGCATTTTTGATGGTAGAAAGTCTGTGGGCAATGATGAAAGATGTGCGACCTTCCATCACTTTGTCCATCGCCTGTTGCAGCAAAATTTCCGTTCGCGTGTCCACAGAACTTGTCGCCTCGTCCAAAATCATCATTGGGCGATTTTCAATCATGGTGCGGGCGATGGTCAGCAGTTGTTTCTGCCCGGCGGAGAGGTTGACGGCGTCGTCAATCACGGTGTCATAGCCGTGCGAAAGCGTTTGGATGAAGTGGTCAATGCCCACCTTTTTGCAGGCGTCCACAATTTGCTGGTCGGTGACATTTTGGCTGTTATATCGCAAATTTTCTTTGATTGTGCCCTCAAAAAGCCAGGTGTCTTGCAGCACCATGCCGAAAAGTTTATGCACATTTTCGCGAGTGATGTCTTTGGTGGAAACGCCGTCAATTTTGATGTCGCCCTTGTCAAGTTCGTAGAATCTCATAAGCAGATTGACCAGCGTGGTTTTGCCGGCACCCGTCGGCCCGACAATGGCAATTTTTTGTCCCGCCTTGACATCTGCCGAAAAATCTTTGATGATGATTTTGTCTTTGTTATATCCAAAAACAACATGGTCAAACTCCACATCACCTTTCACATCGTCAAGCACCAGAGTTTTGCCGGACTCATCCGAAAGTTCTTGCCCTTCCAAGAAGTCAAACACGCGGATTGACGCGGCGGAGGTCGCTTGAAGGCTGGTCAGGCTTTGGGCAATTTGAGAAAGCGGATTGGAGAACAAGCGGACATAAATCATAAACGCCGTGATGACGCCGATGTATTCCACGCCACGCTGGCTGGCAAGAATTGCCCCCACAACGCAGACGGCAACATATCCAAAATTGCCGACAAAGCCCATGATTGGTCCCATCACGCCCGAGATGAATTGCGACTTCCAGCCGGAAGTGAAAAGTTGCTTGTTGATTCTTTGAAATTCTTTGCGGGTCTGTGTTTTGGCGTTGAAGAGTTGCACAACATTATGCCCAGAATAGACTTCTTCAATGTGAGAGTTAAGTTCGCCCAAATTACGCTGATTTTGATTGAAATATTTTTGTGCACGCGTCATAAAAATCAGCGAAAAAGCAAACCCAAGCAGCGTTGCCACAATCACTGTGAAAGCCATAATCCACTCTATGGCAAACATGGCAATAAGCACTGCCACCAAAAGCAGAAGTGAGTGGAAAAGTGTGCCGATGCTTTCGCTGAGGCTTTGCCCAACGCGGTCAACGTCGTTTGTGACGCGGCTGAGGATGTCGCCATACATGTGCGTATCAAAATATCCCAGCGGCAATTTATTGATTTTGTGCGAGATGTCGTGACGAAATTTTTTGGAAATTTTTTGAGTGACCGTCGCCAAAATGAATTGTTCGAAATATGAAAGCACCGCCCCGGCAGCATAGATGCACACCAAAAATATGGCAATATTGGTGACAGCAGCAATGTCAATGCCCGTGACAAGGCCGGTGGTGATGAGATTGGTCATGTCCTTGATTTTGTTTGGACCCAAAATTTGAAACACCACGCCAATCGCCCCGCACACAAGTGCCAGCCCAATCCAAATCCATTGTTTTTTGCAATACAGCACCAACTTCTTTATGCTTGGCAAAAAGTCACCTTTTTTCTTGTGAGTTCTTTTTGCAATTTTGGCATTTTTGCGGGTTTTTGCGGCATTTTTTGATTTTTTCGCCTTTCCATTGCCGCCATTATCCACTTCTTCGCTCGAAAATTTTGAGGAGGCATACACAATTTCTTCTTTTTCGGCAAGTTTGCAAACTTTGCCAAAATCGGATTTCAGTTTTGACGTCATCTTACAGTTCCTCCTTTGAAAATTGTGAAAGTGCAATTTCTTGATAAACTGGGCAGGATTTGAGAAGTTCTTCGTGCGTGCCGATGCCCACCATATTGCCGCTGTCCAGCACAATAATTTTGTCGGCGTCCATAATTGTGCCAATTCGCTGGGCGACAATAAATTTTGTGGCATTTTTTGTGTGTTTTTTCAGTGCCGCACGCAATTTTTGGTCGGTCTTGAAATCAAGAGCGGAAAAACTGTCGTCAAAGATGAAAATCTCTGGCTTTCTTGCAATGGCACGAGCAATGGAAAGCCTCTGCTTTTGCCCGCCGGAGACGTTTGCCCCGCCCTGAGCGATGTTGCTTTCCACGCCCTCCGGCATTTTGCTGACAAAACTGCTTGCCTGAGCCACAGAAATTGCCTCTTTGATTCCGGCATCGTCTGCGTTGTTGTCGCCAAAGTTGACGTTGCTCTTCACTGAGCCCTTGAAAAGCACGCCCCGCTGCGGAACATATCCAATTTTCTTGTTAAGTGTTTCAAAATCATATTCCTTCACATCTTTGCCATCCAAAAGCACTCTGCCCTCTGTGGCGTCATACAGCCGCGGGATGAGGTTGATGAGCGTGCTTTTGCCGCTGCCTGTGCTGCCAATGAAAGCCACAGTTTCTCCGGCATTTGCCGTGAAGGAAATGTTGTGAAGCACATATTCATCCGCATCGGGATATTTGAAAGACACATTTTCAAACACCACGCTGGCGGTGCCGTCAAATTTATCCTCTTTAAAGTCGCCGGGCAGAATGCTGTCTTTGGTGTCAAGCACCTCGTTGATACGCTTTGAGGAAACAAGTGCCCTCGGCATGAGGATGAAAATCATGATAAGCAGCATAAATGCCATCACAACCTGCATGGCGTAGCTCATAAACTCCGTCATCGCACCCAGTTTGGCGGGAGAATCCACAATATATGCCCCAATCCAATAAATCGCCAGCGACAGCCCGCTGATGAGCAGGTTCATGCCCGGGTTCATTATGCCCATAACGCGGGAGGCAAAAAGGTTGTTTTTGGTGAGAGCGTCATTGCACTGCTCAAACTTTTCGTTTTGAAACTGCTCTGCATTTGCCGCACGAATCACTCGCAGTCCTGTCAGATTCTCTCGCGTAACGCGGTTCATGTTGTCCGTCAAGGTTTGAATTTTCTTGAATTTTGGAATGGCGAAAATTGTGACAATCAGCACCAAAATAATGAGAAAACATATTGCAAGAGCGGTTGCCGTTGTCCACTGCCAGCTGACATTGACAATTTTTGTCACAGCCCAAACTGCCATGATTGGAGCCTTGATGAGTGCCTGCATGCCCATTGCAATGAAAAATTGCACGTTCATGATGTCGTTTGTGGTGCGGGTGATGAGGCTGGCTGTGGAAAATTTGTTGATTTCCGTCAAAGAGAAGCCTTGAATCTTGTCATACACCTTTCCTCGCAGAGTGAAAGTTAGGCGGGAAGCGATGTTGGACACAAAAAGCCCCACCAGAATGGCACTTGCAAGGCTGCCAAAAGCACACGCAAGCATCAGCCCGCCGTTTTGCAAGATGAAAGAGGTGTTTGCACTGCCGGTGGAAAGTTCTTTCACCATCGCACCGGTGTATTCCGGCATCCTTAAATCCAGAAAAACCTGCAAGACAATCAGCCCAACAATGATTGTCAGGAAAAGAAAATCAATTTTTTTGAAGTTTCTGAGAAGTTTAAACATTTTGTCACCTTCATTTATTTCAATTTTAAAGCACAATTTTATAAGCAAAAATCCTTTATTCGTTCCCAAAGCAGAATTTTGTGAGCAAAATTTTCTAGTTTATCTCTAAGGCAAAATTATCCTTTTTAGAGGCAAAATAAGAAAATTTGTCGCGTTTTTTGTGCTTCAAAAAGAATATTATATTTCAAAAGCACCGCAAATGCAACAAATTTCTATATGAATATATCAACTTTTTTGTTCTATTTTAAGGAATTTTCAGCAAATTTTTAAAAAGTTTGACGAGTTAATTTTAAGCCTTTCATTAATTCAACCGTCTTGACCTTGCCCCGCATTTTGCCACACAAAGGTTGGCAAAAAAGTGGACAAATCCCAAATCTCGTCGTCAAAACGGAATTTCGGGTCATATCCGTCGCACACCTCGCAGCCATACACCCCGCCGGCGGGCTGCAACAAAGAGCCATACACTGGCAGTTCGCCAACAGCAAAGCAGTTTTCCATTCTTCCGCCAAGTGAGCCGACCAGTGCCCCCGCCGGCACGCCTTGGATGGTGAGTGCTGCATATGAGTTGGTGATTTTTTCGGAGATGTGAGAGTTGGAGTATGAGCCGCAAAGCCCGCCAACAGAAGAGCGTGTGATGTCTGTCGCTGTGATTGTGCCGCGAGCGAAGTTGTCGTGACTGGCACTTTTGCCGCTGCCAACAAGCCCGCCTGCCGTCAAGCGAACAGCGTCGGAAACAGAAATTTCGCCGCTGGAAAAGCATTCAAAAATTTGGCTTGCACCACTTTCTTTTCCAATCAGTCCGCCCACTGTTGCCTGGCGAGTGCATTCCACCTGCAAACTGCCCAAAAACGAGCATTTTGAAATCTCACTGCCATTTTTGCCGCCTTCATTTTCGCCAATCAATCCGCCAGCAACAGCATCTCCTTCTTTTTGAATCACAATTTCCACGCTGGACTGGCAGGCTGTGACGTTGCCATGATTTTTCCCAACAAGGCCACCCACAATTTCGCCCGCAGAGAGGGAAAGTTTTCCGCCCACAAAACAATCTTCCAACGTTCCAAAATTTTCATATGCCAAAATGCCAAAAGTGCTTGCATCGTCAATTTGCATGTCCACTTCAAGTGAAACGCCCCTCACCGTCCCATAATTTGCCGACAAAAGTGCATCCGAAAGATTGGAAAGCGAGTGCTTTTTGCCGTCAAGCGTGCCGTGAAGGACAAGTGGCGTCCACTCGGTTTCGGCAAAATCCAAATCTTCTTGCAGCACAAAGTTGCAATAAGGTGCGTTTTTCAATAAAGTTTGCAGTTCGCCCACATCAGATATGGAAATTGTGCCTGGCAGAACATAGAATGTCAATAAAAACGCCAAAAGATTAACTATTCCAAGCCCCACAAGCGAAAAGAGGATAGCCTTTCTGCCTTTTGTCAAAGTTTTTCTTTTGATAAGCCAATACAGAAGGTTGCCGCCCGTCAAAAGAAGGGAGAAGATTAAGAGAATTATCAGGCTGGTCTGAGAGAAATATGCATATGCACTTTTTGGCAAGAAAATTGAAAGCACAAACAGCAAGGCACTGAACGCCAACGGGAAAAATTCCAAGAAAATTGTCAAGAAGTTTTTCAAGAATTGTTTTTGCTTTTGCGACTGCTTGGCAGATTCATATTCCCTGCTTGGCGAAGCGGAAATTTCCACATTCTGCATGCCGCCGGCACGCTCCTGCACTCCAAGCACGCTTATGGAACTTTCCAACGAAAGGTCAAGTGCCGCAAGCCTGTCAGAAATTTTGCTGACAAGGTCGCAATAAGATGCAAAGTCCTCAGTTTGGTCAATCTGCGGCAGATATTTTTCAAAAGGTTGCATTTGAAGGGCAAAATAGTCCACACCCTTCTTGACCGCAGCCCCTTCTTGCTTTTCAATTTCCAACAAAACATTGTTGTTTCTTTGCAAAAACGCCTGCAACTTTTCTTTCAGTTCCACTTTGTCCATCATGTTAGGGGCAAACACTCTCTTGCCAGAAAACATGTTGTTTTTGCTGACAATGGCACCATATGCCTCGTCATGCTGGTCGTCGCCCACCGCAAGCAAAGTTTCCCACTCTGGCAAATCGATTGGGCGAAGCTGCGACATCACAAGTTCTTCGTCGGTGCGGCAATGACATTTTGTTTTGATAAGCTCCCAAAACAATTCCGTTTTCTGGGTTTTTTGCTCTTCCAAGTCTTCCATTTTGGAAATGGCTATGGAAAAATATTTCTCCGCCGCCTGGAAAAACTGCATTTGCTGAAATTGACTGGCGATTCTTTTCAAAAGCGAAATAAGTGCGGCTTTGTCCTGGATGTAGGCAAGATAAAAATCGAGTTGTTTTTCGGCCTCTTGCAGGTTGAAGAACGCGATTGGCAGCACCATCTCCACAACGGCAGACACAAACGCCACGCGGGAATTTTCTTCCAGGAATTTGAGCATATTTTCCACTTCTGCCCGTTCGCGATATGTCAGTTTGTCGGTTGGCGTTTTAAACTTTCGCAGCATCAAAACAATGTTGCTTTCCTCATGCCCTGCATCCAACTGCAAAATCTTTTGATAATATTTCTTGTCGTCACTTTTTTGTGCCAAGAGGAAATAAAACTGCACAAAACGGTCCACCTCATCCGCCCCAAAGCACTTTTCAACATTTTCAATCAGTTGCGGATTGAGGGTTTCCACTGCCTTGTCCTGTGCTGCGGCGATAAATTTTTCTCGGTTTGGCGTTTTGAAAGAAACAAGAAACTGAAAATATTGATTGTAACTCTCTTCGTCGTCCGCCTGCTGCACCAGCCCTTCCCAGCGGTCCACAAAATCTTCGGCAAAATCTTTGTTTGCATATCTCAAAATGTCGCCCAGTCGCTCTTTGTCCGAAAAGTTGGAAAGTTTGGCAAAAAAGTCATCCACCGTGCGAATTCCTTTGTCCGCCAAAAGTGCGGCAAACAAAAGTTCGCTGTTATATGGGTCGGCTTCAAGTTCTTTTTTTGCAAGTGACTGTGCGGTGGCGAAGTCGCCGTTTTTGAGAGCAAGAAAAATCATCTTTTTCTTGGACTCTGCAGTGGCTGCCACATTTTCAACATTAAAACTTCCAAGCTCCACCGGAGAAATGCTTTCAACATCCACATATTCTTTCCTCTGCGGATTTGCTTTTTGAATTTTGATGGTGTCGATGCGGGCAAGCTCTTTTTCACTGTTTTTGCACTCATTTGAAAGGCGAACGTCCAGGTCTTGCAGGAAGGAAATGGAATAAACTTCCAGCACATTGATGCTTTGCGAGAAGTTTTTTGGAAGCCGCGACAACTTCACTTTTTTGCCGTTGATGCAAAGCACAAAACTTGACCGTGTTTTCTTATGAAGCAAAATTTGATGAAAATATTCATCAAAGAGGTCGCGATTTTGTTGAACGGCGTCGGACTGCTCGTTCAGCAAAACACAGACAAAAACTTTGGCAGTTTCCACCGCCCGGAACGTCATCTCTTCCGACGCCCCAGCGTCAAACACGGACAACTTCTTTTGCTGGCAAATTTTTTGAATTTCCTCTTTCAGCTGTGCCACTTTTTCGGCGTCCTGCCCGTCCACACAGAGGATGACATCAAAAGATTGTTTGCTGGCAAGGGCGTCATATTGCGTTTTTGCGTCCTGCACACTCTGCAAAATTTCTCGAAAGGTTTTTGCTCTCTCTGCCGGGGCAAGCGAGAGTGCTTTTTGCACAGACTCATCCTCTTGCAAGAGGTCAATTTTTTCGCCAAAAAAACAAGGGCGAGTCAAAAGCCCTGTTTTGTCTGGGTAAAGCACAATTTTGTGTTTTGCAAGTGCCAATCCAAAAAATCCCTCAAAAGACATCGGGAAAAGATTGACAATTTTGTCAAACTGCTCAATCGCTTTTGCAAACTGCAAATCTCGCAGCAGGTCATTGGCACGAGCCAGCAAAAACTCCTCGTCCTTAGAGCCTTGTTCATCCACGTAAAGCGTGCCGCAAAACATGCACTTGACCATGTTCTGCCCAACGACTTCATATTTTTTTCCGCCGCAATTTTTGCACGCTCTTTCTCTCATCTCTTGCCTTTTGTGTTTGAATTTATGGATTATTTTTTTTATTTTTTTGGATTATTTTTTTATTTTTTCAATGATTTTTTATATTTTTTCCAGTTTTAAAAATAATTTTCTTCTAAGTTAATTTTAACGATTTTAAGTTTTTTAAATTTATTAATTTGATGATTTTTTATAAATATTTAGCAAATTAATTCCGTTAGAATATATGCTTTTTAAGGATTTTTTAATAATATTTTATTTCTTTTAATTTTTTTATTTAATTTCTTGTGCTTTTTGTTCAAAATTTATTATTTTAAGATTTTTTTAATAATTTTTTTCAAATTTTTTAAGTAATTTTTTTAATTTTTAATGACTTCCTTATTTTGCATCGCTTGCTTTTCTTTTCCTGCCGCCAAGCCCGCTTTCTTGATTATATTTTTCAAATTCCGCAATTTCTTTTGGCGTGACGCTTGGAGGCATCTCTTGCAAAACGCGGTCAAAATCGGCATTTGTGACAAGCACCACTTTGTCGGTGGCGATGGCCTGCAAAAGTGGCTCGTCCTTCGCTCGGTCGCAAAGCTCTTCCAAATCCGCCCCGCTGTATCCCTCAGTCTGCTGCACAATGCGGTCGGCGTCAAAATCTTGGCTGACAGGCACGCCCTTCATGTTTTTTTCAATCATAAACTTCCTTGCCGAAGCGTCCGGAAGAGGAAGATATATTTTCTGTGAAAATCTGCCCGACCTCATCGCGGCGGAATCAATGTCCCACGGACGGTTTGTCGCCCCCAGCAGCAACAAATTTGGGTTTCTGCCCGCAAAGCCGTCAATTTGCTGCAAAAATTCGTTCACCCGCTTATCGTTGTGGGTGTCCAGGCCGCGTTTGCCAATCAGGCTGTCCATTTCGTCGATGAAGATGATGGCACGCTCTTGCTTGTTTGCCTCAGCAAAAAGGGAGTTGATGTTTTTCTCACTGTCGCCCACCCATTTGCTGACAATGTCGCTGCCCTTGACGGCATAAAATTTTGCCCCGACCTCGTTTGCGATGGCTTTTGCAATCATGGTCTTGCCGGTGCCGGGAGGACCATAAAGCAGCACGCCGCCGCCCGTCTTTTTGCCATACATGCGATATTTTTCAGGATATTTGGCAGGGTTTATCATCTTGATGGTGATGGCTTTTTTCACATCGTCCAGCCCCGCGACATCGGCAAATGTTATGTTTGGAATTTGTGCCGTCTGCCATTTTTTCAGGTCCTCATCTTCATCCTCGCTTGCGTCGTCCTTATTTTCTTTGTGAGGATTTTTTTGCAAATTGTCCGAAATTTTCACCAAGCCTCTTGCCCGCTCCATGCGAACCTCTTTCAGTTTGCCCTGACTTTGTTTTGCCATTTGCATCATTGTTTCGCTTGCCAGCAAAAAATTACGCTTGGCGAGTGTCAAGTTTCCTTGTTCACGTGCCAACCTTCCTTTTTTCATGTAAAGCTCAAATTGCTCGGAAAGAATGTTGATGCTTGTCTCTTCCATATTTCTCCAAACGCGTCAAGGCTCTTATGCCTGCCCGTCCACTTCGCTGTCAATCTTTTTTCGAACTTCTTCCATTTCTTTTTCGATGTTTTCTGCCGAAAGTTCGTCCTGACTTGCCTGCTCCATAATGAATTTTTCAAGTTCGGCATCCGTCATGCCTTTGCCGCTCTTGTCTTTTCCAGCGTTGTAGAAAGTTTCTTGGCTCATTTCCATAAAGTTGTCCATTTGGTCGGTCTGAGTTTCAACTGCCAGCATTGCCTGCTCAAACTGAGCCTGAATTTTGGCAAATTCTTTGGCATCAGCAAGTTTTGTCATTTCCTTTGAAATGTCGCTCATGCCACGCAAGAATTCGCTGGTCATCATTGTGACGTCCTTCATTTGAGCGGTAATTTCAAAATTCAGCAACATTTCTTGTGCACGCTTTTGCTGCTGCACCGTCATTTTATATCCCGAAAGTGCCAAATTGAATTGTGCGTCCAACCCTTTAAGTTTTGCTCTCTTGGCGGCGTCAATGAACACCTGCTTTTGGTCTTCCAAGCGGTTGATTTGTTTGTTCATTGCGTTGATTGTCCGCTTGATGAGCATCTTCTTTTCAATTTCTTTTTGTTGTTTTGTTTTGAAAATTCCCATTTTTTCAATCCTCCATTTTCATTTTTTTCTTTTTATTTGAAGTTTTGTGCTCTTCCAAAAGTTCTTGCTGTTCGCTAAGGGCATTTTCCTTTTCGAACATTGTCAAAATTTCATCTTCCGTTTTGCCAACGCCATAAATTGGCTGGCTCACTTCATATGCAGACTGCACCTCGTTGAAAAGTTCGTCGGCAGATGTGAGCACGTCCTCGCTGGCAATGCGCGTTTCCAACGCCTTATTCAAGAATTTTGCCAGCCGCTTTTGGTCGGCAAGAAGTTCGGAGAGCGGCACTTTTGTTTGCGTTTTGAAAAAAGTGTTGCTGTCATACGCCTCTTTCAGTTTGTTCATAAGGCGGATGTTGTAGAGAAGATACATCCCCCGCTCCATGCAAGTTGCCTTTTCTTCATTCAGATGCGAAATTTTCTTGGCATAAAACAGTTGCAAATCGCGATTTTTTTCTTTCTTCCCCTTATCCATAAGGGCGTCAATTTCTTTGATTTTTTGCAAAACTTCCGCTTCCACTGTGCGTTCTTGGCGTTCAAGCTCGCAAATGGAGTTGACCAAATCTTCGCGATTGAGATTTTTGAATCTGTTTCTTCTAAATGGCCACCACATCAATAATTGTCCCCCTGATTTATTTTGTTTATCCTTTCAAGCAAGTCGTCAAAAATGGCCTTTTGACTTTCGCTGGCATATTCCAACGCTTTTTGACACTCCGGCAAAAACAAAATGCTTTTAAATTTGACTGGCTGGATAAAAAGTTCGTCCTCATTTGAAATTTGAAATTTGCAAAGTGCCAGTCCCCACCAGGCGTCAGCACAGCGTTCGTCCATGCCAAGCGAAACCTTAAAATTCAGTTCCGCCTGAGCAAAGCAGCCGTCCGCCAAGTTGAGATAGCCAAGTTTCAATTCTTTTTCCACCTTTGTTTTTTCTTCTTGCGAAAGCGAGTCGCTTGCAACATGTTGTCTTTTCATACCGCCTGCTCGTCCTTTTTCCGCTGAACAATGTATGCCTCAATTTCTTCCAGCACGCGGAAGCATGTTTCCTGCGTGTTGTCTTTTGCCACCATAATCTTCAAGTCGTCCAGCCGATTTGCCAGCTTGCTGTCCACAAGCAAGACCTTTTCGTTTGTGGTCGGATTGAAAAAACGGATGTTGTCCTTCACCTCCACAAGGCGTCGGCACAACTGGTCATTGCCGTTGGCATAGACAATGATGCTTTCCACGTTCGCCACCATGCTCTCAATTTGTTTTTTATTTTTCAGCACGCCGTGCGAACCTGACTCGTGGATATCTGGCGTTTTTCTTGTTTCACGCACAACAAAGAACACAGCAAGTCCAACAATCAGAACAAGAATGGAAATATATACGTAAATCATTTTCTCTCCTTTTGGAATTTGCAATTTTTGATTTTTCAAATTTTTATATCTTTTTCGAATTTTGTTAAAGTTTTTGGTTAAGATTTTTCAGTTTTAATTAGCGTTTTTAAATTGAATTTTAAACTCTTTATATTTCACAATTTTTGTCCGCAGTTGTGGCAGAATTTTGCGTTTTGCGGATTTTCCTCATTGCAGTTTGGGCAAATTTTTCCGCCATCCAGGGCCTGCCCGCAGTTTTCGCAAAACTTTGCGTTGCCGCTCACCTCGCTGCCGCAGTTTGGACAAAAAGAATTTTTGCTTTTGGACGTCTTGCCCAGGCTGCTCAGCCGACGATAGTCCTCGCTGTCAATGATTATGTTTGCAATGTTGAAAGAAAACACCGCAATGCCATATTCGCTTTGAAGTTTGTGCGACAATGCGGAAAGCACTTTTTCGGACATTTCCTTTTTGTGGACGGAAAGCTGATTGAATGGCACGTGATTTTCTTTGATATAGTCCAAAATGACAAGCTCCATCACGGACACGACATTGGAACGCAGCCGCTCTTGCAAGTCAGATGCTGAAAGCCCTTCATTTGTGCCGATGAGATATAGATAGCATTTTCGCGGGTCGCCAATTTGCACCTCAAAGTCGCCGCTGAACCCGACATGATAATTCTCCCCAGTCGCCTCGTCAAAAAGAACAAGTTTTTGATTTGTCCCCCAGAGCAGTTTACGTTTGGCGGTTTTGCTTAGATAAAGCAATTCAAACTGGCTGTCTGCATCTTGCTTGAAGTCCACAAAATCGGCAAGTGCGAATTTGCCCGAAGAGAGCGTTTGCAGCATTTGCCCATCCTTGATGAGGATGGCGTTGTGAGTTTCCGGCACAATCAGCGAAAGTTTTGGCGAAAGAGAGTCAATGACCACTCTTGAAAAAAGTTTGTCATTGTTCCCAGAAAATTTGATTGTGGATGCCTGATTTTTGTCCATACACTCCCCACCGTCTGCCTTTTGAGCCGCACAAGGCAGACTTTTTCATGTTTAGTATAGCAAAAAATTTCTTGCAAAGTCAAAGAACTTGCAAGATTTTCAAAATTTTTGGAAGAAAAAAATGGACTTATCAAAATTTTGATGGAAAGTTATCTAAAAACAATTCCTCAATTTGTCACACTTTTTGAGCATTTGAAATAAATTGATAACGTGCAAAGGTTTAAAGCACATAAAAGTCGTACATAAGAAAATTTTTAGGAGGCACAAATGAACTTTTTTGGAGGCTCAAATTGTGGCAATGTTGGGGACAACTGTGGCGGCGGAAATGACTGCTGCTCTCTCATCTTCCTGCTTCTGCTCTTGCAAAACTGCGGGTGCGGGTTTGGTGGCTTTAAGGGCGGAATCAATATCGACTGCGAAACACTTTTGTTCTTGATTTTGCTTTCAAACCTTGGCTGCGGCTGCGGCAAGTAAAGCCAAAAACAAAAATTCCCCTCTTAAAAGGGGATTTTTTTATATGTTCTTCAATGATTTTTGCAAATTTCAATCCCAATTTGCAAAACAGCATTTTTTTCGGTGAAAATGTTGTGATTTTTCTAATACGCCAAATTTTCACATCAATTTGTTGTGTTTATTATCATAATCGCAAGTTTTTCGCATTAAATTGTTGCAAATTTTCCGAAATTGCTTGTTTTTTAGGCAAGATTGTTGTAGAATATAATTGAAGAATGTGAGCCGCAGCCGCGGCCGCACACAAATTTTTGGAGAAGAACAATGACACAAATTGAAAAAAAATATGGAGAAGGTGCAGAACTGATTTGGCGGGACAGAAAAAGATATTTTGGCATTCCGCTTTCTTTCACAACATACAGTCTTGTCAAAAAGCCGGGTGCGTGGGTGAAAGTGTTTTTAAGTGTTGGGCTTTTGTCGTCCAATATTGACGAAATCAACGCATATCGCATCTGTGACATCCAAATGAAGCAGTCCCTTCTGGGCAAGATTTTCAACTATGGCGACGTCACCCTGCTCAGCAGTGACGAAACAAAGCCAACCTTGCTTTTGAAAAACATCAAAAACCCATATCAAGTTCGCGATATGTTTTCTAACATTGCCGAAGAGCAACGCAAACTCAACAACATTCGCGTCGCAGAATTCCATAATCACGACTAATCACAGCGTTCAAATCACAGCAACTGGCATTTAATAACGCGGCTAATAATGCGTTTATAAAATTTTTAAATTCGATAAATCAACAAGTTGGATAAATGGCATCGTTCATGCACACCACTTTGGCATAATGATGTCAACTTACATAAACTAAAATTTCAAAAGTCATAAAGCCACCTTGGGTGGTTTTTTCATGCAAATTTTGCAGCGTTTGACAAATTGCATGCTGCAAACAATATCTTTTGTTGGATTTTTGCAATCAATTTTTCGGATTTATAATGATGCTTTTAGATTTTTGCAATCAATTTCTTGAATTTGTGATTATGCTTTTATATGTTTGCAACGAATTTTCAGATTTTGCAAAGAATTTTTGAAAAATTGTTGACAAAAAAAGTTTTTTATGCTAAAATGCAAAAGCAAACTTGTTTTGGGGGTTTAGCTCAGTTGGTAGAGCACTTGCCTTGCAAGCAAGGGGTCAAGAGTTCGAATCTCTTAATCTCCACCAAAAAAGCTGTGTTTCAAAGCACAGTTTTTTTATTTAGCAAGACGGAATGAAATAAAATGCCTTTATAAAGTTATTAATTGGCAAATTTAATTTTTCAAAACAAAAAAACGAGGAAATTTCCTCGCTCTTTCTTTTTAATGTGTTTTCAAATATGCAGCACTTTTTTGGTCACTTTTTAATTCAGAATACGTTGCCAATTTTGTGAGGGTTGCTTGCCACGCTGCATTTATTTCTTTGCAGGTTTTCGTTCTGTTGTGTTCTGCTTTTTAAGCTCTTCCAAAATGCCCGTCAAAAGTTCTTCCTGAGTTGGCTTTGGTGCAGGTGGAACAGGTTTGTTCTTTTCGCGAAGTTCCAAAGTTGCTTTTTTCACAGCCGCATGGTCTTTCATGTCCACGCCTTGTTCTTTGAGAACTTTTCTTTCTTCATGGGTTGGATGCCCCTCAACAGCCTTGTTGGCAAGATTTTTGGCGTTCATAATTGCCTTGATAATCAAGAACAGAATGAGAGCAATCAGCAAGAAATCCACAATCGCACTGATGAATGCACCCCAATCTATGTAAAGTGTCGCGTCCCAGTTGATGACCTTCACCATCTCGCCATTGACAAGCTCGGTGGTATAGACAGGGTTGCCCAAAATTGTGCGTGCAGCTTCCAGTCCGCCTGCCCCGCCAATTGCCCAGTTGATGAGCGGCATGAGGATTTTGTTGGCAAGTGCAGTGACGATGGCACTGAACGCACCGCCGATGATGACGCCAACAGCCAAATCAAGCACATTTCCGCGAGAAATGAATGCTTTGAAATCACTGAAAAACTTTTTAATTCTTTTCATTTGCTTCTCCTTTATTTTCTTTCTTCAAAAAACATTGTATCAAACTTGAAACAAAAAAATCAAGCAAATTTTGCCTGATTTTCATTTATTTTCGCTCATTTTGAAATTGACCTTTTTTCATAATCTGATTTGCGAACTTGCCAAAATGAGTTGCATGCTTTGCTCGCCTTCAAAAAACACATCCGCAAGCGGGAATGCCAGCACAAGATAGTTATCGGAATTTGCCCTCATCACGAAGGACTGCGGCACACCGCCGCGACTTGCCAGGCTGTCTTGCAGGGTGAATTCTTTGCCATCGCCAAGCTGAGAAACATCCCCTCGCACTTTAAGGCGGAAGAACACCGATTGCCCAAATGTCATTGTGCGATGCTTTGTGTCCTCAACACTGGTGAGAGACGTCCACGCCAAAGACGCCACGCTGGTGGAGTCGCTTGCAATGGCGAAGGCGACACTTTCCACACGCTCGTCGTCAAAGTCATAGCTTATTGCCACCTCTTTTTCCAGAAGTTTGAAGCTTTGGAACACAAAATTGGTGTTTGCTGTCGCCTGAAATTCCAGTTGAAACTCGTCATATTTATGCGTCTGCGGATTGACAAAAGCACGAAGTGTAAAAGAATCTTGTTCAATCACCAAATCATCTTCGCCGTCTGCGACCATTTCTTTTATGTTGAAAAGTTTGCTGCCGTTTTGCAAAACGTCATAGTCATAAATGTCACAAGGCGTGTAATAGATGTCGTTATAGGACGGATATTTCCAATACAAAGCCATCTTGGTGTTTTGAAAAGCAATTTGGTTGCCGGCGTCGTCATAGCCAACCACCTTCGACCGCTGCCCGTTTCCGTCCACCGCAAAAAAGTTTGGCTGAACAAACTGGGAAGCATAGCTTTCAAACGTCGAACTGTTCAGCGTCACCACGCTTTTGCCTGGATAAGTGATGCCGGTCAAGCGGAACTTGAAATCCGCCTCCCCACCCGTTGAACTTGGAGTTATGCCACTTGGCAGCACAAAAGTCAAACTTTGGTCTGTGTTTTCGCTTTGGCTGTCAAGTTGAAGTTGACGATTGTTTAGATACGCCTTCACAGCCGATTTGTTCATCACGGCATCCGCCATCACCTTGGTGACGGTGATTTTGTCGGACGTTTCATATGACAGCGTGTGCTTGCCGCTTTCAACCGAGGTTTCAAACGTCATGTTGTCTTGTGGAAGGCTCAGCGTAAATTCCCGGCATTCCAAGTCTTGAAAATCGGTGAGAATTTTCACAGCCGCCTTGTTTTCAATTTCGCCAAGCGAGAATGTGTATATGCCGCCCGAATAGGAAACGCCTTGCATGCCACGCGTCACAACCTCATGCTCGGAGTTTTCATATTGGAGTTGAAATGGATTGGAGTGGGTGATAACATATGGGTCGATGCCATCATTTGAGCCGCTGCCAACAAATTTCATCTGGAAAGAGCGTGCTTCGGAGTTTTGTCCAACAATGTCAATCGTAAATGGCTTGCCCTCTTGAAGAAAATTGTAAAAGTTGACAAACATTGGGCTGCCTGGAAGTTTTATGTATGCCATTTTCAGTCTTTGCTCTGCCTCCGTGCCTTCCACATTTTCAAAAGCGAACTCGTTGCTGAAACTTTCCACGCCAGAGATTTCAATCTTCAAACTTGAATCGATATCCGGGAAAAGAACATAGCCAAAATATAAGTCCCCGCCGGCGGTCAAGGAATCAAAATCCGAATTGTATGTCCAAACTTGTCGCTCTTTGCCGTTTGCCACGACATGAAGGCCGCTCATGTCCACGCCATACTGGCGGGCATAAATTCGCACCCGCACATTTGAGCCTGTGGCGACCTGATATCTTCCGTCCGACCCTGCACGCACGCTTTCTCCGTCCACCTCAACCTCGACAGACACCAAATCCGACCGCTGCAAGGAAAAAGAAATATGAGTGGCACCGCCAGAACATGCTGTCAGAACCCCTCCAAAAAGTAAGGTCAATGCCGCACAAAAAACAACTGTCAGGATTTTTTTCATACGCACCTCAATTTGCTTTTCAAATAGTTTACCACAAAAATTGGAAAATGCAAACAATTCCTAAAAATACAATTTATTTGAATATAAATAATTTCTAAAAAATGCAATTTCAAAAAACAATTTTTCGGGATGTAAAAAATTTTAAACACTGCACGTTCTTAAAATATTAAATAAACCCTAAGAATTGCACACTCATCTTTTATTTTCAGTCTATCTTGCCCGCCCTGACCTGCATTAGAATTTTTTCCAACCGTTTGGCGTCAAAAATCACAGGCACGGGATATAGGGGGTTCGCTTCCGCCTCTGCCGTGGCGGCAAGCTGTGGAATATCCTGGTCTTGAATGTCCAATGTTTTTGGAATGCCCATGTTTTTGTTCATCTCTTCAATCTTTTCGATGAACGCTCTCGCCGCCTCTTGTTTTAAGGCCTTATTCCCGAAAAGTCCTGCAAAAACGCCCATTTTCCACAATTTTTTGTGGATTTTGCTTCCATAATTTTTCAGAACATATGGCAAAATGACCGCGTTTGCCAGCCCGTGAGCGATGTTATATTTCCCGCCAAGAGCATGGGCAAGGGCGTGGACGTAGCCCACATAACTTTGCGTGAAAGCCAGCCCCGCAAGATAGGACGCGTGCAGCATTTTTGCCCGTGCCACCTCGTTTGTGGGGTCTTTGTTGTCCGTTTCAAGATTTTCAAAAATCATTTTAATCGCCATTAAAGCTTCTTGGCGGGTCTTTTTGGTGGTGCTTCTGCCAAGATATGCCTCAATCGCGTGCGTCAACGCATCCATGCCGGTGGTGGCGGTGACAAATGGCGGAAGCCCCAGCGTCAGTTTGGCGTCCAAAACAGCATATTTTGGGATGAGCGGAAAGTCACTTATTGCATATTTGTGCCTGGTTTCGCTGTCAGTTATCACAGCGGCAAGCGTTGTTTCGCTGCCCGTGCCGGCAGTGGTCGGAATGGCGACAAGCAGCGGAATTTTATGCCGAACTTTCAGCACTCCCTTCATTTGCCCCAGCGATTTTTTTGGACAAGCCAGCCTCGCCCCCACCGCCTTGGCACAATCCATAACCGAGCCTCCTCCAAAAGCAATCAGGCAGTCGCAGTTGTTTTTGAGATATTTTTCAAGAGCCTCTTCCACATTTTGTGTGGTCGGGTTTGCCACCGTGCCGTCAAAAATTGTAACTTTTCCAAAAGCGGATTTAAGTGCTTTTTCCAGCGGCTGCGTCAAGCCAAGTTTGCGTATGCTCTTATCCGTCACAAGAAGAGGTTTTTGCTTGTTTTCATTTTGCAAGACATCGCAGACTTTGAGGGTGTCCGTCAAAAGTTGAGGCTCTCGATAAGGCAAAAACGGCAGCATGGCACGCATCCCCATTTGAAATATCCTACAATACAATTTCTTGAAAATGTTCACAATTTTCTCCCGTTTTTGATGTTCAAAATCTGTCAAATTCTGTCAGTCGTTCCAGTTCCAGTCGGCAACTTCGCTCATGTCCACGCCGTGTTCGTTGATATATTCCCTGTGCTGCAAAAGTTTTTCTTGCATATCCTTTTCAATCTTCGCTTTTGTCTTTTTATCCAGGTCAAGATGCCGAACAATTTTCAGCATAAGGTCAAAGCGGTCAATTTTGTTTCGCACTCGCATATCAAATGGAGTGGTGATGGTGCCTTCTTCCATATATCCCGAAACATGCATGTGGGTGTTGTGGCGATTGTGAACAAGCATGTGGATAAGTTGCGGATAGCCATGGAAATTGAATATAATTGGCTTGTCCGTGGTGAAAATTTTGTCATATTCTTGGTCGGTCAGGCCGTGCGGATGTGCTTTGCTGGAAACAAGCTTCATAAGGTCCACCACATTGACAAAACGCACATTCAGTTTTGGCAGATATTTTTTCAGCAGCGTGATTGTGGCAAGGGCCTCCAAGGTTGGTGTGTCGCCGCAACATGCAAGCACGAGGTCAGGGTGAGCCGTATCGTTCATGCCCGCCCATTTCCACTCGCTGACGCCCTTGGCACAGTGTTTTTTCGCCTCTTCCATGTTCAGCCACTGGAATGACGGATGCTTGGACGCCACAATGATGTTGACATAGTTTTTCGAGCGGGCACAATGGTCATAGCAAGAAAGCAAACAGTTTGCATCTGGCGGGAGATAAATTCTCACAACGTCCGCTTTTTTGTTGACGATGTGGTCCAGCATCCCTGGGTCCTGATGTGTGAAGCCATTGTGGTCCTGCTGCCAAACATTGCTTGTGAGAATGAGATTGAGGGACGAAACGGGTGCTCGCCATGGGATTTCGTTGCAAGTTTTCAGCCATTTGGCGTGCTGCGAAACCATGCTGTCAACCACACGGGCAAACGCCTCATAACTATCGAAAAAGCCGTGCCTGCCGGTGAGAAGATAGCCTTCCAGCCAGCCTTCACACATATGCTCCGAAAGAAAACTGTCCATGATTCTTCCGTCGTGAGCCAGCCCCTCGTCCGACGGCACAATGTTTGAGAACGCCCGATTTTCCACCTCAAAAACGTGATAAAGCCTGTTGCTCATCGCCTCGTCAGGGCTGAAAATGCGGAAGTTTTTGTTTTTGGCGTTCAATCGGAAAATGTCCCGCACAAAAGCACTCAGCTGCAACATGTCTTGCGTGCGGACGGTGCCATGACCTTTAAATTGCACGGCATAGTCGTCCATATTTGGCAGGATAAGTTCTTTCAGAAGCCTGCCGCCGTTTGCATACGGCGAGCCGGTCATGCGTTTGTCCTTTTTTGGCACGACGGACAGCACTTCTTTCACCGGGCGATAGTCTTTGTCAAAAAGTTTGTCTGGGTGATAACTCAAAAGCCAATCTTCCAACATTTTCAGGTCGGATTCACTTTCAATTTGAAGTGGAATTTGATGAGCCCGGAATGTGCCTTCCACCGCTTTGCCCGCAACAACTTTTGGCCCCGTCCAGCCTTTCTTTGTGCGAAGGACAATCATTGGATATCTCACCTCGCACGCATCACCCGTCTTTGCACACTGCTTGGCGTGGAGTTTGATTTGCTGAATTTCTTCCATGCACTTGTCCATTTCCTGAGCCATGAGTTTGTGCATTTTCGCTGGGTCGTCGCCTTCCACAAAATGCACGCAATAGCCATATCCTTCCATAAGTTTTTTCAGGTCTGCTTTTTTCATTCGTGAAAGCACAGTTGGATTGTTAATCTTAAAGCCGTTCAAATGCAAAATCGGCAAAACAACTCCGTCCGAAAGCGGATTGACGAATTTGTTGCTGTGCCAAGATGTGGCAAGAGGGCCGGTCTCCGCCTCCCCGTCGCCGACAATCGCCACCGCGATGAGGTTTGGATTGTCAAACACCGCCCCATAGGCGTGGGCAAGCACATAGCCAAGTTCCCCGCCCTCGTGGATGGAGCCAGGCGTCTCCGGGACGCAGTGTGAGCCAATCCCGCCCGGGAAAGAAAATTGTTTGCAAAATTTTTGCATGCCGTCATGCGACTGCGACATTTCGGGATAGTATTCGCTGTAAACTCCTTCCAAAAAACTGTTTGCGGTCAAAAAATTTCCACCATGCCCAGGCCCGGAAAGCAGAATCATGTTCACGTCATATTTTTGAATGACGCGATTGCAATGTGCATACACAAAATTTTGCCCCGGCACAGTGCCCCAGTGGCCCACCAATTTTTTCTTCACATCGTCCATGCAAAGTTTGTGGTCACGCAAAAGTGGGTTGTCTTTCAGATAAAGTTGTGCCGCGGAAAGATAGTTTGCCGCATCCCAATATAGATTTAAATTTTTCAGATATTTTTCGGACGAAAATTTGTCTTCCATATTTCACCTCACCATGATATATCAATTATACAACAACTTAAAAAAATAATTAAAATTTTTTGCAACAAATTTTCAATTTCAAAATTAAAAAAGATTTGATTTTATTTTAATATTAAAAATTTTGATTTTATTTTCTAAATAAAAAAGTTCTTGATTTTATTTTAATATTAAAAATTCTCAACTTTATTTTTTTAATAATTTTTAATTTCAATATTCAACAAATAATTTTGACTAAAATTTTTTAATGCAAAAAAGAGGACTTTTTGCCCTCTTTTTTTGTTTTTTTATTTTAAATCGCTGTTTTTTTTTATCAATTTTTAACATTTTAAATTTTAATATGTTTAATCAACCTAAATTTAAGCGGCTGTGTTGACATCCAAAACTTGAACGCCCTCTGGAAGTTCGTCTTTTGCGGCTTGATATATACTATCGCCCAGCTCGGTTTTGTTCAATTTCACAGAAACAGTCTCTGTTCCTTCATATGTGAAAGATGACTCTGTGTTGGTGTGTTGGTTAAGTTTGTAAATTGGAAGAATTCCAGCCTGAGTGCGAGTTCCTTCATCAACGCCTGTCCAGTCAATTTCAACATTGTTGAAGACAAACTTTCCCGTCAAAGCACCGCTTCCAGTGATTCTGCCCTTGTTGAGAGTGACATTTTCAAAAGTTGCAGTTCCAACGTCGCCGGCAGTATTGCCTACTATGCCGACATTGTTGAAGTAGATTGAGCCAGCAAAGTCATAGTCAGATGGAGCATTGCAAGTCACATTTTTGAGAGTGACATTTTTGCCAAGGACTTCAATCACTTTGTTGACTTCTTTCTTGCAGACAAGTGTGACGTTTTCAAGAGTGAAATTGTCGCCAAACACT
Organism: uncultured Clostridia bacterium; assembly: GCA_947625515.1. GTDB lineage: Bacteria > Bacillota > Clostridia > Christensenellales > UBA1242 > Caccovivens. The sequence continues at coordinate 121,074 of CANQOO010000004.1, forward strand.
GTCATGAAGTTTTGAGAAGACCAAATTCCGTTTTCTGAATCATGCGAAGACATCAGAACAACGCCGTTTTGCCCTTTGATTGTGACATTGTTTGCCCAAATTGGCAAATACCAGTTGCCTTCATCTGGCTGCTCTGCATATGCAACCATAGGTGCGATGTCATATGTGCCTGCCTTCAAAACAATGGTGTCGCCGTCCTTCTGAGCTTCAAGTGCCGCATAAAGTTCGGTCACATTGTTGACAGTCGGGGTTGGCTCTCCGCACGCTGCCAAAGTCACGCCTCCAACAACAATCATTGCTAGGCATGCCAAAATTGATAAAATTTTCTTCATATCCTTTCTCCTTTTGATGCTTTTTGCATCTTCATAAACATATTATCATATCGCCCAAAGTCGTGTCAAACAAAACTCGCCACATTTGAGAAAAAGTTTGGTCTATTTTTGTCGAATTTAGAGTTGTTTGTATTTTCTTAAAAGCGGCATTTAACTTTTCTCTAAGAGTGTTTAAGTCTTTAATAAGTTGCTTTATTTTCTTTAAGGATGCATTTATATTTTCGGCTTGGCACGCTTCTCGTTTTTGTCAAAATATTTTTCATATGATTTTTTGCAATATTTCTTGTGAGTTTGTTCTTCTTTTTCATCAAAATGGTCAAAATCATATGCACCATTCACCTTCCACTTGTCAAAAAGTCCAATTTTTATGGCGTTTGCGGGGCAGTTGAACGAGCAACGCATGCACATCAGGCAATCTTTGCCAAATTTGAATTCGCCGTTTTCGATTGTGATGTTGTGAGCCGGACATTTCTTGACGCACAGCCCGCATTTGAGGCACTTGTCGCTGACTTTATAGCGTTTGCCATTAAATTTTCCGCCCCAATGCTCAATCCTAAATGTCCACGCCAGGAAATGCCCAAACGGGACATATCCAAGTTTTGACTTTTCGCCGTCCACAATCTGCTGGCAATCAAGCGGAATGACATTTTGTGCCGTCTCCCACATTTTGTGTGCCATGTTGTCGGTGTGGCGGAAAATGATGTTGTATGGCATGCAATAGTGATATTCATTCGTCAGCACAAAGCCCCGCTTTTTCATGATGGAGTTGAGTTTTATGGACGAAATGTTGTTCAGTTTCAGCGGCTCGCCGGAGGAATTTATGACAAAATATGCCTTCTTTGTTTTCTTTGGAAGTTTTTGAATGGTCTTTGCAAACTCCAAGACATTGGCGGGTGCGTTGAACGCGTGGACAGGATAGGCAATTCCAAAAAGTTCAAACTTTGAAATGTCGCCGCCAAACGCCCCGTCATCAATATTGTGCAAAACAACTTCAAAATCATTCTTTTGAAATGTTTTTGCAAATTCATCAACCACTTTTTTCGTGTTTCCCGTGCCGGAAAAGTAGCAAATCAAAACCGATTTCATATTTTCTCCATTTTGCTTTTTCATTTGACTTTTTTATTTTTTCTTTTCAAATTTCGCTTTTCAAATTGTCATCATTTGATTTTGAATTCAAAATTTGATTTTTATTTTTTTATTTTTCAAATTTTCGGCTTTGGCATTTTTTTAATTGTTTCATTGCCAGTTTTCAACTTTAAATTTTCCATTTTCGCCACAAAATTTTTGTCATAGGAATATAACTTGTCCTCGTTTTGAGCGTGGGTGTCATACCAAACTTGGGCGTATATTTTGTCCTTCTTGGCAAGGCGGTCAAAATCCCATACATTTTCCGTATAGCCCGCATTCATCCAATGCCCAGCCTTGACTACGGAAAACGGCCTTGCCTCAAAGTTTTGCCCGTCCGAATTTTGCCATTGCAGTTTTTCATACATGGAAGCGAATTTTGAAGAGAGCAATCTTCCGCCGTGCATCTGGGCATATTTTTGCAAGTCCTTTATGCTCAGTTTTTCGCTGTCCACATCAATCCCGAGGTCCACAAGTTTGGCACAACTTTTGTCTTTAAGTTTGGCATAATCCATTGGCCGTGCCTCCTCGTCTTTGTTCTCCACAAAAAGTCCAAAATCCTTCCACTCTTTTGGCAACTGGGCATATTTGTCTTTTCCGCCAAAATAGGCAAAAAGTTTTGCTTCGTCCTGGTGTTTCGCCCAATATTTTGCCGCATTCGGGCTTTTGAAAAGCCGCTTTATCGCAAATTGTTTTATTAGTTTCTTTGGCACAAGCTTGCCAAGTTTGAAATAAGGATTTGCCTTGTCAAGTTCTTTCCAAAAATCCGCCGTGGTCTGCGACTGATAGTGAAACATATCTTCAAGTTTGTTGCCGTCAAAGAACCACATCCCGTGAAAGTTTCGCGTGGCGTTGAAATTTGGCTCAAAGAAGTCTTTTGCACTCCCGCCAATCAGTTTGAAGCCGTCGTTTAGGGTGTCATAGCCAGTCACACAGTTTTCCAGTCCGCCAGCAATGTTGAACACCCTTTTCCAAAAGATTTTGCTTAAATCTTCCTTCAAATCCTTGCGGATGATGTTTGCAATAAGCACGCCGGAATCGTGAGCCGTCACCCATTCCAGCGGAGCGTTGAAACATGTGTGGAACATCAGCCCGTCGCTCATGTTGTCCGCCAACATGCGGCCATGAAGCATGGCGGTTTGACGAAGCACAACAAAATTTTCCACATCCGATTCCAGCACGCGAAATTCGCCGCGAAGTTTGGTGATGGCATAAATATCAAACGCACTGACAAGCAGCGGGTCGCCCACGCGTCCCCAAGGATGCAGCGAGTTTCTGTTGCCATAGAGTGCCATTGTGGAAATATGTATCAGTTTTGGCTGCTTTTTCATCCGCTCAATCACGCCTACCAAAGTGTCAACGCCAACCTGATTGCATTCAATCGCCTTGTCCGGATGCTGGTCGGAGTGTGGAGGAATGACGGCCGCCATGTTTATCACATATTCCGCACCTTGCACCAGTCTTTTGCATGCCACTTTGTCCACGATGTTTCCACTGACAATTTCCAGCCTGTTTTTGTTTTGTTTGTTTTTCTTCAAAAGTTCTTTAAGCCGCTTGTCGCCCGGAAGCACAAGCAGTCTCAGCGTGTCAACCTCTGGAATTTTCAAAAGTTGCTCCACCGTGGCCTGTCCCATATTTCCTGTGGCACCCGTCAATGCAATAATCATATTTCACCTCACATCTTTTTCATTTTATCAACTCGCCTGTTAAAATTTGCCTCACATGGCAAAATGAGATTCCCTATTTTGCAAACATTCAGGCATTTTTCTTTTAGCAAAAATAATTATACAACATTTCGTGATAAAAAGCATAGCACAAAACAGCACTTTTGCAAAAATCTTGCAAATTCTCTGCAAAAATTTCTGAAAAATAGCCTATTTGATTTGATATTAAATTCATGTAATGTTAAAATTATTATATATAATGATTTCATATAAACGTCGCACGTCGCAAATTTAAAGAAAACGGCAAGTGTCCATAAAGGAGATAAAAAATGAAAAAGATAACACAAGATGCAGGAAAAAAAGAGTTGGGAGATTTCGCCCCAGACTTTGCACATTTCAATGATGATGTGCTTTTTGGCGAGAATTGGAACAATGGCGACATTGACCTTAAAACGAGATGTATAATCACGGTTGTTGGGCTTATGTCGTCAGGAATAACGGACAGCTCGCTTGTATATCACTTGCAAAATGCAAAAAACAATGGAGTTAACAAAAAAGAAATTGCAGCCATAATCACTCATTGTGCTTTTTATGTCGGTTGGCCAAAAGCATGGGCTGTTTTCCGCATGGCAAAAGATGTTTGGAACGAAAAAGTTGATGCAAAAACCGAAAAAGAAATTTATCAAAACACAATTTTCTTCCCTATTGGCAGTCCAAATGACGCTTTTAAAGATTATTTTGTTGGACAAAGTTATCTTGCACCAATTTGCAAAGAACAAGGCATTTTTAATGTGACTTTTGAACCAGGATGCAGAAATAATTGGCATATCCATCGAGCAAAAAGTGGCGGCGGACAAATTCTTATATGTGTTGGCGGCAGAGGATATTATCAAGAATTTGGCAAAAAGGCAATTGAATTAAAGCCCGGCGATTGTGTGAACATTCCAGCAAATGTCAAACATTGGCACGGTGCGGCAAAAGACAGTTGGTTTTCACATCTTGCAATCGAAGTGCCGGGAACAAAAACTTCAAACGAGTGGTTACAGCCCGTCGATGATAAACAATATAACAAACTGAAATAAAAGAAGTGAATTATGGAAGAATTAAAAATTACAAAAGTATGGGATAAAACATTCCCAAAAAGTGAAAAAGTTAGCCACAAGAAAGTGCAATTTACAAATCGTTTTGGCATAACTTTGGTGGCAGATATGTATAAGCCTAAAAATGCAAATGGGCTTTTGCCTGCTATTGCAGTTTGCGGGCCTTTTGGTGCAGTTAAAGAACAAGCGTCTGGTCTTTATGCACAAACAATGGCAGAAAATGGCTTTTTGACTATTGCTTTTGACCCGTCTTTCACAGGCGAAAGTGGAGGCCAGCCAAGATATGTTGCAAGCCCAGACATCAACACAGAGGATTTTCAAGCGGCAGTTGACTTTTTGTCCGCTTGCAAAGATGTTGACAAAGACAGAATTGGCATAATTGGCATTTGCGGTTGGGGTGGAATGGCCTTAAATGCCGCTGCAATAGACACGCGAATTAAAGCGACCGTTGTTTCAACAATGTATGACATGAGCCGAGTTAATGCTTATGGCTATTTTGACAGCGTTGACGAAAACGGCAGATATGAAATGAAAAAGGCATTAAACGAACAACGCATTAAAGATTTTGAAAGTGGGAAATATGAACTTGCTGGCGGGGTTGTTGACCCGTTGCCAAAAGATGCCCCTTTCTATGTGAAAGATTATTATGATTACTACAAAACAAAGCGTGGCTATCATAAGCGTTCGCTAAATTCAAATGGCGGTTGGAATAAAACATCAGCTCTTTCATTTATCAACACAAAAAGTTTATCGTATTCAAATGAAATTCGCAGTGCGGTGCTGATTATTCACGGCGAAAAAGCCCACTCTTGTTACTTTGGCAAAGACGCTTTTGCAAATATGACAAAACACAGCAAATATAAGAACAATAAAGAACTTATGATTATTCCAAACGCAGTGCACACTGACCTTTATGATAGAGTTGACATAATTCCTTTTGCAAAAATTGTAGAGTTTTTTAATAAAAATCTAAATTGAGAAAAAATGAAATATTTAAGCACCTCGTTATCTTGGTTTTGGCATTCTTCGCATCTTTTACATTCGTTGCTTGCGGAAGCCCCCAACTAAAATGATAATCAGCTGACCAACGATTATTCGCCAAGCGAAATTTTAATCGCATATTTTGCTTGCACAAATCACATAGAGCAAGTTTGCTAAAAAGGTGAAAGTAACAATTAACTTTTTATGGCAAGACTTCCGAGTTTAAGTATAAAGATGTCGTTGTTAGGTAAAGACTATTATTACTATTACATTATTAAATAAAATTAAAATTTTAAAAGGAAAACATATGATAATTACATTAGTTGTTGACCAATTTTATAAAAATAATCATGGAACAAGCATTTCTGCACAACGTTTTTATAATGGCCTTATTAAAGAAGGGCATATAGTCAAAGTTCTTGCGATTGATCAATCCAGCAATACACTTTATGCACTCAAAGAAAAATATTATGGCAAATTAATAAATAAGATTATAAATTCGCAAGGTTTTCAATTCGCCAAAGCGGATACTGATACTATAAAACAAGCCATCAAAGGTTCAGATTTAGTTCATGTTTATCTCCCCTTTAAACTTGGTTATACAACAATTAAGCTGTGCCGTGAGTTGAATATACCATGCACGGCGGGCTTTCATTTATTGCCCGAAAACATTACATCAACCATATACATGAATAAAATTGGATTTGTAAATAATTTTTTATGGACAAGCTTTTATAAAAAAACTTATGCATACATAAAGCATATTCATTGTCCGTCATTAATGGTTGCAAATGAGTTGGTTAAACATAATTATAATTCATGTTTACATGTTATATCTAATGGATTTGATCAAGATTTTAAACATATGGATAATGCAGTAAAGCCCGAAAAATATTCGGGGAAATTTGTAATCGTTTTTATTGGACGTTTTTCAAGAGAAAAAAGATATGATTTAATCATAAAAGCAGTCAAACAAAGCAAGTATAAACACAAAATTCAACTCATTTTCGGTGGTAATGGTCCAGTAAAAAAGCAAATAATGAAGATGTCAAAATCATTGCCAAATTATCCAGAATTTAGTTTTTTCTCTAAAGAAGAACTTTGCAATTTGTTCAGTTTTGCAGATCTTTATATACACCCTGCAGATATTGAGGTTGAGGGAATGAGTTGTCTTGAAGCAATCGCTTGTGGCTGTGTTCCCATTGTGTCGGACAGTATTAAAAGTGCAACAAGGCAATTTGCACTTTCGCAAAAGCATTCGGTTTTTAAGCACGGCGATAGTAAAGATTTAGCAAGCAAAATTGATTGGTGGATTGAACATCCTCAAAAATTAGAACAGCATCGACGACTGATTGCTGAACATGCTCAAAATTTCACAATAGACAAAAGCATGAAATTTTATATTGATATGTTTGAAAAAGCAGTAAAAGATTGGGACAATACATATGATGGGCGGGACCAAGCCAAAGCCCCAACCATTATAAATTATTATAATTCATAAAAATTAATTATATTGGCTTTTTATTTTGACCTCAAAAAATAAGGCAGGGGTTTTGCTCCTTGCCTTTTTCTAAGCAATTTGTATGATTGTTAAATATCCGCTTACGCCTTGGTCATCGTTGAAAGTGATTGGACTTGTGCTGTTGATGTTGATTGCCAGCGTGCTGCTGAGGGCTGTTGTCTGAATTATTGCACTGGAAGCAATCATGGTGTTGTTTTCAAGGCTTCTTTCAGTTCCGGTCACATCAACACCGTTTAGGCTGAGTGCGACATAATCATCTGCGGTTGCACTACTTGCAACATACACACCATAATCCACTTTATAAACGCCGATATTTGGCAGAGTCACAATTCCTGTTGCTGGAGCAAGAGCCATATTGTTGACAACAATTGTTCCTTCAAGCGGAAAAGTTGAGTCATCAACAGATTGTGAAGCTGTTGAATAAAATGAGCCATAGCTTGCTGCTGTCGCCACGCCAGTGGCACCAGTGGCACCGGTGGCACCGGTAGCACCAGTTGGCCCTGTTATTCCGATGCCTGTTGGCCCGGTTGGGCCTTGAGGTCCTGTTGGACCGGTCACACCTGTAGCCCCCGTTGGGCCGATGAAGCCAATGCCTGTTGGCCCAGTTGGACCTTGTGGCCCGGTTGCACCGGTTGGTCCGATTGGCCCTATTGGTCCCTGAGGTCCCGTTGGGCCGGTCGCACCCGTTCTGCCAACTGGCCCCACCAAACCTGGCGAAGTAACCAAGATAACATTGTTTCTTGGTTGTTGAGATTGAGCACAATTTGTGTTGCAACAATTATTAAAATTATTCCCGAACAAATTTTGTCTCCTGTAAAAAGTATTAGAGAGTGATTGCTTTCTCAGGGTTTGATTTAAAGTGCCAACACCCTCCAATATCACTATATGAAAATGCCTGTAAAGGGTTAAACAATTCTCAAAACTTGCCACCAATTCGTAAAAATCGGCACTTTCTGAGCAAAAATTTGTTCAGTTTTGAAATAACGAAGTCGAACCCCTAAATGAGCAATTTATCATTTTTAAGGTTCTTTTTTTGTTTTGAAAATAAAAAAATTTGGTCAAAATTTCAACGTTTTCCTGATTTCTAAAATATTCCATCGAAAAAAATAAGAAGGTTAAAAACCTCCTTGACGTTCGCAAAAGTGAACTTTGCGTATGGTGCGACAAACGAATCAAGAATTCCGCTCCCAAATAATGTCTATTTTTCAACTTCGCAATCTTTTTTCTTGTTGTTTTTTTTATCCAATACATAATCTTCAACAACACAAGCAAAATTTTGATTAAGCAAATTTTTGCAGGCACTATCTAGGTCAAATTCGTGAGTTTTGTCTAAAAATTGTTGGAAGTTGTCAAGCATATTCTTTTGAGATTGCTGATCAGAATTGTCAAATCGCTTCATCCATTGATCAGCAACAATTCTTCCGACAACATATCTAAACATATATGAACTGAACTTCCTCTTGTCATCATGCATTTTTTCAACTCGCTCAAGAAGCCTGTTATTGTGATTTTGTTGCAAATTTTTAACTAATTTATCTAAACTTTCATAACTTACAGGGCAAGAAAGTTTTTTTATTATATCGCGTTCTTCTCTGATTAAGTTGATTTCACTCAGCAAACTTGCTTGCTGTTGATTTTCATAATTTTGCAAATCTTTTTTTGTGTAAAGACCACTTTCAACTAAAAATTGATTAAACAGCCTTTCAGTTATATGGCTTTCAATTTCTCCAACGCAATCTCTCTCAAAACTTTTGTGCGTGAACTTGTCTATTTCTTCTCTTGGTGCATTTGAACGCAGCATCACAATTAAATGTTGATGATGGGAACTTAGAGCATGGCTTAACTCGTGTGCAGTCGTTCGCAAATCGTCAAGAGAATTGTGGATATAGACATTAAACTCTAAAAACGAACGCCTGCCTGAATGCCCAACATTGCTCGAATGAGAATCTCCTTGTTTAACAGGAATAAAATTAACATGAGTTCCGCCATCGCGGTCAATAAAATATGGATGCGTTTTATTAAGAATTTGCTTAACCTGGTCCGCTTTTTGCGGCATATATTGAGAGAAAAATTTATTCATATAATTTGAAATAGTTTGCTCATTCAATTCAAAGCCTATGTCGTGCACGGATGGGTTAAACTTGATAACCCCTTCCACTTGTGCTATCAAATCTAGCAACGAAATACTGTGTTCATCTGGTTCTGTTAAAAATCTCAAAAATCCGTGAGAATCCGCTCGGGAACACTTTTCGTCGAACTCTTGTGCATATTCCTTTGTTATTTGTAACTTTTGCATTATAGAAAATTCCTTTATTTATTATAACACAAATTAAAATAAAAGGAATATTTTTTAAAAGTTTTTCCTCAAAACCCGCTGACTTTTGTTTGCAAATGTGTTTTTTTAAGCAAAATGCGGCAAGTTGCAATAAAAAACAATCCGCTTTTGGTGCGGATTGCCCCTCTTTGGTGCTCCCAGAAGGACTCGAACCCTCCTCAACGGTTCCGAAGTAATCCCTTTAAAATGGTGTTTTTGCCCATTTTTGCACCATATTCTATCATTTAATATCGTTTTATAAAGTGCCGAATTGCCCTATTTTAAAGGCATTTTGACACTTTTCTTTTAACATAAATTATTATACAACATTTTACGATAAAAACATAACACAAAACGGCACATTTGCAAAAATTTTGCAAATTTACTGCAAAAATTCGTGAAATTTTCTTTTTTTTATTTCATCTTGCCGCTTTTATGCAAGCGGTGATGATTTCAACAATGAAAAGTATATCGTCTTTGCAATCGCCATTCACCCATTCGTTGACAATGGCGGTTATGCCGGAGAGAAAGAATTTGGACATATATTGCATTAGTGAATTGTCCACAACGCCCATGCGGACAAAAACAGGCTTTAAAACATATTTGAATAGGTCATCATAGGCTTCTTGTGGCTGAAATGTTGCAAGATGTGTTAGATATGTCCTGAAAATTCTTTTATTTTTTTTGACATATTCAAGATATGGCACAAGATATTTTGGCGAAATGAAAAACAAATCGTCTTTTTCAAGTTTCGATATATCTGGAAAAGTTATGCCGGCATCTTTGAAAGTTTTATGAAAATTTGCCATGATTGTTTTTTGTGTTTCTTTCAAAAGATCGTAGGTGTTTTGATAGTGATCATAGAATGTTGACCTGCTCACGCCTGCCTTTGCACAAATTTCAGCAACATTGATTTCAGCAAAATCTTTTTCATTAATAAGTGAAATGAGTGCATTATCCATTTTTTCTGCGGTATTTTGGAATTTGGACTCCGATCTGTTCATATTTTCTCCTTAATTTTTTTAGAAAACTACACAAAACGCTTTTTGTGTCAGCCTGATTTCAAAAAAATTATACTACAATGTAAATGTAAAAGCAAACAAATGTAGGCTTTTAAACTAAGAAAGGAGAAAAAAGGTGAACGCTATTGAAATTAAAAATTTGAGCAAGAGTTTTCGAGGACTATATGCACTTGATGGGCTTAACATGACCGTCCCTGTTGGTGCAATATATGGCTTTATTGGCGAAAACGGATCTGGCAAATCCACAACAGAAAAACTTATTTGTGGGCATTTGGTGCCTGACAAGGGCGAGATAAAACTCTTTGGCAAAGATTATACAGACGCCGGTGTTCGTGCAAAAATTGGCGCACTTATTGAAAATGCCGGCTGCTTTCCAAATTCAAGTATTTATGCAAATTTGAAAATGCAGGCTCTTAATCTTGGGCTTAAAAACATTGATGAAGAAATCGGCCGCGTTTTAAAAATTGTCCGCATGGAAGATAACGCAAAATTACTTTTCAAAAAATGTTCGCTTGGCATGAAGCAAAGGGTTGGAATTGCCATGGCACTTCTTGGCAGCCCAGCACTTCTCATTTTGGATGAGCCGATAAATGGGCTTGACACTGACGGAATGAGAATTATGCGTGAGATTTTGGTGGATATAACAAAAAACTATAACTGCACTGTGCTTATTTCATCTCACATTTTGGGCGAACTTGAAAAGATTGCAACGCATTATGGAATTATCCGTCAAGGCAAAATGATACAAGAAATATCCGCAAAGGAAATGGAAAGCCGAAACAGAGTTTTTGTTGAAATCGACACAAATAACAACAAAAAAGCGGAAGAAATCTTAAAAGCAAAATTCAAAGATGTGCGAGTTGAAAATGAAAAACTGCGAGTTTATGATGAAAGTGATACCGAAAAAATTATGGAAATGTTGCTTTCAAATGGGCTTAAAGTAAAGGAAATTCAGCAAAGCAAAATTGGTCTTGAAGAATATTACATTTCGCTTATGAGCAAAAGGGAGGCAAAATAATGGAAAAGCAAGATACATTAAAGTTTGAAAATCCTAGCTTCTTTACACGAATTAAAGGAATGCTTGGTGTTGATTTTTATAGACTTTTTCATACTCCACTGTTTTACATTTTCTTGGGAATTGCAGCCATTATCCCTGCACTCGTTTCAATGGGAAATACGGGCGAAACTGCGGGAATGTTCACAAACGCTTGGCAAATTGTTGCAGCCGATAATCCACTTTATGTTGTCCAGAACATTGGGCAATACGCAAATATGAATATGGTTTTCATTTTTGGCGGAATAATGATTTCAATTTTCATCGGGCACGACTATAAAAGTGGATATGTCAAACAACTTTTCACAACACACTCCAAAAAGCAAGATTATATGATTTCAAAAACAATGCTTGGTGCGTTTTCAATGATGTGTATGTGTGGAACATATCTTGTTGGTGGCGTGGCATCTGCACTTTTCACAGGGCTGCCTTTCACAGTCAACGCAGGCTCACTTATTTGTGCGCTACTCGGCAAAGTTATTATGAGTTTGGGTTGGGCAAGCCTTTACACCTTTATAAACATTATCTTCCGCAGAAAATTTGGCATTTCAATCGCACTTTGTTTTGTTTTGGGAACAGGAATCCCTGTTATTGCTGCGGCCGCACTTGTAGGAAATTCGCCTGTGCTTAATATGTTCTTGTATGGCTCATCTGTAAATGCCTGCCTGTCAGCAAACTTTGTCAGCGTGATAATTTGTCTTGTTGTCAGTGTGGCTTGGGCAGTGATTTACAATATGCTTGGCTCATGGATTTTGTCCAAACGAGATTGTTATTAAGGAGAAAGAATATGAACGCAATAGAAATAAAAAATCTAACAAAAAACTATGGCCAAAAGCAAGCACTTGCAGAACTTGATATGACTGTTCCGCAAGGTGCAATCTATGGCTTTATTGGCGAAAATGGCTCTGGCAAATCTACAACCGAAAAACTTATTTGTGGGCTTATCGTTCCAAATGGCGGCGAAATAAAACTCTTTGGCAAAGATTACAAAGACCAAGAAATCAGGTCGCAAATTGGCGTTTTGATTGAAAGTCCGGGCTGCTATCCAAACATTAGTGTTTGGGACAATATGAAATTGCAAGCCGCAAATTTAGGCTTGAAAAACGAAGATGAAGAAATTAGAAAAGTTTTGAAAATCGTGCGAATGGAAGGCTCGGCATCCAACAAATTCAAAAACTGCTCGCTTGGAATGAAACAGCGAATTGGAATTGCCTTTGCACTGCTTGGAAATCCAAAACTTTTAATTCTCGATGAGCCGATAAATGGGCTTGACGCTGATGGAATGAGAATTATGCGAGAAGTTCTCACTGACATAACAACAAATCTAAAATGCACAGTTCTCATTTCATCTCATATCTTGGGTGAACTTGAAAAGATTGCAACTCACTATGGCATAATTCGTGGCGGCAAAATGATTAAAGAAATGACCGCCGAAGAACTTGAAAAAGATTGTCCAACCTATGTTGCAATAAAAACAAAAGACAATGCAAAAGCAAAATTGGCACTCGAAAAGAAATTCAAAAAAGTTAGCGAAGAAAACGAATATATCCGCGTCTATGATGATGTGAAAGCGGAAGATGTTGTAAATGAACTTTATTCACATTCAATCTTGCCAAGCGAAGTGAAAACAGCAAAGATAAGTTTGGAAGAATATTATATCAATCTTATGGATAAAGGAGGCAAACTCTAATGACTAAAAGTGATATTAAAGGCTTTTCAAACAGACTGAAAAGCATGCTTAAAGTTGATGCTCGCAGAATGTTTAAGAGCCCGCTTGTTTACATTATGTTTGGAATTTGTTTGCTTGTTCCGGTGCTTATACTTGTTATGACAAGCTTTATGGGAACAACAACCACAGTTGATCCAGCAACAGGCGCAGAGCAAACAATGGAAGGCTTTAAAAATGTTTGGCAAATTATTGGCTCTGTGGGAAATGGCGGAATGGCTATGGATTTGACAACAATGTGCAATATAAATCTCGTGTTCTTTGCGGTTGCAATTTTTGTTTGCATATTTGTCAGCGAAGATTTTAGAAGTGGATATGCAAAAAATCTTTTCACCGTCAGGTCAAAGAGAATGGAATATGTTGCTTCAAAAATTATTATTTGCTTTGCGGCAAGTGTGATTATGCTTTTACTTTTCTTTGTAGGTGGAATGATTGGCGGTGCGATTGCAGGCTTGCCTTTCACAATGGAAGGCTTTAATGCAGGTGGAATTGTTTGCTCTATGCTTGCAAAGATGTTTGTGCTTTTGATTTTCATTTCAATCGCCCTAACCTTTGCGTGCTTCTCTAAACAAAAATTGTGGCTTTCAATTTTGCTCGTGCTTGGATGTGGAATGCTGCTGTTTATGACAATTCCAATGATGACACCACTTAATGCAGGAATTTTGCATGTTGTTATGTGTTTGGCTGGCGGAGTTTTGTTTAGCATTGGACTTGCGTTTGTCAGCAAGTTGATTTTGAACAAGACAAGTTTGGTGTAAAAAAGTTTAGAAACCTACACTTGCACTGTTTTTTGTCCGATAAAAACACGAAAAAATGTTGTAAAATGATAATGTAAAAGCAAGGAAACTTACTTTTAATTAAAAGGAGATGATTTGCAAAAAAGAAATGGAAATAGATAACGAAAAATCGGCTCTTACAAACAAAGATTACAACGAATTTATGGAAGCAAAAACTTCCAAGCAAAGAATGAAAATTTTGTTTATTCATTCACAAAAAAATGAAGAATTTAAAAGGAGAAAAGAAAAAATGAAAAATGAAGAAAACGAAAACAAAAAAGGAAATAAAGTGACAAAATTTTTTAAGGACGCTTTTCACGATATGGCAGAAAGCACAAAGGCTCAACATGAAGTCGATAAAGCAAACTTCGAAGCTGTAAAGGCTGAAAGCAGAGCAAACTTTGAAGAAAATCGTGGCAATAACACTTTGAAGCGTGCAAAAGCGGATGCAAAGAAAAATTGGGACGATGCCCACATGAGCCCTGCTGAAAGAACAGCAAAAATCCGCGAGCAGCAAGCAAAACAAATTGAAGAAGCTCATGCACGCACAGCAGCCGCAAAAGAAAGAACTGCAAAAGCAAAAGCAGAAAGAAAATAAAATTTGGAGTTATTATGAAAAATTTTGATGTTCAACCGCTTGATTTAATGCAGTTTATAAACACAAAATATCACGAGCCATTTATTCACGCAGTTATTGAATTTGATGGCGAAATTGATGAGAATAGACTTGCCGGCGCAATAAAAAGACTGACAAGTCTTTTCCCACTTTTAAGATGTGTTTATAACGAAAAGCAAAATAAATATGTTGAAAATGAACACCTGCAAGATGGTGATTTCTTTAAGGTTGTCCAAAATATAAATAAAGATGAAGCTTTGACTGAAAGTTTGGATATGACAAAACAACTTGTGCTTTTCACGCTTTCAAAAAACACTTTGTATATCACAATCAGCCACCTGCTTTGTGACGGAATTGGATTTAGAGATCTTCTTTATCTTTTGTGTGACCTTTATAATGGCAAAGAAAAAGATGACTATTCATATCTCATGAACAGGGATTTTTCAATTTTGACAAAAAATCTCAAAGGCAAAACAGCAATGACAATCAAAATGCTCTGGTCGATGATGAGTGGCTATAAGAACAAAAAGGTTTATGACGCCGAAAAGACCGATCAGTCTTGCGCTATTCAAAAGACTATTCCAAGCGAGATAATGGACAAAGTTCACACAAAAGCAAAATCGCAAAGCACCACGCTTAATGATGTGTTTTTGACCGCTTATGCAAGGGCTTTGAACAAACTTTATGGCAACAATAAAGTGAATTTGCCTTGCACAGTAAATTTGCGAAGATATGCTGAAAGCGAGTGTGGAATTGGAAATTTGGGTGGCAACTACAATTTTAATGTCAAAGTGAAAACGCACGAAAGTTTTGAAAAAACACTGTCAAAAACGCACAAATTCATGCAGAAACAAAAATCTTCCAAAAATGATATTGCAGGACCTATGCTTCTTGTGGACAAATACAACAAATCCACACTTGAAAAGTTTTTGAAGCTTTATGGCGGACTGAAAACAATCGAATTTACTGATTACACAAATTTGGGCGTGCTGGATGCAAACAATTTGACTTTTGACGGAAAAGAAGTAAAAAACGCAATTATGTATAGTGGGCTTCAAAAACCGCCATGTTTCCAAATTGCAGTTTCATCTTATAAAGGTGCAACAACCCTGTCAATATTACTGAATTGTTCAAAATCACAAAAAGAAAAAGCACAAAAAATCATTGAAACAGTCGCAGAAGAAATAATTTCATTTGCTTAAAAGGTTTTCAAATGAAGAAAAAGAGTGGCAACAAAATTGAAAAACACGCCCTGCACATACCTTTTCGGTATATTTTGTCTATGCTTATAATAATTTTTGAATTTTTGGGCGTTATTGCAGCAACAAGCGTTGTTACGATTTTTGTGCCATATTTCTATTTGGTTGTGCTTCTCACACAAATTTGTTGTGCGGTCGCAATAATAAATTCAAAAGACAATCCAGACTACAAAGTGCCTTGGTTGTTTATAGTTTTGCTTGTGCCGATTGTTGGCTTTATGACCTATTTTATGTTTTATTCAAGGCGGCTTTCTGACAAGCAAATCAAAAGAATAAAATCCATAAACGCCAATATGCTGAAAAATGACACAGGTGCCGCCCTAAATTGCAAAAAACAAGATGAAGAAGCGTTTTTGCAAGCGAACTCTTT
Source organism: uncultured Clostridia bacterium (assembly GCA_947625515.1). GTDB lineage: Bacteria > Bacillota > Clostridia > Christensenellales > UBA1242 > Caccovivens. Next base: position 136,935 of record CANQOO010000004.1, read on the forward strand.
AAAGTCTATGTCGCAGTCGCACATATATCAAAACACCGACATCAAATATTTTGCAAGCGGAGAAGAATTATTTGAAAGTTTGCTCGCCGATTTAAAAAATGCAAAAGAATTTATTTTTATGGATTATTTCATAATTGAAGAAGGCTTGTTTTGGAATTCAATTTTGCAAGTTCTGAAACAAAAAGTGGCGGAAGGTGTTGAAGTCAAAGTTGTCTATGATGATATTGGCTGTATGACAAAACTGAAAGGTGATTATTATAAAACCTTGCAAAGTTTTGGAATTGATGCTGTCATTTTCAATAAATTGAAAGGACAAGCCAACAACGAATTTAACAATCGTAGCCACAGAAAAATCACTTCGATTGACGGAAAAATCGCTTACACCGGCGGCATAAATTTGGCTGACGAATATATCAATCATGTTGTGAAATTTGGACATTGGAAAGATGTTGGGGTTCGTCTTGATGGCGAAGCGGTCGATGAGATGACAAGACTTTTTCTTATTGATTATTCAATGAGCAGCAAAGCACAAATTGACTTTGAAAAATATTATCGCGGTTATAAAAAAGAAAATTCTGGATTTTGTGTGCCATTTGGTGATGGCCCAAAACCTGTTTATGAAAGACGCGTTGCAAAAACAATGCTGCTTAATATGCTTGGAACGGCAAAGAAATATTTTTACATAACAACGCCATATCTTATCATTGATGACGAATTGACATCAGCAATAGAAAACGCTGCGCTTAAAGGCGTTGATGTGAGAATAATCACTCCGCACATTCCCGACAAAAAAATGGTGTTTATGATAACGCAAAGTTCGTATGAAAAATTGCAAAAAGCGGGCGTGAAAATTTATGAATATCAGCCAGGCTTTATCCACGCGAAAACTTACCTTTGCGATGACAAATATGCAGTTGTCGGCACAATAAATCTTGATTACAGAAGCCTTGTCCATCACTTTGAAAACGGTGTTTGGATTTATAATCACGAAGTTATTGGCGACATAAAAAAAGATTTTGAAAACACTCTTGAAAAATCCCTTCAAATTAAAGAAAATGGCGTGAAAATCGGCTTTTTTAGGCGAATTTTCAGGCCGCTTATAAATATTTTCGCTTCACTATTATAACAAAGGAGAAAAAGATGCTCTATTTTTTGATAGTTTTATGTGCAATGTTTTTTGTTGAAACAATGACAATCTCCGTTTCACTTATAACAAATTCATATTCTCTTGTCTACGCCATAATTGCCCCCATTTTTGTCAACTTTTATGTTATAGTCGTGTTGGCGTTCTTGGCACTATCTTTAAGATTTTTGCTTCCAAAACGCTGGCTAAATTATCAAAGCAGATATTTCAAAACAAGAGATTTTGAGATAAAGAAACTTCAAAATTTAGGCATAAAGAAATGGAAGGACAAAGTTCCTGAAATGGGATGGACCGCAGGTTTTCCCAAAGACAAATTGAAAAGTTTGGATCATAAATATTTGGCAAAATTTTTACAAGAAACTTGTTTTGCAGAAATAATGCACAATTTGGCTGCCGTTCTTGGCTTTACAGTTTTATTTTTCTTCCCTTTGAAATATTATTATTTTGTTTTGCCTATTTTGTTTGTAAATTTATTTCTGCATTTGCTTCCTTGTCTAATTCAAAGATACACAAGATACAGGCTTGCAAAAATTTATGAATTGCAAAAGACAAAAGATGGCAACACCACAGTGGAGGATTTAGGATTTCAAAGTGAAAAAGCTGTTTGAAAAAGCGACAAAGAAAGAAATTTTGTTTTACATGACAATAGCATCCATTATCGGTGCTATTGCCATTGGTTTTTTTATAGACTTTTTCATAAGCGAGAATTCAAGCAGATTGATTGTTGCCGGAATTGTCGGGGCAATTCTTGCTTTGTTTATTATTTATCTTTTTGTCGGATACAACTATCACATAACAAATTTTTTGAAAGCAACCTACAAAGAAAAAGGAAATCTTTTCAAATTTTATTTGAATGACAAAAACTTCCGCGTGCCTGTCAACAATGCGATCTCTTGCGTTTATATCTTGGCAACTGCATTTGTGAACTTTGGCTTGTCATTTTCAAGTTTTAAGTGGTATTTTCTTTCATCTTCTGCCATTTTCTTTTTGATTTTCATAATGAAACTCTATCTTGTTCTAAATGTCGGTGCTAACAAAAAGATACAAAATCAAGTGATAACTTGGCTTTTGATGGGAATGTCATTTGCTTGTGCTGGCGTTGTCGTTATGCTTTGGTATGACCAAACAAACTTTTCGCCACAGGGCCTTATTATCTATTGGAACGCATTATATGTTTTTGTTTCATTCATAACAGCAATCATTGGAATTATAAACACGATAAAAAGAAAAGACCGTGTGATTGGCACTTTTTTGGCTGTAAAACTTGCAAACGCGATTTTTGGTATGTTCTCACTGACTGTTTCAATGCTTATGACCTTTTCTGACGGGTTTGAACAGTTTAAGTTGCTTGCGCTTATTGTTGGCGTATTTGCAGCGGCTTTAATAAATGGTGTAGCAGTCGCACAACTCTTGCTATTTCGAGAAAAAGAAGAAAAAAATCTATGAATTAGGATTGATGATTTCGACTTTCAATCCTTTTTCTTTTGCGTAGTCAACCGTTTGCTTTGTGCCGCCTGCCTTGCCATTGAAAAGGGCTATAAGCACAGAAGAATTATCAATCATATAGTTGTTTCTTTTCTGCATACAACCATCAAAATATGTCCTATCACTAACATAAGTGATTTTGTCCGCTTTCGACAAAATGTATTTATATCTCTCTTTTTGTTGTTTTCGCCAAAGTTTATCTTGCTCTTTGCATGGTATTGCACACTCCAAAGTGATGAACGGATAGTCATTTTTCAACTCCAAAACAAGTTCGGCAGCAATCATATCAAAGCCTATTGCCATGCCAGAGATGAAGTGTGTTATGCCATAGTTGATTATTGCATTTTGTATCTCAATTTTCGCAATTTCTTTCATGGCAATACAGCTAACATTATTTTCATTAAATCCCCATGGCAACTTTTGTGGCCTATGTCCTGTAAAGCAAGCAGTGTTTTCTTTCATAATTCACTCCAAAATAAAAATTCGGCTTTTCCCTATATAACATACTACATTTTTCCAGAATAATCAACGAAAATTCGGGAAAACCTTAAATAGTCAATCACGATATGTCGGCTAAAATGGTTATATCGTGAAAAACGAAGTAAGGAGAACGAATTATGAAACTGAATAAGGCTTTTGCGTTGAGAGTTAAAGAAGTGTTGAAAGAAAAGAACATGACAC
>CANQOO010000005.1 GCA_947625515.1 uncultured Clostridia bacterium
ATGGAGCTGGCGAAAGGAATCGAACCTTCAACCTGCTGATTACAAGTCAGCTGCTCTACCATTGAGCCACGCCAGCATTGGTGGGCAGGGATGGATTCGAACCATCGAAGACATAGTCGACGGATTTACAGTCCGTTGCATTTGGCCGCTCTGCAACCTACCCTTTGGTGCCCAAAGGTGGAATCGAACCACCGACACAGGGATTTTCAGTCCCTTGCTCTACCGACTGAGCTATCTGGGCATACTCGCAAATCAGCCCAACCGTTTCGTGCTTTGCTTTTGCAAACCACATCCACTCCCCGTCTGTTTGCTTGTTTTTCGTCAAAATGACAGGCATTTTGACGAGAGGCCTTGCGGCTTGACTATCCTTTTTAAAAATTAAAAAGGTGGCGACTCGGATGGGGCTCGGACCCACGACCTCCAGCGTGACAGGCTGGCGTTCTAACCAACTGAACTACCGAGCCAAGTTGCCAAACATTGACATTATATCGCAAAGTGACCTCAATATGCAAACAAATTCAACCAAAAATCGAAAATTTTTGGTGGGCCTTCACGGACTCGAACCGCGGACCAACCGGTTATGAGCCGGTCGCTCTAACCAACTGAGCTAAAGGCCCATCGCATTGTCTGCAAAGTTAGCAAACCCCCAAAATCCAAGGAATTTGCTGGTCGGGGTGGAGGGTCTCGAACCCCCGACCTCACGGTCCCAAACCGCGCGCTCTACCAACTGAGCCACACCCCGAAGCAACACTTTGCTGAAACATTTTACTGCAAAACTCTGCAAAAGTCAAGAATTTTTGCAAACTTTTTCAAAATTTTAGCAAATCATATGCATTTTATGCGAAAAATGATATTTTTTGCATAAAACTAAAAAACAACGGACCAATTATCCGCTGTTTAAGCTCAAGTTTTTCATCCAACTTTTGCTCAATTTTTCAACCCAACTCTTTAATTCACTGCAATCATCTCAGTGTTGCGTGCCAAAATTTTGTTATCAATTTAATTAGCAAAAAAATTCCCACTTCCTTCGCCTTTTTGTTCATTTCTCAGCAAAAAATTCACCCATCCAATTTTTTGCGCAAATTTTCCAGAATTTTGTTTTCAAGACGCGAAACTTGCACCTGCGAGACACCCAGCCGCTCGGCAATCTCACTTTGGGTTTTGTCATAGAAATATCTCATTAAAATAATTTTTTTGTCGCGTTCGTCAAGTTTTTCAATCAAATCTTTGAGGGCAAATTTGTCCACAAAATCTTCATTTTCCTGCCCGTCAAAGCGGTCAATGATGGTCAGCCCGTCCTCTTCACCATCGTCAAACGGCGTGTAAAGCGACACCGGCATTTTGGCACTATCCATCGCCATGACAACGTCCTGCTCGCTGATTTTGAAGTGGCTGGCAATTTCCGCGATGCTCGCCTTTCGCCCGTTTTGCATCAAAAAAGTTTCAACAAACTTGTTGATTTTCAAATTCAGTCCCTTGATTGCTCTTGAAACTTTCACGGCACCATCGTCACGCATGAAGCGTTTAATTTCCCCGACCACCATTGGCACAACATATGTGGAAAATTTGACATTGAAAGAAACGTCAAAATTGTTGATGGCTTTCAAAAAGCCCATGCAGCCAAGTTGGAACAGGTCGTCGTTTTCCACGCCCTTGTCCTTAAACCAGCGAATGACGCTTTTGATGAGCGGCGAATTTTCTTCCACCAACTTTTCCTTTGCCAGTTGGTCGCCCGACTGTGCTTTTTTGATGAGTTCAAGAGTTTCTTCTTGCCCCAGCATCAGCCCACCTTTACGCTTTCGCAGGCTCGTATGCGTTTTGTCATCTTCACACATGTGCCGAAAGAATTTGACGCCACCTGAACATCGTCCATAAAACTTTCCATCACGGTGAAGCCCATCCCAGAGCGTTCCGCTGACGGCTTGGAGGTGTAGAACGGCTCGCGAGCCTTTTCGATATCTTTGATGCCCACGCCTTTGTCCGTGACAGAGATGGTGACAAGGTCGTCTTCAAGTTCGCATCTCAAAATCACGTCCCCCTTGACTGCGGTTGGATAGGCATGCACAACGCAGTTTGTGACCGCCTCGCTGACAGCAGTTTTGATGTCGGTGATTTCGTCAACTGACGGGTTGAGTTGCACGCAAAAAGACGCAACGCAAACGCGTGCAAAGCCTTCGTTGACCGAAAGTGCCTTGAAGGTCACTTCCATAAAATTTGAATATTTCATAAAAACTCCTTTTTTCTTTTAACGCATCTTTTCCTAGCGTGTAGTCATCCAAATATGCAGGATTTACACATTGGAGGCCTCACCTAATTTTGATTCACACAATTTTCGGCATGATGTCATACAGCCCCGTCATTTTGAAAATTTTCTCCGCATGCGGCGAAGGATTGGTGATGTAGATGGGAATGTCGCGGTCCTTCATTCGCTTATAACGGCCAATCAGCACGCCAATTCCAGTGCTGTCCATGAAAGAAAGTTCCGACAGGTCAATGATGATTTTTTTTAGACTCGGCGTCGAAAACACCTCATCCAAAGTGATTCTGGTGTAAGCTGCGGAGTGTTCGTCAAGTTCCCCGCAAAGCAAAACATAAAGTGCATCACCCGCAACACGACTTTTAATTTGCATATCTCTTCTCCTTTTTGAATATGATAGCAGTCCCCTCGCAAAATGCCGCAGAAGAAAAAAGCCGAAAAAAGTCCGATTATGCCGTTTTTGTGCGAAACGCATTAAATTTATGGCAAAACTCATAAAAACTCTTCCCAAAAAACGTCTAAATTCTGATAAAAAGTCATGATGTTTGTTGTTCTTGACGTCATATTGATTTAAAAACAGAAACGACTGATGTGCGAAGTTCAAAATCTTCGCCGCTTTTTTGAGCATACCCCCCCCAATTCAACAACTTGCAAAATTTGATAAAACTTTTCAATTTTCGTGCAAAATGCATTAAAAAAACACCCCTCTTGGAGTGTTTTTTACGCAAATCTTATTATTTTTATTTAAATTACTTATTTAAGTTCAAGAACAGCACCAGCTTCTTTGAATTTTGCTTCAAATTCTTTAGCCTGAGCTGCAGCAACGTTTTCTTTCACCATTGCAGGTGCACCGTCAACGATTGCTTTTGCCTCAGAAAGTCCGAGACCAGTAACTTCTCTGACAACTTTAATGACAGCGATTTTGTTTGCACCAACTTCTTTCAAGAAGAGGTTAAATTCGCTCTTTTCCTCAGCGGCAGGAGCAGCAGCACCAGCAGCTGGAGCGGCAGCAGCAACTGCAACTGGAGCAGCAGCACTTACGCCAAATTCTTCTTCCAAAGCTTTAACAAGTTCGGAAACTTCGACAATAGTCAATTTTTTGATTTCTTCAACAAGATTTTTGATATCAGCCATTTTCTTTTTCTCCTTATTTTTTTATTGATTTGATTTTCTCATTCCATATTTTCGTGTCATGAGGTTTTAAGGCAGCATGTCAAATCTGCACCTGCCAAGGTTTCGGTTCCCCGGGCACCTTTTGCCCATGTTTTAAGCCCAATGGACTTTAAGCAACTTTCAGACTCACTTTGTTGCGATTGCATTCAAAGCGACAGCCAAGCCTCTTGCCGGAGCGGACAGCACCCTGCACAAAGATGCAGCAGTGTTGTTGAGCGTTCCCAAAAGTTTTGCAATAAGCTCTTCTTTTGAAGGGAGTTTTGCAAGCTCTTCAATTTGATGAGCATCCACGCAAACGCCATTCAAAATGCCAAACTTGATTGTCATTTTGTTGGTATCTTTGACGGCAGCTGCGACAATTTTTGCTGGGGCAACTTCGTCTGCATAGCCAACAGCGACAGCGGTTGTTCCTTCCAAGTAATTTGCTGGGCATTCAATTCCAAGTTCAGAAAGTGCTTTCAACATCAAACGGTTTTTGTAAACTTTATAGTCGCAACCGGCAGCACGGAACTTCTTGCGAAGAGCAGTGTCTTCTGCAACGGTCAGACCGCGGTAGTCAACAAAAGCGATGGTTTTTGCCTTAGAAAATTTTTCTTTAATTTCTTCGACAACCTGTTTTTTTGCTTCAAAATTAGCACTCAACTTTTTTGCCTCCTTTTAATAATAAGATTTTGCGTTTTGCGGCTTTCGCCTATGGCAATGTGCGAAATCTGCACAAGCCAAAAATCAAAAAATCTCTGCAAACGGAAAAGTTGCAGAGATAAAGAAATCACCCTAAAACTTTTCCTCGGCAAGCCATTTCTCATGTTTAAGTATGCTTTTTTGCACACACTTGCGGTCTTTGGAAGTTTTTTGACAAGCAAATTATAGCATCAAATTTGGCAAATGTCAACCATTTTTGAAAAATTTCTGAGATTTGGCAATTATTTTTAATTTTGGACGAAAAATTCTAAGATTTTGCCACCAATTTTCAATATTAGGAAACAAATTTTTTTGAACTTCTTAAACAATTTTTATGTTTTTATAAATATGATTATATTAAAATTTATTTTAAATATTCAAAATTTGATTATTCAAATTTGTTTTTAGAAAAGATTTTTTCAGAAATATTTTTTTCAGAGATAATTAAAAAAAAGCAGGGCCACCCCTGCTTCAAAAATTATGGCTTACTTTTATGCGGCAAACTGGTCCCAGGCTTCGAAAAGTTTGTTTGTGTCTGCCTTGACAGTCACAACAACAAGTTTTTCAACGGTGCCAGTCTGCTCTCTGCCTGTGAAGGTTGGATAAGACGCCATAAGGTAAATTTTTGTGTCTTTCAATCCAGCATCCTTGCTGACAACAAGATATGCATTGGTGAATTTCAATTGCAAATCCCACAGCACTTGGCTGCCAGAATCGGAATCATACTTTGAGCCGTTTTGGTTGGTGAGTGTTTGAGGAGTCTTGAAGCGAAGGCGAACAAGATAGTTGCCCGTTCCAGCATAATTTTCCCCTCTCAGTGAGCTTGCGGGGTCTGAAAAAGTTGTGCCAGGCTCTTTGATGTCATAACTGCCAAGGCTCCCGCTGAAAATTGCGGAAAGATATGTTTGGCTGAATGATTGGCTGAGATATTTCTTGAAAATGTCAAGTTTGTCTTTGTCAGCCTCTTCCTCAAAATCAAGCGTTGCAGCAGAAGCGGACTTGCCATACAAAGTTACGCTTTCCATGTCGTCGCCCTGCAAGCATCTTGGCATCATGCTGACCGGAGCGGCCGCCAAAATGATGACAACCAGTGCAAAAACAAGTGCCACACAAAGCACTGAGAAAGTGATTGTGCGTTTGGTTTTTCTGCTTTGTATGAGTTTCTCCACCTGAATATGGGCATAGACTTCGTCGTCCGTCATGCCTGAGGTGTCAACGTCCGGCTTTTTAGTGTTTTTGTTTCTTCTGGCCTTTTTGGTCTTCTTTTTTTTGTCAGAGTTATGTTGAGTGGACTTGCCCAAAGCATTCCTTTCAGATGGCTCATCCGCCCCACTGGCAGCATCACCGACAGCATCGTCAACAGCCTCATTTTTCACACCTTCGCTGACAATATCACCCGCGTTGCCCGCGGCATCAGAATTTTCAGTCACATTTTTAGACGCATTTTGGGCGTTCTGTGCATTTTCATCCTGCAAGTTTTCTTTTTCTTCCATCAGTCTTCCTCGTCATTCTTTTTTGTGTCTTTTCTGGAGCGAACCGGTTTTGGCGTCCTTGAAGTGGATTTTGGCTGCTCTGCTTTCAAGTTTTGCTTTGTTTCGTCCCGTTTCGGTTCGGCCTTTTTCGCATCATCCTTTTTTGCGTCTGCGTCGATTTTTGTGTCCGCCTTAGGTTTTTCGGTTCTCTTCCTGACAGTTCTTTCCGTCTTCGCCTTTTCTGCCTTTGCAGTCTCCCCCTTTGCGGAGTCCGCATTTGATTTTTTGTCATCGCTGCGAACAACTTTGGATTTTTCAGCAGTGCCGTCAAGTTCATCATTCAAGCGTTTTTCAAATTCGGCATATTCTCTCTTCAAACCGTCAAGCTCGCTTTGAGTGATGATGCCCATCTTCACAAAGTTTTCGCCGTCAGCAATTTTCTTTCTGAAACTTGCCAGTTTGTCGCGAGCTTCTTTTTGTTCACGAAGTTTTTGTTCTTTTTCCTTTTGCTTTTTCTCACGCTCTTCCATCAACTTGACAATTTCTTCCGTTTTCTTGCCTGCCAAAATCATGTCAACTTCTTCTTTATATATAGTTTCGCGTGCGAGAAGAAGTTTTGCAAGTTCGTGCAAAAGGTCGATGTTTTGGGTAAGCACATCCTTTGCACGTTTATAATTGGATGCAAGGATGCTTTGAATTTCCTCGTCAGCAAGTGAGGCAAGTTTTTCAGAGAAGTCGTTTTTGGTCTGATAATCCCGACCAATGAACACCATTTCCGAGCTGCCCAGTGCCATGAAGCCCACTTTTTTGCTCATGCCCCAATCATAGACCATTGCGTGAGCAATTTTTGTGGCATGCTGAATGTCGCTGGAAGCCCCCGTTGTGATGTCTTTGAAGATGATTTCTTCGGCAATGCGACCGCCCATGCTCATGGCGATGGTGTCGTTGGCCTTGTTGAAGCTCATCATAAGGTCGTCGGTTTCAGGGCGTTGCATTGTGTAGCCGCCCGCATGCCCGCGTGGAATGATGGACACTTCTTGCACGTCGTCGCAATATTTAAGTTTCTTGGCGACAAGTGTGTGGCCAGCCTCGTGATATGCGGTCAATTTCTTTTCTTTTTCCGTCACAACACGGCTCTTTTTCTGAGGGCCCATAATCACCTTGTTGATGCCCTCGGTGATGTCCTCCATAATAATTTTTGGTCGATTTGCCCTGGCAGCCAAGATGGCGGCCTCGTTGAGCATATTTTCAATGTCCGCACCGGTGAAGCCTGTTGTGATGCGGGCAAGCACAGAAAAGTCAACACTTTCGTCAATCGGTTTGTTGCGAGCATGAATTCTCAAAATCCCCTCGCGTCCACGCACGTCAGGCACATGCACATAAATTTGACGGTCAAAACGCCCTGGTCTCATAAGTGCTGGGTCAAGAACGTCGCTGCGGTTGGTTGCCGCCAAAACAATGATGCCCTCGTTTGGTTCGAAGCCGTCCATTTCAACAAGAAGTTGGTTGAGGGTTTGTTCGCGTTCGTCGTTGCCGCCACCAAGTCCCGCACCACGTTGTCTGCCAACGGCGTCAATTTCGTCAATAAACACAATGCATGGCTTTGCCTTCTTGGCTTGTTCAAAAAGGTCTCTCACGCGTGATGCACCCACGCCCACAAACATCTCCACAAAGTCAGAACCGCTTATGGAAATGAAAGGCACTCGGCTTTCGCCCGCAACTGCTCTGGCAAGCAAGGTTTTTCCTGTTCCCGGCTGTCCAACAAGCAGCACGCCTTTTGGGATTCTTGCCCCAAGGTCGGTGAATTTCTTAGGATTTTTCAAAAATTCCACAATTTCTTGCAGTTCTGCTTTTTCTTCGTCCATTCCAGCGATGTCAGAAAATTTCACTTTGGTCATTTGATGAGATTTAACTTTTGTCTTGCCAAAATTCATCGCACCGCGGTTCGCACCCGAAAGCATGCGATAGAACAAGAAAATGACAAAAATTGCAAATCCAACATACAGGATTGGCACAATGATGTCCCAAACATTTATGCCAGCAGGCATTTCGTCCCAAGCGATATTTGCCTCAGTGCAAAGACGTTGCAACTCTTCCAGCCTTGCTGCGGAAGTGTAATCAAAATAGAAATCGGAATGTGTTGGCACCTGATTTGGCTGAATGCCCTTTCCGTCCGCACGTTCAACGGTGATGTAGCCCTTGCCGTCACGGAAAACGATATAGTTTGGCGTGTAAGAGATGCCGTCTTCGTCCACATATGTGCCGGCAATCATTTGGTTGACTTCAAAAGATTTCAGCTCTCGACCATTGTCGCCAAAATCAATGAACAACAACGCAAAAAGCACTGCAACGACAATCAAAATTGCGAGATAGCCAAATTTAAATCCGCCCTGTTTTTTTTCGTTCATACAATCTCCTTCAAAGTTTTGTCGTGTGGAAAATCCTCATTTTCAAAGAGGAAAAACCACATAATATATGATATTGTATCACAAAAGAAAAATAAAAACAACAAATCAAGAGAGAAAAAATCAAAAATTTTCTCGAACAAAGAGATTTTGGCAAAAAATTCTCAAACAAATCAATTCTTAGCAATTTTTCTCAAACAAATCAATTCTTAGAAGGGTGTTTCTCAAAAAAAATAAACTCTTACAAAAAATTAACGGACAGAGAAGTGAGTTCGAAAAAAAATTAAGCCACGGATTATGCGAACAAAGAAGCGGATAACGGTTTTAAGGAAAAATTAAGCCACTAAATTAAATTGCGATAGGCAGTTTGCACTATGCAGTTGGTGTTTTTGAAATTTTATTTCGCATAAACACGCACGGAAACTTTAAAAACCATGTGGCTCAGATAGTTGTCTGGGTCCTCAAGGCTGTCCAAAAAGTTGTGGAAAGCCGTTTTGTTGTCGTTGTGCAAGATTGTGTAAAAATCGCCGATGTCCGACTGATATTCTCTCATCAGGTTGATGCCGTCCGCCATGGAATTTTTGACCTTCTTCTCAATCGCCCGCTCCGCCTCAGGGGTGATGACAAAAAGTTCGACGTTTTCCTGCAAAAGGTCGTGATTTTGTTCCACTTCGCTCAGCCGCAGCGTCAAGCCGATGTCAATATGCACCACCGGGATGCCGTTTTGATAGGCAACTTTATAGTTTATGGTCTTTCCAAAAATTTCAAAAGAGAGGTTGGCGTCGTCGAAATGCTGGTCAGAGAAATGTTCAATCACAAGCGAGCCGTTGTCAAAATCACCAATGACAAAATTGATTTTTTTCATATCTCGTTCGCCCAGTTTGGTGACAAGTTCTTCCTTTTTAAAAACATACACATGGCACTGAGTGACCATATCCTCTGTGGAGCCTTCACTTTCGCTGCTGCCGCCCGACCCCGCGTCACTTGCCGCCGTTGGAGAGGTTTGCTCTTCTTTGCTCTTGGAAGACAGACACGCCATCAACCCAACATTTGTCGGCCCAAACGAACCTTTGAAAAAAGTTTCCAAACTGCTTTCGGTGGAATATATATAGTCGCTGTTGAACATGATATGCTCTGCCACTTTAATCGAACTTTCGTTGTCCAATTTTTGTGCGGTCTCCAAAAATTCCTTGGCAGTTTTGTCGGTGGCGACCACTTTTGTGCTGGACGAAATTTGAATGTTCCTCCCTAAATAATCCAAAATTTTGTATAGCCCTGTTTCGGCAAGTTCGTGATTGATGACGATGATTTTCAAATGCGACAATCCAATTTCGCGACCGATGTTGAGTGCCGCCAAATCAATCGCCTCGCTTATGCTTTTCCCCACGCCATTGATGACTTTATATTTTTCGGTGAACGATTGTTGTGCCACCGGGACAAATGTCAAAAGTGACACCTCATAAAGCTCATCCACATTCACATTGTCCGGCATGGAGAGATTGTCACTTTGCGTGGATTCTGGTGCCAAGTCCTTGTCCTCCGCCTTGTCAATGCCAATGGCTGTGACGACTGCAAATTTGTTTATCTCCGCCGGACGCCCAAGTGCGGTGAAGCCATAAAAGACAATCATCACCACAAAAACAAGCAGCATCGGAGTTTTAAATAATTGATGCGAAAAAAATTTCATGCACCCTCCTTTTCTGCAATAAACTGAAATTTGTTGCAAAAAAAGCCGCTTTTTTGCGTGTTTTTTGATTTTAAATTATTTTTTTCTTCATTTGAAATATTATTTTTGTTGCCCAAAATATTGTTTTTACTGTTTAAAATCTTTTGTTTTTTGTTCAACTTTAACAATTTAACTTGTTTTTGCTGTTTTTTTAAAATTTTTTGTTTTTGTTGTTGATAATTTAAATTGTGCGACGGAATATTTACATTTTGCAAATGCGATGCAATATTTAAATTTTGCAAAATTGATTTATTTTGTGAATTATTTAATTCTTTTCGCTCGTTATTTTTTAAAATTTTTTGCAAATTTCCGCCATTTTCGGGCTTTTTTTGAACATTTTTATTTTTTATTGCAAGTGCAATCAAAACAAAGATTGGCAAAATGAAAAATGGGAAAATTTCTGCGTACGGCAAAATTTGCTCGCCAAATGTGACGGCGGTTTCAAGATTGATGATAAAGAAAATCACTGTGACAACAAACAAGAAATTGAATGTGATGACGGAGTAAATTTTATCAATTTTTGGAAACACCTGCTCAAATGCAAACATGAAGCATTTCAAATATATCGCCAGATGAAAATATGCCAAAATGATAATCACCACCATGGCAATGATATCAATCCTGCCAAGACCGCCAAACTCTTTCACGAAGCTGACAATTTCAAAAACAGCATATGGATGCATGAAGGATGTGTAGGTGTAGGAAAGCATAAAAACTAATGCCGTGGCAACAACAAGCACCGCAGAAATTGCGAAGAGATAAAACATCACTTTCCAGTCTCCATTTTTGATGTTGATTTTGTCCATCACAACAAACAAGAAGATGGCATCGCCAAACGGCTCAATATGCTTCGCCGCGGTGAGCAGCACATCCATCCAAGAGGATTGAAACCAAATGGCTCGGCTTCCAATTCCAAACACACCCACAATCACGCAAAACACAATTATGGACAAAATGACCGGGAAGAAAAGCTGACAAGTTCTGCCCATCACCCTCAGCCCCGAAATGGCGAGATGATTTATCACCGGTAAAAAGCAAAACAAAATCAACAAGTTGCTGGTGTCTTTGTATATGAGGTTGCGAAAGAAAATGTATGTGACATTATAAAGCAGCACCGCTTTTGCAAAAAAGAAAATCATGAATGCCACAAAAAAACACACATTGACAATTTTTCCGAAATGCGATATTAGAATTTGTGAAAAACTTTGAGTTGGAAATTTCTTTTTCAAGGCAAGAAACAATAGAACAAGCCCAAGTTCCAGCAAAAAGAAAAATATCAAAATGAAAATGGACTCCATCCCCGCCCCCTCAAAAAGAAGGGAGGGCAGCACCAAAATTTTGTTTGCAAACATCAAAACAAACAACAAAATCCCCGCCTGCCACACATTTATGCTTCTGTCAAACACCTTCATAGCCAATTTCCTCTTCATTCAACTTTTGTTTCAAGCCACTCTTCTCCTCGCCCTGCTCATTTTGTTGCATATCATTCTCACTTTCCGCACCATTTTGTTGCGAGTTTTCATTTTTTGTGTCGCTGTTTTGTTGCGAGTTTTCATTTTTCGGGTTGTGTTGTGTGCCTGCCTCCGAATTATTTTCGCCTTGTTCCTGCGAAGAATTCCCTTCGCCACTCTCCTGCGAAAGATTTTCCCCACCCTGTTCCTGCGAAGGACTTTCGACTTCGTGTTTCGAAATTCTCACCTGATTTTGATTATGAAAAGACTTCGGACGCGTTCGCATCTGCGTGAGCGGCACTTTCAGCAATGCGTCCTTGTTGTCGCCAAGTATGAATGGCGAAAACGGTGCAAGATATGGTGCTCCAAAATTCTCTATGCTGTTTGCGTAGGCGAGAAAATATATCATTCCGCCAATCAGCCCCAAAAGCCCTAAGGACGCCCCAATCAGCAAGAAAACATATTGCAAAATGGTGATTTGAGAAGACTGCTCAGGAATGGTGTAGAGGGCAATTTTGGCGATTGCCACCACAATCACCGCCGGCGGCGAGATAAGCCCCGCCTTGACGCCAGTGTCGCCCAAAATCAACGCTCCAACGACGGATGTCGCCAGCCCCAAATAACTTGGCAATCTCAGGCTGACCTCATAAAGGACTTGAAACAGCAGCGAAATGAACAAAATTTCGATAAACGGCGTGAAAGGCACTTGTTGCGTGGCATCCGCAATGGTGATGAGATATTTAAACGGCAAAATGTTGTAGTGAAAAAGTTGAAGTGCAATATATGCACCCGGCCCCACGGCGGCAAGGAAAAGTGCCACCAATCGAACAATTCTCAGAAGCGAGGAATAGACATAATTTGTGTAATAATCGTTGGAATTTTGCAAGTCTTCCAAAAAGACAAATGGGACGGTCAGCACAATCGGGGAATTATCCACAATAATCGCCACTCTCCCTTCCAACATTTTTGCGGCGATTATGTCTGGCTTTTCCGCCTGACCAATTTGTTTAAGAATGGAGTTCGGTCGCGACGAGAGGATGGAAATGAGATAATAACTGTCCACAACACCATCAATTTCAATGCTTTGAAGTTTTTTCTTGACGCTCTTGACCAATTTTTTGTCTGCAATGCCGTCCAAGTATGCCAGCACAATTTGCGTGTGCGTTTCCTTGCCGACAATCAGATTTTCCAGCACCAAATTTTCGACATGAAAGCGTCGCCTAAGCAGCGTGATGTTGGTTTTATAATCTTCCGTAAAGCCTTCACGAGGGCCAAGAATAACAGGCGAAGTTGGCGGCTCTGCCGGCGGTCGGGTGTTGAATTTAAGGATGTCAACCGCCAAAATTTTGTCCGAATTGGAAAGCATAATCACCACGGCACCCTTCAAAATGTTTTGCACAATTTCTTCCTGCTTAATTTCGGACACGTCGTTTGGGCGAATCAACTTTTTAAGCACTTCAAACGTAAGCTCTCCTTGAAAACTTGCGATTGGCTCGAAAATATTTTCAGAAAAAATAGAGTTGTCCGTGATGCTTTTCAGATACACCAGCCCCACATCAACGCCGTTGATACTCAACTGTCTGTCCGCAAAATCCACAGAATTATGCAAACTTTTTTTCAGATTTTCGACTTTTTTCGCAACTTCCAAAACACACCTCTTTTGCCCTAGTATGAAAAAAAGAGTGAATTCTTATTCACTCTCAAAAACAAAACAAAAAAAATAAAAAATTGACAAAAAAGCCGCTTTTTTGCGGCAAAAACAATAAATTATGTCACAACAAATGGCTCGCTTTCCAACACATATTCGCTTCCCAATGCTTTGATTTGCACCTGGTTGACCGCAAAATCCAAGCCACCAAAAGAGGCAGAAATTGCAGAAAGGTCATACACATAATGCCTGCCCTCAATCACCGGCTCAGCAAAATGACTAAGTTCAAAAATCATGCCGTCAATGTCAATTTGGAAGGCACTCGCTTTTTGAGTGCAAGTGACAAGAAATTGTCCCTGCTCATGCTCAACCGACAAAATTTCATTTTGCATCACAATCCTCAGCCCCGAAAAGCCCTTGCCAGCGTTTGAGTTGTGAAAGTTTGGGTCGCTGCTTGTTGCAATGATGAAAATGTCATATTCACCTGCGTCAAGCTTGTGCGTTCCGTCCAAAAAGAGCAGAGAAAATTGATTGGTGTCCGCAACATATTGCCATGTTCTTCCGCTTTCTGCCACAAAACTCAGTTGATATTGAGTGGCATTTTTCACAGCGTCCCAAGTAATGAGATTTTCAATCAAATTCACATGCACAGACTGATAGTCCACCTCGGGCAACGTGGCATATGCTGTCCACTCAATCGGCGTGCAAAACGAACCATTCCCACTGTCGTTTTCGGTGGAAAAGCAGGAGGAAAAGCGAAATTTGTTGCCAACAGCAAAATCAAGTTGTCGCCCAGAAAGGTTCAGCCAGTTTTTGTCCGACTTGACAACTGCAAGTGTGACATATTTCCCCTCAATGTTTTGCTCAATTTTGAAATTATACATATATTTTGAATTATATTGAGTGTTCAAAACAAAATCTTCGTCAACTTTTTGAACAAAAATGGTGTTTGGCACATCGCGAATGACATTATTTGTCAAAAAAAACAGGCAAACACCAAGCAAAATTGCCACAACGCCAACCGCACTTGCAATCCAAATGATTTGTTTCTTTGTCAATAGTTGTTTTTTTGTCATAAGTTGTGATGTTCTTGAGAATATTATATATTATTCACGAAAAAAATGCAATTTTTTTGAATGTGATGCGGAAAAATTGCAAAAAAATCAAAATATTTTAAATTTGAGTATTGACAAACATTTTTGAATATGCTAGAATAAAGGCAGTTTGGAGGTTTTATATGTTGTTATTCAGTTTAAACAATTTATCAACCGAAGGCAGTGCAGCATTCATTCTTGCCATTGTCTTCACCATTCTGAGTGTTGCTGGCGTCATCATCTTCGCAAAGCACATCCAGATGAACAAAGTTTTGCTTGCAGTGCTCACCTTAATTTTGCCATTTTTGGCAGTTTTCTGCTGGGTTTATCTGATTTTGGATATCCTCAAATTTGGCTGGCTGGAAAATCTCGGAATTTCACTTGGGGCAGCGGGCGGATATGTTGTGATTGCACTTGCCATCGCATTCATCATTTCTCTGCTTGTCAACAGGAAGAAAAAAGAGGATGTTGAAGAAATTCAAGAAGAAGCCACCGCTGGGCAAGAGCAAGCACAGACTGTTCAAGCAAGACCAATTTTGCTTGAAAACACACAAAATCAAGATGTGAAATTAGTGAAGGATGCCCCTAAGGATGAAGAGCCTGTTGTTGAAGAAGTCTCTGAAGCAACCGCTGAGGACACAACCGCAGAGGCAACCGCTGAGGAAGCATCGGCAGAAGAAGCCACAGAAGAACCAAAAGATGAAAGTGCAAATCTTGCTGGCGACACAATAATCAACGTTGTTATGCAAAACGACGCTGACGAAGAAGAGAACGAAGATGAAGAACAAGGTGTTGTGTTCTCAAACGAGCCAAGAAAAACTTTTGCAGAGCAGCTTGCTGATTTGAAATATGAAACACGCAGTGCTTATGAAGAAATTCTTGCATACGCCCAGGCTCAAGATGGCACAAAGACAAAAGAAGCAAAATATCAAGTCACCGTCAGCGTTGGCAGAATGAAATTGGTGCTGTTCAAATTCATTCGTGGTGCATTGGTAAGCAGCTTTATGGCTGGAAGCTCAGAACTTAAAAACTATTCCGCAGCCGAAAAAGCCGTAAAAATTAAAGAAAAGCCTGTTTTGATTGAAGTTGGCGAAGGTGACAGTGTTGCAGTTGCAAAGAACATGGTTGACATTGTTTACAAAAACATCACCGATGCCAAACAAGAATTGAAAGAAAACAAAAAGGCAGAAAGAAGAGCTAAGAAAATGGCACAAAGCATCGCCGAAGGCACAACTGAGGAAGTTTCCACCGAAGAAGCTCCAAAGAAAAAGAGAGGACGCAAAAAGAAGTCCGAAACACAACCAAGCGGCGAAGAACAATAAAACAAAACAAAAAAAAAGCATGACTCAAATGTCATGTTTTTTTGATAAAAAAAGTCAGGTTCCTTTGATAAAAACGCCGTGTTTCTTTGCTGAAAAAAGAGAGGACAACGCCTCTCATTTGATTATATTGATGATTTTGTTTGGAACAAAGACAACTTTTTTAAGCGTGTCGCCCTTATTGCAAATTTCTGGATGTTTTTCGCAAATGACATCAAGCAATTCTTCCTGCGAAATGTCACGTTTGACGGAAAGCACTCTTTTCACCTTGCCATTCACCTGCACAGGAATGGAAATAGTGTCCTCCATCAAAAATTTCTCGTCAAATTTTGGCCAACTTTCGCCCAAAATGTCACGCCCAAACACACGTTCAAAAATTTCGCTTGTGATGTGCGGAGCGAGCGGATTGAGAAGAATTAAAAAGTCATGCAACTCACTTTTTGTGATAAAGCCGTCCTCGCGAATTTTCTTTATGAAAATCATCATGGCGGAGATGCAAGTGTTAAGTTTCAAATCCTCCAAATCCTCGCCAATTTTTTTGATAAGTTTGTTAAGTTCGATGCGGTGCTCGTCCGAAACAGCATCCCCCTTCACCATGTCTTGCAAAGCCCAGACACGGTCCAAAAATGATGTGATGCCGCTTATTCCGTCATACGTCCACGGCGTGTTGTCCTCATATCCGCCTAAGAAATGGACATGCAGACGTGCTGCGTCTGTGCCATATTTTTCAATTACCTCGGCGGGCGAAACACCATTTGCCGAACTCTTGCTCATTTTTTTGCCGGTGTCATCCAAAATCAGCCCGCTGCCCATTTTGCGAATGAACGGGTCACGGGTGGGAACGGCACCAATTTCATACAAGAAATTTTGCCAGAAAAACGCATAAAGCACGTGCCGAGTGATATGTTCCGTCCCGCCAGTATAAACATCCACACTGCCCCAATATTTCAACTTGTCAAAGTCCGCCAAGACATTTGGATTGTGCGGGTCACAATATCTCAGCCAATACCAACTGCTGCCCGCCCAGTTTGGCATGGTGTCAGTTTCTCTTCGGGCATCCCTGCCGCACTTTGGGCATTTGCAGTTGACAAAATTTTCGATTTTAGAAAGCGGGCTGTCGCCGTTTACATTTGGAAGATAGTCATTCGTTTCCGGAAGCACAAGCGGCAAATCCTTTTCGTCAAGTGGCACAACGCCGCAGTGGTCGCAAAAAACGACCGGGAACGGCTCTCCCCAATATCTCTGCCGCGTGAAGCTCCAATCCGCCATGCGATAGTTTATCTTTTTCTGGGCACAGCCCAACGCAATCATCTTTTCGGCAATTTTCTTTTTTGCTTCCTTCACTGGCATGCCAGAAAATTCCGCAGAATTCATCATGCGGCTGTTCTTTTCCAGATATTCCTTTTTCTCCACTGCACATTTAGAGCAGTCGCCCTCTATAACCTGGATTTTTGGAATGCCGAACACCTCAGCAAACTCAAAATCACGCTGGTCATGCGACGGCACCGCCATTGCCGCCCCAGTGCCATATGATGCCAGCACAAAGTCGGCAAGATAGACCGGCACTTTGTCGCCGGTGAGCGGATTTTTGATATACAGCCCTTCCAATTTCACACCCGTCTTTGTTTTCTGGTCTGACAAGCGGTCAAATTCGCTTCTCAAAGCGGTTTGCTCGCGATATTTTTCCACCTCAGCAAAATTTTTGATGTCATCACGCAATTTTTCAACCAGTTCATGTTCCGGAGCCAGTGCCACAAACGTCACACCATATATTGTTTCAATGCAAGTGGTGAAAATGTCAATTTTGCCAACCTGTTTGTCCGCAGAATTAAACAGGTCAAACGAAACCTGCATGCCCTCACTTTTGCCTATCCAATTTCTTTGGGCGTCCTTCAAATTTTCTGCCATGTTTATGCGGTCAACATTGTCCAGCAGGCGGTCGGAATATTCTTTCATTTTCAAATACCAAACCGAGCGTTCTTTTTGCACAACATCCCCGCCGCAGCGATCGCATTTGCCGCCTTGGCTGTCTTCATTGGAAAGTACTGTTTGGCAATTTGGGCAAAAGTTGACAAAGCCACGTTTTTTGTAGGCTTTTCCGTTTTTCAAAAGTTGCAGGAAAATCCACTGGGTCCAGTGATAATATTCTGGGTCGCTGGTGCAAATTGTGCGGTCATAGTCAAAAGAAAGCCCAAGAGCCTTGGACTGGTCCAGCACCCTTTTCATGCCGTCACGCACAAAGTCGTGCGGATTTATGCCCTTCTTTATTGCCGCGTTTTCTGCCGGCAGCCCAAAAGCATCCCCGCCGATTGGAAAAAGCACATTATATCCGCAAAAACGCTTATATCTTGCCAGTGCATCCGCTGGCACAGTGCCTTTCAGATGCCCCATGTGCAGGTTGCCGCTTATGTTATAGAACTCATAAAGCACATAAAATTTTGGCTTGGTTGGGTGGAAGTCCACCGCCTTGAACGGCTTTTCTTTTTCCCACCTATCTTGCCATTTTTTTTCAACTGATTTAAAATCATAATTCATTTTTCTCTCCGATTGGCATCCTATTCACTCTTTCTTTCCCACACCGAGGCAAGTGCCAGCAGCAACGCCCCAGGAATGTAGAACAAAAACGCCAGATTGTGCACCCCTAAGAATGGTGCCGTCAAGATGTTGAGAAATTCTGCTGGCAGATTCAACGCAATTGCCCAGCCCACGTTGAACGCGGTGCAAAGTGAAAACAAGAACAAAAGCAGCATTGCCAAAAACGCCAACCACTGCGTTTTGATTTTGAAAAGCAAGATACCAAGCGTCACAAGTGCGTTGATGACAATCATTCCGTGAATAATCTGCAAGGTGTCCAGCACCACATAATTCGGCACAAGGAAGTAAAACAGCAGACACAGCCCAACCCGAATCGCCAAAGTTATCACCCTCAGCCCGTTGCCGCGGAAAAGAAACATGGTATAGACAAGGAAAACCGCCTGCACGCCGCACATCACATATGCCACAATAGACAAAATGTCCGCCGATTCAAGGAAGACCGTCAAAAAGTTGGTTGACGCCATCGCCGCGAGTGCCAATGTGAGCAGCACTTTTTGTGAAGTCAAGCGGATGAAGATGAGTGCCAGAAGCACGCACCCGCCGATGCACGAAAGTGAGAGAATGCTGTGCTCTATGTCGCCCTTAATGCAGACATACACAAACATCCCCAGAATTGCCGCCGAGAGAATAGCGGACAAAACAATTTTTAAGATTGAATATTTTTTATTTTCCATGGATATATCATATCACAAACAAAATAATTTTACAAAATAAATTTAAGACAGACATCAATTTTATGACAAAATAATCTTATTTACGGACAAATTTGCGGAAATTTGTGGCAGAAATTTAAATTGGCAAGCAATTTTGCGACAAAAAATTTATTTGGCGAAAAAATTTTCATAAAAAAGAGACAAAATAAAGATTAATTGCACAGAAAATTTTTCTTTAATGAAAAATCGCTTTACAATTTTTGGAGAAAAATTATATAATGATTTGGCACAGGAGAAAACATGAAAAAATTTAAAGTTATCATTGACGTCGATCCAGGCATTGACGATGTCACCGCTCTTTTTTATCTTTTAAACGACCCGAGATATGAGATTGAATTAATCACTGTTGCACGTGGAAACATCGCACTGAAAAACGCAGTGCGAAATGCTTGTCATGTCATGGATTTGCTGCACAAAAATGTGCCTATTGTTGCGGGCTATGAGAAGCGTTTTTCTTCGTCCACTGAGGACGCCACTTTTTTGCACACTGCCGAAGGAATGGGTGGATATCATCCTCCGAAAAAAACTCTCACACAGCCGCTGCAACAGGATTGTGCGGATGCAATGTATGACGTTTTGAAAAAATATCCACATCAGGTGTATATCCTGATGATTACCCCGCACACCAACCTTGCATATCTGCTGACAAAGCACCCGGATGCTCGCGATTTGGTGAAAGGCATTGTGATGGAAAGTGGTGCCCCAAACGGCATCAAGGCAAATCCGAACTATTGCTCGTTCAACATCCGCGTGGACGCCCCGGCGTTTAAGCACACCATTGACGCCAATCTGCCAACCGTCATGATTCCGTCTGGAATTGGCCGCGACGAGGCGTATCTCACCGAAGAGCATGTTGAAAGAATGAAAAACACCAACGATGTTGGGCTTTTTATGGCAAAGACGTTCGAGACATATTGGGAGCCGAACTATTCCGACCGCCGCATCGCCTGCAACGACCTTGCCGCAGTTTTCTATCTCACTCACCCGCACCTTTTTAAGTTTAAGCGTGCAAAAATTTCGGTTGACACCCAAACTGGCAAAGTGACCGCCGACTACACACATAAAGGCAATTTCAAAGTGGCACAAAAACTGAAGCGTGACCGCTTCTTGAAGCTGGTGTTCAAGAAATTGGAAGAGATGAGCGACATAAAAATCCCAGAAATTCACAAACCGGAATATTCCGCACCTGAATTTCACGAAACTTTTGAAACCATCTCGCGAAAGCCATCCGCCAAAAAGGTCAAAACAGGCAAAAAGGCCGGCAAAACAATGGCAACAAATCATAAAAACGCCTCAGTAACCAAGCAAAAGACAGATGCAAAAACAACCACAAACAAAACAAAATCAACAGCAAAAGCAACAAAAACTGCTGCGAGAAAAACTGCAATCGCCAAGACAAGTGCAACAAAATCGTCTGCAAAACTTGCGACAGATGCCACAAACACCGCAAATGCAAGTTCAGCAACAAAGGTACATGAAAAAACAACCGCCAAAATAAGCAGAGCCAAGAAGAACTCAACCGTAAACAAAAAGAGTTCAACAAAAACAACCGCAACAAAAACACAAACTGCAACAGAAAAGTCAACTGGAAAAGGAAAGACAACAAAAGCAGCAACACCTAAACAAAACTCATCAACAAAGCTGCATACAAGCACGGCAAAAACTGCAAGCACAAAGTCAAGGAAGACAAAAGTTGCAGGCACGGCAGGCAGAAAGCAAACTCAAAAATAAAAAGAGGAAAAGTTTTCCTCTTTTTATTTTTACACGCCATGACTTTTTGCCTTACCCTTATTTTTTTTGCTTAATTGATTTTTTTGATTTCTCTAATTTCTCTTTATTCTCTATTTTCTGATTTCTCTAATTTCTCTATTTATTTTTAATTTTTCTATTTTTATTATTTAATTGCTCTATTATTTTGATTTCTCAATTTATTTTTCATATTATTTATATAATTTTTAAATTTTTATTTTTTCAAACTCTTTGCCACCTCAGTGAGGTTCAAATGCAGTGCCGGACGAACGGCATGAGAGTCAACAACATAATAACAACCATATGTCCAAGGAGTCAGAGCGTAAACACTGTTAGTTCTTGTTTCGATGTCATCAGACCTAAGCCAAGTACGTGAGAGGATAACGTCGCCGCCGTTAACTGAGCCGTTGTCGGTGCCATTAGCCGAACCAACATCTCCACTTACTTGTTTCTTGTTGAGAGTCATTTGTGCCATTGAAGTCTGCCAAATGCCAAGAAGTTTGTCAGCACAGCCAGTCTCAGAAAAAGAAGGAATCCAAAGATAATCGTTCTTCCATGTGTCATTGCCCTCTTTGCCAGCAAAGTTGTGAGCATCATCCCGAAATCCATCGCTAGGGACTTTTGCCCTATCTCCCCAGTTTTCATTTGAGACGTTGTAATCAAAACCAATTTCTTTTAAACTTTGGCCACTTTCTTGCCAAGATACATGCTCAGGCGTCACAAGGAAGTCCGTTAAGCCAAATTGTGACATTGTGAAGAGTGCAAACACATTGCTTTCGTTTTGTTTAGCTGTCGCTGTTTCAGTTCCAGATGTGGCATAGACTCCGCCATTGTTAAGTGTCACAGCACGGATGTAACTTGTGCCATACATATCGGATGGATATGGGTCCTCTGTTAAGTTATAATATCCATTATACCAATCAGCGGCAAAATCAGAATAAAGTGCCCCATCAATAAAGCCATAATATTCACCTTCATCTGCTTTTCGGTCAGCCCAGGCATCTTGCTGGTTGTCCGCCAGCCAAAGAGTGAGAATCACGTCGTGCGGCTCGTTGTCTTTTCCCTCATTTGTGGTGGAAAGATATACTGGCGTCCATTTAAGCCCGCCCAATGTGACAATAATTTCTGCGTCATTGCTCTTAGCCGAAACAGAATATTCGTCGTTCGAAGAAGCAGAGTTTGCAGAAATTAAATAATCGCTTGCAGAGGCGGCATTTGCGGATGAATAATAAGCGGCATCAGCAGAAGCGGAGTTTGCATACGCAGACAAATCCTCGTCCGCAGATGCGGGGTTCACCTTACTGTAATTTGCAATCATATCCGCAGAGGTCAGCTTGGTTGCCGCAAGGGCTTCAATAGGTGCCATGTTGTCCACTGTCGCTGTGCTGTCACCTGAAATGTGCCACAAGAGTTTGTTCACATTATTTTTGTCAAAAATTCGAGATATATTGTCCCACAAATCCTGCGGAATGTCATAGATAACAGAAAAGCCGCCCTCGATTCCAGTCGAAAGAGCAGCCAAAACTATGTTAGCCATAGTGCAAGTGATAACAAAGAGAAACAAGCAAACAAAGCCAGTGAATTTCAGCTTATCAAAACCCCCCCCCGCAAATTTACGTTTCATAGTTTCTCTCCTTTTTCATCTTAATATTTTCAATCAAATTTTAATTTGATAATTTTTTTATTGATATTTTTAAATACAACAATTTTTTTCTTAAACTAGTTATTGTTTTGACAGTGACTTCAACTTGTTGCAAATTGAAACAACTTATTTAAAAATTTGTATGTTCAAAACATCAGTTTTTAGAATTCTTTTATATTATCTCAAAAAAATTTATTTTTGTCAAGCAAAAATTCCAGCGATAAAGAAAAATCTCTGCCATTGC
This sequence comes from uncultured Clostridia bacterium, assembly GCA_947625515.1. Lineage (GTDB taxonomy): Bacteria > Bacillota > Clostridia > Christensenellales > UBA1242 > Caccovivens. Next base: position 22,170 of record CANQOO010000005.1, read on the forward strand.
AAAGATTTTTTACTCAAAATGCAAAAATTCTTCTTAAAATTTATTATCAAACTATTTTTTTCCGATTATTGCAGAGCATTTGTTAATGTGGCAAGTTTTTGCTTATTGCAGACGTCCCATTGCTAAGGCTTTTATCCTCCTTATTTATGCAGACTGTTTGCCACCGCGGTGAGGTTCAAATGCAGGGCTGGACGCAAAGACCAATGAGCAGTAACATTGCCGTAGAGCCAGTCAATGCCATCGGATCGCACGGAATATACTCGGTGAGGAGTATCAAAGCGGCCCGTACGCAACCACGAATCTTCTCCATCGTTTTTGCGTTGATTCTGCGATGTTTCCCAAATTCCATTAAAATTGTCTCTGCTGCCTGTTTCTGAAAGTGAAGGCAACCAAAGATAGTCATCCTTCCAAACATCGTTATACTTTCTGTGGGCATAGTTATACTCAGGTGAATAGAAGCCATCATCTGGCACTTCATTAGACCAGTTTTCGTTTTGACAATTGTATGACATGCCATAAATAGGGGCTGTGCTTTGCCCTTCTTTCTGCCACAGAACATGCTCAGGTGTCACCAAATATTGTGTCAAACCAAAATCCTGCATTGTGAATTTTGCAAACACACTGTTGTTATTTTGCTTAAAGTCAACCAACTCTTCAATTGTGGAGTTGGATTTGTTGGAATACTTTCCACCGTTGTTTAACACCGCCGCACGCATATATGATGCACCATAGAGATTGTCAGGCACCTCGGCGGAAATGAGTGACGTAGAATAATCGACGGCAAAGCCGCTGTTAAAAGTGCAAAACCCATTTTCATCAAAGGTTCTTCCGTCAGCAAAAGTTTCTCCGCTCAGCTGTGTGGAGTCAGCCAGCCAGAGTGTTAAAATAACGTCGTGCGGCTCGCCGTCTAGCCCTTCATTTGTGGTGGAGAGATATACTGGCGTCCATTTCAGCCCGCCCAGTTCAACAATAATTTCTGCGTCATAACTCTTGGCGGATACGGAATAATCGTCGTCCGCAGATGCTGGGTTCACCTTGTTGTAGTTCGCAATCATGTCCGCAGAAGTCATCCTGCTTGCTGCAAGGGCTTCAATCGGTGCCATGTTGTCCACCGTCGCTGTGCTGTCACCTGAGATGCTCCACAAAAGTTTATTCACATTGCTTTTGTCAAAAACTTGTGACACTCGGTCCCAAAGGTCCTGCGGAATGTCATAGATAACAGAAAAGCCGCCCTCGATTCCAGTCGAAAGAGCAGCCAAAACTATGTTGGTCATTGTGCATGCAATAACAAAAAGAAAAAGACAAACAAAGCCAGTGTATTTTAGCTTATCAAAAATCTCCCCCCCCCGCAAATTTACGTCTCATATTTGTCTCTCCTTTATTTTCACTCAATTTTGCCCTGCAATGCAGAGTTATCTTCATTTTTATTCTACACCAACAAAATAAAAATTTCAACCATTTTGCACATAATTTGCAAAAATTTTTATTTTTTGTAAGTGCCGGCAATTTTTCGCACATGCGTGGTCAGCTCTTCGCCGTTTTTCTTAAAGTCCTCCACCAGTGCGTCAGCAATTTCTGGCGGCATAAGCGGCAAGTTTGGTATGTCCGCAATTTTGATTGTTGTTTGCACATAAACGCCGCGGTTCCTATCCGCCTGAAACTCCTCACCTGCTCCGTCACCGACATTTCCTTTCAGCCATTTGCAGACGAAGAAATGTTCGATACTGCGTTCGTTTTCATATTCATAAACTTTTTTCACAGGCTCCACTGTGAGGCCAAATTCTTCAAAAACCTCTCTCACCACGCACTGCTGCTCGGTTTCGCCTTCCTCCATCCCGCTTCCTCCATCCCGCCGCCAGGGAAGGTGTAAAATGTGCGGCCGTCCCGCTCGCGATACATCGAAACCATCGCCCCGTCACGAAAAATTATCGCCCGCGAACTTTCCCGTTTTTGCATTTTTTCTTCCCTTTTCTCTCCAATTTGTTTTTCCAAATTTTTCTTTTGCTCCTTAATTTTATCTTCCTTTTCCGCTTCCATTTTTTGCTCCTTTAAATTGTTTTTATATGGCCTGGTGTTTTCCACAGTTTTCAATGTTTTGCCAACTTTTCTTCTTCACAAGCAAAAGTGCAAAGTGGCAAAATTGTCAAAACACCTATTTGTTTTTCCACCACTTCTTATGCCTGTATCTTGCAAATGCAAAGCCTGCCCAAACGAGAAGCAGTCCAAGAGTTACACCTCCAATTGCCAGCCACAGCCAGATGCTTTGCACAGAACTTTGCGAGTCAATGATGATTGTGAAATAAAGTTCTTGAGTCAGATAACAATCTTTATCTTCGCCAACATAAACTGCCTTTGCAGACATCATGTTTTGCGTGATTGCGACACTTTCGTCCTTCCAGACGAATCCGTTTGGCAACGGAATGTCCGAAAGCTTGGTGGCTTTTTTATTGATGCGAATTATTGTGTCCACATTCGGCTTGCTCGCTTTTGAAATGGTGAAAAGAAGTTCTTTGCTGCCCTTATAATCAGTTTTGAATGTGACAATGGCCTTGCCCTGCCCCGCAAGTTTGTTGTTTTGATATTGGACGTCATAATCGATGCCGACAGAAAGCGTCAGCCCGCCATCCTTTGCGATAACTTTTGGCGTCTTGACAGTTCCGTCATATACAAAAGTTTGTGTTTCAAGGGTGATGCTCAGCAGTGAGGCATCCTTTTGTGCCACCTTGATGATTGTGATTTCCACTCTATAATTGATGTAGTTTTTCGTGTCGAAATAAACTGCAAACGCTTTGGTTGACTCAGCGACAATTTCTGTGTTCGGATTTTCCCACTTCCAGCCGCCATTAAGCTCAACCAGTTGCAAAGTTTTAATTTTCCTTCCCACCGTCATTGTTTGCGGCGGCATTTGCGGAGGATTGTTTGCCTTCGCGATTGTGAATGAGGCATATGCCTCGGCGGAATTATAGTTTTGCGACGGCTCAATCATTGCCTTTATCCAATAAGAGCCGGCATCTGTTGGCATTTCGGATGTATAGTCGCCATTTCGCGAGGTTGAATAGGTGAATGAAATTGTCGCATCTTCTTTCTTGTTCTGCACTTGTGGGCTTGGAGCATTCTCACCATAGGTCCAATCGCCCATCCACACGCCAAAGCCGTCCCTATCCGCTTTGGAAATGGTATATTTCAAATATACATTTCCGCAAAAGTTGCCAAAGAAGGAAATTTTCACTTGCACCCTGCCAGCATTTGTCCTGTCGCCGATATATTCAATCGAAAAATTGCTAATTGCTGCATTTTGGTGGGTGATTGTCAGGTTCTGCTCCGTCTGGCTGCCGTTATACACAAAATCTCGAAGCCCGGACACATTGATGTCATTCAGCCCAAGTTGCTTTGCACGAATGGTGAAAAATTGAGTCTTGCTGCCAGTCGAACGCCCATCCACAGAGGCAATCTCAATCTCCGCCCGCTCTGATGCGGATATGTTGTTTGAGCAAGATACACGATAGCAATTCTCTGGGACAACAAAGGCGTTGAAATACACCACAATTTTTGGCACAATCGCTTCGCCAGAATATGTGTAAGTGCCTTCCACGCGGATTTCGCATTTTTCAAGGTCATAAATCTTTGGCAAATCTGTGCTGAAAACCGCGATAAAATCCGCATCCCCCTTCAAAAGAACGCTGCCCAAGACAATTTGCGTGTCATATTGCCAGCCCAAGAAGCCCTCTTCGTCAAGTTGAAGCAAATTGACGCTCTGACCATAAACGCCATAGCCAACGCTGAAAACCGCATCACGGACGATATATCTGTAAACAAAACAACCTTCATAAATTGCCACAAGGCGTGTCTGTTTTTCAAGCACAAAAGTTTGCCCTGCGTCATAAATTTTGTCGCCATCCCTATATGCCACAACTTTGTTTTGAGAATTGTCGATGGTTGGAAGATAAACCTCATACGCATACGCGTAATAATTCACAAATTTTTCATTTTTATAAAAAATTTCCAAAGAAAGTTTGTCTTTAATCGTGACGTTAAACTCGCTGTCCTTATTAATGACAATTTTGTCGCCCGTTTGATATTTTCTTCCACTCAGTCGCTCTTCATATTCAACATATTGATTTTCCAGCAAATTATATTCATGCTGCTCCGTGCCAAATTCAAACTCATGGCTCTTAATTTCGCACTCAAAATTTGTTTTGTTATCATAGAATTTAAGCCGATATAGGATTTTGCTGACAAAAATGCCACCAACATCAAATTTAAGCATGTAATCCGCGTTTATCTCAATTTTTTCTAAGACGTCCTGTGTGAAATTTCCTTCAAGTTTGATGCTTCTGACGTCATCAAAATCATCAAAACGAACAGAAATGTTGTTCACTTTTTGCGAAAGCGTCAAATTGTCAATGTTGCTAATGTTCACGCAAGGCTCTTCAATTTGCGTGAATGTGCAATTTTCAAGTCTAACTTTTCCACCCGCACAGATGATGCCATCCCCTTTTAAATCAATACAATTTTCAAAACTGCAATTGGAAAGTTCAACATCCATTCCAGGTGCGTAGATAACGCCTGCCAAAAATTTTGTTCGCATGTTTCGAAAAACGACATTTTCGGCAGTGAATTTTGCACTCGCTCCAAAAATTAACGGATTTGTTGTCTGCATCACATTCCCGTCAAAAATGATTTTTGCATTAGTTTTCCCCTTAATTGTCAGTTCGCTTTGACACTGCAAAAAGGTTTGGTTTGTATCAATGCAAATATCGTTTTGAATGGACGAGTCAATTTCAATCGTCACATTTTTAAGCAAATAAATATATTCCAGCTTGCAGTCTGCCAAGAGAAAAATCGTCTGCCCATTTGTGGCCCTTTCAAGGGCTTCATGAATTGAGTTAAAATATTGCTCTTCAATCCTGCAAACACTTGGGCTTTGCAGGGAAACATCCGAAAACTCCTGACTTGGCTCACTTTGATTGAAAAATCTGTTGATTGCCACAACTTTATATATCGGGTCAGAAGAATAGTAATTTTCGTCCACAAACGAAGAGCCATATGTGAAGCCGGCAAGTTTCCACACCCCGCCAACTTTGGAATATATCTCATAGCAAAGATGATTTTCATCCCGCATGCCCTGAATGTAAATCGTTCGCTTGCTATTGGACTTTATAATTTTTGTGATTGATGCTGCTCCCTTGTATGCCCTGTCGGCATCCGGCACGTTTTGGTGGCTTAATGCAAAATCATACTGCGTGCCGTCAGCATACCAAAAGTGGTCAAATTTTTTTGAAATTTTTCCTGCCTGCCTTGCCTGTTCCATCAAGGACTTAAACTTTTCTGAAGAAGTGCTGTAAACAAATCTGTGGCTCCACTCTCCCGGGCTTTTGCCATAATAAAATCCCCAACGTTCATAATAATCCGAAAGGTCAACCTGCGTTGCAATGGAAGAATAATAGACATATTTCTCTTCCATGCTCAGTTCCGATTCAATTGTGCCGCGGAAGTAGTTGTTAAATCTTGCCCAAAAGCCAGGGAAGACCGCTTCCAAATCCCACCAAATCAGATAGTTGTGGTCATATATTGTCGGATATTTATCCTTTGTGTACATAATCTGCCCGTCATCATATGCTTTGTGGTCAAGTTTATAATCATTTGAAAGTGCTTTAAGTGTCTTTGCAAACGGCTGATACTGCTCATGATGCGGCATCCCAACAATGTTGAAATATGCCATCGCGGCAGTGAAATTGTTTGTCGTTTCGTTTATCTTTCGCGGATCGTTGTCCAGGGCATGACCAAGTTCATGTCCAATTCCAAAAAGCAAATGTTCTGACTGTCCGTGGTCCTTGATTGGATTTTTTGCATTATAGAAATTGGCGAACCAATAATGCTCATAATACCACCCAATGTGATAAGAATATGAATAAGCCCCCGAGCCTTCATAATATGTCATGTATCTGAAATTTATCTTCACATAATCATTTCGCGGGTCATATGCCACATCAAGATTGGAAGATTCGCTTGTGGGAATTCCGTTAAACTCAAAAAGCGTTGTAAAATAATTCCCCCAAAGATTGAGATTTTCACTTGGAGTGATGACATTGTTGTTAAAATAGACGTCATAAAGGGAAGAAGAAGTTGTGGAAATTATTGCGTGGTCGGTGACAAGTTCTGCCATATTAAGCAAATTGTTTTCAGCCCGCTGCGTTTCATATTCTTCAAGAAAGTTCAAAAATTCTTGCTCATTTCCGCCCTTTCGGAAAATTGGATAAAAGTCCCCACCTTCAATATAGACACTAATTTTGCCCTGCTCTTCTGGCAAATATGGATTGCACAAATACACCGCCCCGCCACGGATTTCATCCTTCGCAATATATCCAAGGCCAAAAGTTGGGAATGTCAGTTTGTTCCAGCCTTTTTTAAGTTGGACTTTGTTATACCAGTGCAAATAATAGCCGTGATTTTGTGAAAACATAATTGAGGGCAGATTGTTGGTCGTTTCATCTGCCTCGACAAAAACATTAAAAGCAAAGTCCGGCATGCCATAAATGCCCGTCAAAATAATTTCGCTTGACTTCCAAATGCATTTTAAGGCAGTTTGTGAATATTGTGCAATGTCCCCCACTTGGTCAATTTTGTTGTCATTTTCAAACTCCGTGGAGAACTCTCTTTTTGAGGTGTATCTCACATTCCCGTCAAGCACCATAGTTGCACGCTCATACACCTGTTCAGAAATTTTGTTTTCTTGTTTTAATTGGTCAAGAATCGTCCTGTCAGCATATTCTTTGTTCAAACTTGTTTGAGTGTAATCTTCAAAAATGTCGTCTTCCGCCAAGACGCTTTCGGCCTCGTTAGCCGACGCAACATTTGCCACCTCGCGTTCCGACAAGATGTTCACTATGCCATTTCCCGCCAGAACATTTTCCACTTCGCCTTCCGACAAAAAATTTTGAGCCTCTTTTGCCGCAAAGATACTTTCGGACTTACATGCACTCGTCTCGCCTACGGCAACATATGCGGGCTGACTTTGAAATGCAAAAAAAATACCTGTCCCCGCAAAAAGCAGCAGGCAGCTTATGTAAAATAAAAATTTAGATTTTTTATTCTCCATATGTCTTATTATAACAAAAATAACCTAATAAAAACAAACAACATCACAAGTTCACAACATATTTTCAGCACTTTTAAGCCACATTCTATATGGCCGTTACTGCCAAAAAGTTGATTTTCGCATAAAAATAGTTGCTATTTCATTTTAAAACTAAAATCTTTATTTATTCCATAATTTCATTATATATTAAATTAAAATTGTTTTCAAGTTGATAAGCGGTCAAAATCAAGTGCTCAGCTATATTCGTTCGCAAATAATCTCTTTTAATATATGGTTGTCCCAGTCTTACCCTATCAAGAGCATCGGCATCCTTTAAAATTTGATAAATTTGTCTACAACGTTTTTTCTCTTGTATGCAATATTTTTGCTCGACATCTTGATAATTCAAATCTGACAAACTATGAGCCGCGATTACGCATTTCAAAATTTTCAAATCATCACTTTTTATTGGCAATCTTAGTTTGTCTATAAGATTTGCCCCTAACGCTCCATGACTTAGGTCTTCAAGATCATTTCTTCTCCCTATATCATGATACATAGCTGCATACAAAACTAATTTTGTATCTTCTTCACTCAATTTCAATTCATCGGAGATGTAAACAGCAAAAAGAGAAACTCGAAAATTGTGCATTTTGCCATGTTTGTCACTTTTATACAAGAAATCATCCTTAACATTTTTAAATAGATTTTTAAACAACTCAAAGTGCTTTGATTCGAAAATTTTATTAACAAATTCAGTTAAATTAATTTGTTTTATATGTGCATTCTTCAATTCATCTTTCTGCAATAAATAAAAATTGTAAGTATGATGACTTTCATCGACATCCTTAAAAGGCTTTGTTAATGCTGCCATTAATACCCTCCTAAATTAAGACAATTTACACATTCTATATGGCCGTTACTGCCAAAAAGTCAATTTTACAAATTGTAGGTTTTAATTTTCTCAATTATTTTTTTATAAATAGGTATCATATATTTTTCTTCTGACAAACTGAGAAGTTCATCAAAATAAAGCCATTTCACCCCTTTATTTTCTTCTGGAGCTTCTTGAAGGGCTTCATTTTCGTCTGCTTCAAACAAATATGTAACATTGAGATGTATGTGAGCCGGAATGTATTTCCCTCTCTTAAAATGACCCAAAACAGGTATGCTTTCAATTGAAATAGGTTCTTTTGATAAAAGTCTATAATTGTGCAAAGAGGTTTCTTCTTCAAGTTCTTTTTTTGCAACAAACAAGGCGTCATCATCACCATCCACATGGCCACCTGTCCAAGTCCAAGAATCAAAAATAATATGATATGTTGACAACACTTTTGTTCTATCTTTGTTTACAACGAATGCCGATGCACACAAATGTGCCATATCATTATCGCGTGTTAGAATTTGTTCTTTATTTTCACAATCAATAAAAAATATTTTATCTCTTTCTTCCTGCTCATTAAATGGTTTATATTTTTTCACCATTTCAATTATTTTACTCATATCCCATCCCTAAAAAAGACAAATCACTTGTTTTATATGGAGCTACTGGGCAAACTCAAGCCCGACCTGCTGATAACAAGCCGAGCAATCAAACCGCTTGCGGAATTTGAAGTTGCGAGGCACAGTTATATCTTTAATATAACAAGCCGAGCAATCAAACCGCTTGCGGAATTTGAAGTTGCGAGGTGCAGTTATATCGTTAATATAACAAGCCGAGCAATCAAATCGCTTGCGGGATTTGGAATTGCGAGGCACAGTTATATCGTTAATATAACAAGCCGAGCAATCAAACCGCTTGCGGGATTTGGAATTGCGAGGCACAGTTATATCTTTAATATAACAAGCCGAGCAATCAAAACCGCTTGCTGGATTTGAAGTTGCGAGGCACAGTTATATCTTTAATATAACAAGCCGAGCAATCAAACCGCTTGCGGAATTTGAAGTTGCGAGGCAAAGTTATGTTTCAATATAACGAAGGAAGTGTTCTCCCCGCCCGCAATCAACTGCTCTTGCCACCTATTCCCCTTTGTTTTTCGGTTGTTTACAATAGGCAAAGAAAAATAGGTGTATAGGTTTTCACTCCTATACACCTATTTTACACCTAAATCTCAAATTTTCCAAATGTTTTAAGCTTTCAAACTGCCTAATTCGTTCTATGGTTTTGCAAAACTTATTTATACTCAAATTCGAGTTCGGTTTTGCGGTCATAGATTTCACCAGAAAGTTCATCAAGCATACTTTTTGGAGTGCCTTTGCGAGCATAACAATAGTTGCAGCCGTGGCGGCAGGTATCGTAGCGGCCAATGTCCACAGAAGGCATACAGCCGCAAAATTTTCTTTGTCCGTCAAGTTTATTGTTCTTTCGTTTGACGGTCAAATTTTGTGCTGCGAATTTTTCTGTGAGCAGTTTCTCAAAAATCTCGCCGTCAATGCACTTGCTCGGCACAATGTCGTAGGCACTCCAATCGCCGCTTTCGGCACAAGCCTCAATTTGAATGCCGTTTTGTTTTGCAATCTTTGAAAATGCGGACAAAATTTGGTGCTTTTGCGTGAGATTAGGTGCCCAAACACTTTTCGAGCAACCCGAATAACTTTCAATCACAAAACTGATTTTGCAGTGTTTCGTGTAGCCCTTTAAACTTTCGCACAGCTTTGCAAAATGTTCAATGTGCCACTCAACATTAATCCCGTCCGCCAGCAAAATTGGGTCATATCGCCAAATCACCGGACAAAATTTGGAGAGTTCTTTAAAACTATCAATTCGCTCTTCCAGTGGTGGCAAATTGGCTTCAATTTTCGCTGGATAATGATTGAGTGTGTAGAGAAAATAATATTTTATGTCCCCAAGTTCTCCGAGTCGGCTCATCATCGGTCGCGGATTTTTCGTCCAAAAGACGATGCCTTCCAAATTGCCGCTCATCTCAACTTTTTTGTTGCCAAGCATATCTTCTTCAATGCTTTCAATTTTGATTGGCTTCAACTCTACCCGTGCAATCTTTTGCTGATTGATAGGATTTGGCACAAGCACAAAGCCGGCTTTGAGCCTCTCAAAAAACCAATCGCTATAAAATGCCGGCACATCCGTTCGCCTCGAAACGCTTAAAATCATAGTTCGTCCACCTTTATGCCCAAATTGTCTTCCAGCCACTTTGCCACAATTCTGCGATGACAAAAAGTTGTGCCGTTTTCTATATCGGCATATTTTTCATAACAAAGCAAAACCGCATTGTCACCAAGCTCATCAAAAACCTGCTGCGGATTTAACCTTGACAGCACTTTTTCATAATAAATTTTTTCATACAATTTTTCATCTTTGATTTTAATAATCTCTGCCGGCGGTGCGAGTTTTTGATATGTATCTCCGTCCCAAAACTTTGCAAAGCGTGCAATTGAGACAAATCGATATCCTTTGTCTTTCGGATAACTTCTCACTTTTCCAAAATATCCCGTTTTCATATCAAATCTCCATCAAACAGGCTCGCCTGTTTCCTTTCATCGAGCACACGCACTATGAACTGATCCGGATTTTTCTCTTCTGGCAAAAGTTCAACATTTGGCGCAAGTTTTCTAAGGCAAAACTTGTAATAAACTTGCTTGCCGGTCGGTCTAAGCAAATCCACACAATCTTGCAAATATTTTGCCCAGTCCTGCCACTTGTCCTCACTTTTATAGTTGTTGATTTTCCCAATTTTGTAGTGGTCAACGCAGTCAAGTTCCAGCGTTTTGCGAATAAGTGCCAAACTTTCGTCAGGCTCAATTGTTGGCTCAAAACTTGCAAAAGTCTTGATGCCATTATCATGCAAAATTTTCAAAGTTTCAAGCCTCTCGCTTGGAAGTGCTGCAAACGGCTCCCAATATCTGCTTTTTTCTTCGTCTAAAAATGTCAGCGTTGTTCCAACAGTTATGCGATCTCCAAAAGTCTTAAAAACATCCAAATCTCGCAGCATTTTCTTTCCGCCTTTGGACAGTACTGCCACCGGCACGCGATATGCACTCAGCATTTTCAACACTTCACGCGTTGTGGCACTGTCATCTGCGTTGTCACAATAAACATCTCCGACAAAAGACAAAAGCACCTGCTCTTTATAAACATTTTTTTGCAGGTCTTTTTCCAAATATTTCAAAATATCCTTTCGTGGCTCCGGTTTTCCAAAATATGTCGCACTTGATTTTTGCAACGTGTGCGGTGCATAACAATATCTGCATCTATGGCTGCACCCGATGTAAATGTTCAGCGCAAACGGACTATATTCTCTCGCCATGCCACTAGGCCGATAAATCACACTCATGCAAAAATTATAGCACAAATGCAAAAAATTTGAAATTATTTGACAATAAAATATCCATAATGTTTGTCAAAATGGTCAATATACGAATTTTTTAAATCCTCCTTTCAATGATCTGTGAAACGCCAAGCATAATCAGCACCACGCAAGCCACAGATTTTCCAGCAATACAAAATTTTTCGTTATTTTTGTTAATAATCCCCAATTTTTCCAAAAATGAGAGATGGTGATACACCTTTCCAGTTGTTGGAAAATTCAATATTTCCATAATTTCTTTCGCCGTTAAAGGTTTTTTAAGCAAAAGTTTCACAATGTCAATTCTTTCTTCTGTAGAAAAAGCGTCAATCACATGTGCCACTTCATTTGAATTCATTTTCAAAATTTTGCCAATGGAAACATCCCCCGCAAAAGTTGAGCCAATTTTTCTGTCGGAAGATTCATATTTTCCTCGATAAGTCAACATCCCCACATTCATGTCTTTTGCCTCTTGCATGCTTTTTTCGCGATGACCACCCTTCGACTCAAGTTTTTCAAGACGACTTTCAAGTTCTTTCAGTCTTTCTTCAAATTCAATTTGTTTTTTCATTTCCCCTCCCATATTTTAAATTACAACTTGTGCTATGGTTTTATGTAATTTCGTAAAATAATATACCACATGAAGCCTAACTTGTCAACACTTTTTTGCAGAAATTTTTATAATAAATTTTGTGTATGAAAATAGTTATATAAAAATAAAAAAAATGCCTATAACTAGGCAAGTTTTTGGCTGTTATCGCCAAAAAGTCGATTTTGCTGCCGAGCCGAAGGCGAACGCCAAGCCGCAGGCTTATTGCTCCAGAGCGGAACGCCAGTTCCGTGCAAATTTTTGTAAAATTTGCAAAATTTTGTTTCACAAGCTCTAAATTTTTATTTCCTTTCTCCTCATTGGAGCTGTTCAGTGAGCGAAGCGAACGCTGAAAGCTCCAAACGGAACATAGTTCCGTGCAAATTTTTGTAAAATTTGCAAAATTTTGTGAAACAAAATTTTTTGGAGCTGATGGCGGGACTCGGACCCGCGACCTGTCGATTACGAATCGACTGCTCTACCAACTGAGCCACATCAGCATAAGGTGCAAAAGCACCAAAGTTTTTGTGATTTGTTTTTGTTTGATTTCTATTTATGAATTTGTTTTTTTGATTTTATTTACAAACCAATCGCTATAACAATGAGCCACATCAGCACGAACGCAAAAATTATATTCCTTTTTGCGTCAAAAGTCAAGCGGTTTTCAGGTTTGCAGTGAGGAGATTTGTGTGTTTTTTATGTCTCATTTCATTTTACACATTTAATTTCATTCTGTCGGCTACACTTTGCCATGTTCTCTTTCATTCCCGCTTTCAACTCATCATTCCAACATCATCAATTCAACTTCATTCATCAACTTCGCTTTCTCTTTCACTTTCTCAGTGCGAAGCTGACTTTTGCCTGCTCTTCGTCTTTGGCGATCACTTCAACTTGCACGCGGTCGCCCACCTTTACAATTTCGTAAATTTTCTTTGTGCGGTCATCGGTGGCGTTTGAGATGTGCAGCAGCCCTGTTGCACCGTTTTCCACCTTCACGATGGCACCAAACTGCAAAAGTTTGACAACCTCGCCGTCATAGACCTGCCCAACAACAAGTTCTTCAATGCGGGATTGTTTCGGGTCTTTTTGAAGTGCTTTAAGGGAAAGTTCCACCTTTTTGTTTTCGCGGTCCAGCCCAATCACCTTAAACTGCCTCTCGTCGCCGATGGACAGAGCGTCCTCCACTTTTTCCAGCCTCTCATATGAAATTTGCGAAATATGCAAAAAGCAATCCACGCCGTCCACATTGACAAACGCCCCATACGGCATGATTCTTGCCACTTTTCCGCGGACGATTTTGTTTATGAAGATGCTGTTCCAGAAATTGTTTTCAATGGCCACACGCGTCTGCTCCTGCAAAAGTTTGACGCTGCCAACAATACGTTTTGCCTCTTTGTCAATTTCGGTGACGACCGCTTCCATTTGACGGCCGACATATTTGTGGTGATTTTTAAGTGCCACGGCAGAAACCTCGTCAAATGGGATGACAATTTGAAAGTCGCCCATTCTGGAAACGAGCCCGCCCTCGCCGACTGCGGTGACAACAAAAGAAAACTTGCTGCCCAGCCTCAGTGACGCGGCATTTTGATTGGCCATTTTAAGTGCGTCCGCCAAACTTTTGGAAGCTTCAATCAGCCCCTCTTCATTTTTGGACTTGGTGATTACCACCGAAAATCTGTCGCCAATTTTCAGCCCGGCAAAATCTTCAAAATCGTCCGCGGGAATGAAGGCATCGTTCTTGCCGCCAATATTGAAGATGCAGCCCGCGTCCGTTTTTTGCACCACCACGCCGTCAAAAGCCTGCCCTTTTTTGTATGATGTGAAAGTTTTGTCAATCAAATCCAAATTAAAATTTTCGCTCATAATTCACCCATTTTGTGCAGGTTGCTTGCAAATGTGCCAACACACCTTCACGCAAGCAGAAACCAATTTGAAAGTAATATATCAAAAAGAAAGAAAAAAGTCAAACAAAAAACGCTTTTGTCCAACTTTTTTAAGCGGCAGAAATTTCTTTCCGCAAAACACTCCTTTTTCACGAGTGTAAAATCGCATCTTGCTCCCAGAATTGGTCGGCATAGATTTTTTTAACATATGCAGCCATGAGCATTTCACCCATATCAGTCACATTTGTCAGCCAAATTAAGTTGCATATCATTTTTTCTTCTTTTTCTTGTCCTTTTCCGCCAAAATCTGACTGCGAAGAGCCAGCATCTTTTCGCGAACAACCTGATTGGCTTTTTCCAAAGTTTCTTCGTCAAGTTTTTGGTCATAAAACTGGTCAAGTTCAAACGCCGTGCCGATGTGATATCTGCTCACGCGGAAAATTTTGGCTTTTCGTTCAATCCAAACTGGCACAACGGGCGTTTTTGTTTTGATGGCAATCAGAGCCATGCCGCTTTTGAGTTCCCCCAAAATGTCCGCCTCATTTTTCAGCCGCGTCCCCTCTGGAAAAACCAGCAATTTTTTGCCGTCTTTCAGTGCCTTCATGCATTTTTTGATGGCGGTCACATCGCTGACGGAGCGGTCAATCTCAATGCCGCCCAGCCACCTAAGGAACGCCCCAAACGGCTTGAATTTAAACAGTTCTTTTTTCGATAAAATTTTAATTCTTTCTCCGACATTCGTCAGCCACAGCACAATATCCCAATTCGAGCGATGATTGACGCTTAAAATCGCCTTGCCCTGCGGCAAATTTTCCCGCCCATAAATTTTCGTTGGGTGAAAAATGGAAAAAAACGTCCACGCAATCCCCCGCAAAAAACTGTAAAACATCCTGTCACCTCCGCTAAGCAGCCTCACGCTGCCACATTTTGCAACAAACAACTTTAAAATCAGCCCTAAATCAACTTAAAATTGGCATGAAGTCCGAAGTTTTAAATTCCGCCTTAAATTTTAAAAACAGCCATAAAATTTGCACCACAATCTCGCTGTCACAAATATGATAGCCTTTTTCAAATTTTATTCCAAATGTTTTGCACACATGAATGCAGTTGCCCAAGCAATTTGCAGGTTAAAACCGCCCGTGAAGGCGTCCACATCCAGCACCTCGCCGACAAAATATAGTCCCTTTTGAAGTTTGCTTTCAAAAGTTTTGGGGTTGACTTCATCAAGGCTCACGCCGCCGCTTGTGACAATGCCGGCGTTGAGGTCATACAGCCCGCCAAAAGTGAGCGGAAAATGTTTGAGAAGTTTTGCAATCTTTTCGCGTTCTTCTTTTGTTATGCCGTTCACCTTTCGCCCATCAAGGCCGCAGACGCTGCAAAAAACTTCCGCCACCGACTTTGGCAGCAGCCCGCGAAATACTGCCAGCACATCCTTATTTTTGGCGGAGTCAAAATCCCGCAAAAGCCGTGCGTCAAGTTGTTTCTCGTCAAGAGCAGGCTTGAAATCCAGCCAAAGTTGCACGCTTTTTGCACGATTGACCACGCTGGAAAGCGAAAGCACAATCGGCCCCGAGATGCCGTCCTCCGTGAAAAGCATTTCTCCAAAAAATTCCAACTTCTTCCCGTCAGCCAAGGCGGACAAAGTGACATTCTTCAAAGAGACGCCCTGCAATTTCTTGACAAACACATCATTCAAACGGATGGGGCAAAGTGCTGGCACAAGCGGAACAACGTCATGCCCAAACGCTCGGGCAATTTCATATCCCTTGCCGTCACTGCCGGTGGTGCGATAACTCTTCCCGCCAGTTGCCACAATCACGCGGTCAAATTTATGCTCCGCCACCGCCGTGCGGACGCAAAAAGAATCAGATGTGCTTTTCACATCCAGCACCTCTTCGTCCAGACGAAAATCCACCCCTTTGCAGTGCACTTTTTGCAGCACCCGAATCACATCGCTGGATTTGTCGCTCTGCGGAAAAACGCGTTGCCCACGCTCCACTTTTGTCCTCAGCCCCAGCCCTTCAAAAAAATCCACCGCATCCTGGCTGGAAAAGTTGTAGATGGCACTTCGCAAAAATTTTTCGCCACGCACAACGTTTTTCAAAAAGTCATCCGACGGGCAGAGATTTGTGAGATTGCATCTGCCTTTGCCGGTGATGTAAAGTTTTTTGCCCACCTTTTCATTTTTGTCAAACACCACAACATGATGCCCCGCCTCACTCAAAAAGCCCGCCACAAAAAGTCCTGATGCCCCGCCGCCAATCACGGCGATGTCCAATTTTGTTTCAGAAAACATTTCATTCCTCATTCGTCTGATTTTTTCTGTGCTGCAAAAAATATGCGATTTCATCGGCTGTCATCGGCCTAGTTTTGCCGCGTGAAAGTCCGCCAAGCACAACGCCGCCAATCCTGACACGCTTCAAAAGCACAATCGTCCGCCCAATGCAGTCAAACATCCTGCGAACCTGATGATTTTGCCCCTCATCAATCACAACAGCAAGTTTGGTGTTTTTGCCGTCATAGCCCAAAAAGTTGACTTTTGCTTTTGGCATTCGCACGCCGTTTTCCACAACGCCATTTCGAAGCACCGCAAGCTCGCTTTCCTTCATTTCGCCTTCGACTGTCACGTGATATTCCTTCTCAAAATGAAAACGCGGATGGGTGACAAGATTGGCAAAGTCGCCATCATTGGTCAAAAAAATCAGCCCCTCGGTGGCGTAGTCCAGCCTGCCGACGTTCACAAGACGCACGTCGCTTTGCACCAAGTCAAAAATGGTCTTTCTGCCCTTTTCGTCCTTCGCGGAGCACACATAGCCTTTAGGCTTGTTAAGTTTCAAATAGACAAACTCCTGCGGCAACTTCACACGCACGCCGTCCACTGCAACAACATCTTTTTTCTCGTTAATCTCCACGCCCAATTCGCTGACGACCACGCCGCCAACAGTCACCCTGCCGCTTGAAATAATTTCGTCACATTTTCGACGAGATGCCACCCCGCAGGCACTTAAAAATTTGTTTAATCTCATAAAAAAATCCTTTTCGCAATCGCCCGATTGTGCAAAGGATTGTTTTTCAGGAAGTTTTTAAGAATTTTCCAAAGCAAAATTTATTTTTGCATGCAAATTTTCGATAAACTAAAAAACTCTTCGCAGCAAATTTTCTTCTCGCAAAATGTTTTTTTCTTGGAAACTTATTCGGAAATTTTTAGCATAAATTTTTTCGCACATAGCTTTTCGACATTTCCGCTCGCAAATTTTGTTCACACGCAATTTTAGACGAAATTTTCGCTCTCAAAATTCGCAAGGCAAAACCTAGACTTGCGGCTCAACATCCCAGTTTCCAAAAAAATCCTTCATCCTTTGCAAAACCGATTTTGGCTTTACATCTTCCATTGTATAGATTTTTTCGGAGAAAAGCAAGTTATTATCCAAAAATATTTCCACTTTCCCAACTTCGGCACCTTTTTTTGTGGGTGCAGCGACCACTTCTGGCAGCGTATAGACAAATTTCAGCCGCGAAAGTTCGTCCTCGGTGAGCGGGTAAACAAACTGCTCGGTGGTGCCAATTTGTGTCGTTTGCACGCGTCCGTCCTTGACCGCAACCGTGTGATTGAAGTCATATTTTTGCGTCAGGTCATAAAGTTTAAATTTTTCAGCACAAAGTTTCAAAATCTCTGCACTCTCCGGAAACATCGGCCCGCAATTAAGCACCACACACACAATCCTCACGCCATCCTTCTCTATTGCCGAAACAAGGCAACGTCCGGCATCATCCGTGAAGCCTGTTTTCACGCCGATGCAACCATCCAGCGTGTGCAAAAGTTTGTTTTTGTTACGCAAATATTTAATTTCGCCGCTTTCATTTCCGTTGACAATCTGGGTGTTTTTTGTGCCAACAATGTTGCGGAAAGTTTCGTTTTCAAGTGCATATGCCGTGATGCACGCAAGGTCGTATGCGGTGGTGTAATGTCCGCCCTCGTCCAGCCCATGAGTGTTGGCAAAATGAGTGTTCTTGACGCCAATTTTGCGGGCAAGGTCGTTCATCATTGTCACAAATTCGCTTGTTGACCCCGCCACATGCTCGGCAATGGCCACAGAAGCGTCATTGCCGGAGACAAGCATCAGGCCATACAAAAGTTCTCGCGTGGAAAAAATATCCCCCTTGCGAAGATAGAGTGATGTCCCCGAAACGCCCACAGCCTTTGGCGAAATCTCAAATTTTTCGTCCAGGTCTTGGCAGTTTTCAATGGTGGTTATGGCAGTCATAATTTTTGTGGTGCTTGCCATTGGCAGCTTGACATCTTCGTTGTGGGCAAAAAGCTTTCTTAATGTGGAAGTTTCCAGCACCGCACACGCTTTTGCCGAGCAGGACAACTGGACTGCATTTGCTGGAAGCGGCGTGGAAGTGTGCAGCCCAATCGCCACAAACATCACGCACAGCAAAATGGCGACAACGCCCAGCCCGACGCGGCACAATTTTTCACTCTTCATCGTCCGCCTCGTCAAAACGAATTTGATTTGCAAAACTTAAATCTTCGTCAGATGCCTCATCATGCCTTGCATGTTTCCTTTCTTGTTTTCTAAGTTTTTTCTCCTGTTTTTTCTGCTCTCTTTTCAAATTTTTGCGTTCTTTCTTCAAAAGCTTCCCCTGCATATCATCCAGTTCATCTTCCAAATTTTGCAACGCACCTGCATTTTCATCATCGGCCGCATTTTCGTCATCGTCACCCTCACCATTTTCGGCATCTTCTTCTTCGTTGTTTTCGCTGAAATTTTTGCCTTTTTCCTTGCCAAAATTTGCGTCCTCATCTTCGTCCATGCAAGAAGCGTCATGCGGGCATCCACAGTTTTCATTTTGGCAGCCACTGTCAGCATTCTTTTCCATTTTTTGCAGAAGTGAATTAAACATGTTAAGCACCGTTTGATAAAGCGATTTATTTTCAACGTTCACAAAGTCCACATCACCATTTTCATGCAAAATAAGAAAGCCGACCGGCGAAACGCTCATGCCGCCGCTGGACCCGCCACTCATAGGGAAATGATTTGCAACCCGTCTTGCAGAAAGGTCGGCATACTCTCCGCCGCCCACAACAAACCCAACTGTGACCTTGGAAATTGGAATGATTGTGTCATTGCCAGGCGTGACAATTTGCTCCCCAACAATTGTGCTGCTGTCCACAATGGTTTTAAGTTTTTCCATTGCTGTTGAAATTAAATCGTTGATTGATGTTGAATCTCCATATATTCTCATATTGACCTCCATTTTCTTTGCATACTACACCACATATTGTGTATTATGTTGCATACTACGCTTCATATTGTATGTTGTTTTGTTTCATTTCACATCTTCTGTTTAGCGTTGTCGCCTCACTTTACACTCCCTTTCACACAGCTTTTGCTTTCTGTTTACGCTTTTTGTCTGTGCATTTTGTTTCCTTTTTCACATCTTTTGTGAAGTGTTTGCTTTTTCATTTTTCATCCTTCTTCTTGATAGAATAACCGAAAGGACAAAAGAATATGCAACATCAAAGAAAGAAATTGATGCCGCCACCCTGCCCGCCACCTCGCACTGAGTTTTGTTGTAGGAAACAGTGTCATACACGCAGAACGAAGCGGTCGGCTTGTGACTTTTCAGCACAAGAAAAACATGCATAAGCACCAAATTCACCAGCCCGCAAACAAGTGCACTGGAATAGGCATCGCCGGTGCCAATGTTGTAGAAAACATACATTTTTTTAAGCCTTATTTTGTCCTTGATTTGCTTGGAAAATTCTTCCACAAGTGCAAACTGCTGGCTGGAAAATTCGATTTCTTGTCGTTTGGTTTCTTTTTCATTTTGCAACTCCACATATGTCCCGTGGAAAGAGACAATAAAATAAAACACCTTGATGCGAAACAAAAATAGTGCCACCACCCCGCGATTGAAAAGCGGATTGAACGACACCCGCACTTCCGCAAACACCGGGAACACCAAAATGATGACAACAACCGCCGGAATGAGATAATAAAGCGAATTCATGTTGTTATGTTTTGCAACTTCGCAAAAATCATGCCAAATTTTTTGAACATCAATCAAGTTTTCTTGCCTATATTTTTTTTAGAATTCCTATCAAAAATATTTTGAAAAACAGCAAAAATAAGGTAGAATATAAATCTAAAATATCTTATGGGGTGAATATGGAAGAAAAACGATTGAAAATTGCACTTTGCTGCGACTCATTTTTCCCAATGGTGGATGGAGTCATCAATGTGCTTCACAACTATGCCGAAATCTTGTCCAAAAAGCACGACGTCACCGTTTTTGTTCCTGAAAGCACCGACAAAAAATATGTGGACAATTTCCCATACAAAGTTTGCCGCTGCAAAAATTTGCCGATTAATTTTGGCGACTATGTCACACCCGCTCCCACCCTTGACCGCCATTTCAAGAAGATGCTGGATGACAATTTTGACATCATCCATCTGCACAGTCCGTTCACCATCGCAAAAGCAGCAGTCAAAGTGGCAAAAAAGAGGGACATTCCAATCATCGTCACCCTTCACAGCCAATTTAAGAAAGATTTTCTGGAAAAAACAAAAAGCAAACTCCTCACCGCCTTCATGATGAAATACATTGCCAAAACCTTCAACAGTTGCGAAGAACTTTGGACGATGAACTCGAAATTGGAAGAGATGAGCCACGAATATGGCTACAACGGAAAGGTCTTTCTGCTGCCAAACGGCTGCGACATGAAAAAACAAAATATCGACAACAAAAAAGAGGACGCCATAAAAAGCAAATATGTCCAAAATGGCGAGCATTTGTTGCTTTTTGTCGGACGAATTCACAGGCTAAAAAACATTGATTTCATTTTTGAGACCTGTCAGCACTTGAAGGAAAAGAATTTCCCATTCAAGATGTTGTTCATCGGCAGCGGGCAGGACTATGACAAATATTTAAAAAGACGCCAAGAAGACGGGCTGGAAGAAGAACTTCAATTTCTTGGCAAAATCACAGACAGAGAAAAGTTGCAGCATTTCTATAAAGCAAGCGACCTGTTCATCTTCCCGTCATATTATGACTGCGACGCCATTGTCAAAAATGAAGCCGCCGCTTTCGGAACGCCTACAATTTTTGTGGAGGGTGCCATCACCGCGTCCAGCGTGAAGGACGGCGTGAACGGATATGTCGGCAAAAATGACCCAGCTGCATTTGCGGACAAAATTGTAGAGATTTTCAACGATGAGCAAAAATATAAGCAAGTTTGCATAAACGCCGAAAAAACACTTTTCAAAACTTGGGATGAGATCGTCGAGCAAGCTGAAAAGCGATATTATCAAATCATCAAATCACACAAAAAAAAGTGATAAAAATCTAAAGAGGTGAAAAAATGAAAGAAACTTCAACAAAAACCAATGTCACAAAAGCAAAAAAGAGCGGCTTGAAAGCAAAATCAGCAAAAGCTTGTGGCACAACATCCAGCAAATCAGCAAAAAAATCCGCAGCGTGCAGCTGCAATGAAAATTCCAAAACGAGCAGCGGCAAAGAAAAATCTCGCAACTGCAAGACGAACGCAAAGGCATGCAGCAGCGAAGCATCTTCAAAAAAATGCAGTGGCAGGACGAACACAAAAACCCAAGAAAATGCAAACTCCAAAATCTGCTTTGACAACGACCTATATCTCAAACTGCAAAGCGAGAACATCAACAAGAGAATCAAAAAATTTCACAATAAGTTGTATGTCGAGTTTGGCGGCAAGATTTTCGATGACCTGCATGCCGCCCGTGTGCTGCCCGGATATGACCCAAACATCAAAATCAAGCTTCTTCAAAAAATGAAAGACAAGGTTGAAATCATTTTTTGCATAAGCTCAAACGACATAGAAAAGAACAAAATTCGTGCTGACCTTGGGCTTTCATATGCCGACGAAGTTTTGCGTCTTGTGGACAACATGCGTGGGCTTGGGCTTTATGTCTCCGCTTTCGTCATCACGCTTTTCAAAGGGCAGCCAAGTGCTCAGAAATTTGGCAAGAAGTTGGAGCAACGCGGCGAACGCGTCTTTTTCCACCGCTACACCAAGGGATACCCAAACGACGTGGACACCATTGTGTCGGACGATGGCTATGGTGCCAACCCATTTGTTGAAACCACCCGCCCGCTTGTTGTGGTGACCGCTCCGGGACCTTCCAGCGGAAAACTTGCCACCTGCCTGAGCCAGTTGTATCACGAATATAAGCACGGCGTGAAGGCGGGATATGCAAAGTTTGAAACTTTTCCTGTTTGGAATTTGCCGCTGAAACACCCTGTCAACATTGCATATGAGGCCGCCACCGCAGACCTATATGATGTCAACCAAATTGACCCATTCCATTTCAGTGCATACGGCACACTTGCCATAAACTATAATCGCGACATCGCCGTCTATCCAGTGCTGCGGAATATACTGACCAAAATCACCGGCAAGGAGATTTATCAGTCGCCAACCGACATGGGCGTCAACATGATTGCCAGTGCCATAACGGACGATAATCTTGCCCGCGTCGCTGCCAAGAAGGAAGTTTTGAGAAGATATTATCGTGCCGAGTGCGACTATAAACTTGGTGCATGCACCTTTGAGACATTAGAACGCAACAAATCTCTTGTCGCTGAGGCAGACGCTCAAAACGCACTCGCAGACATCATAAACACCGCAAAAAGCACATCAAAATCAACTGGCTTCGCCTGCGTGGCACTGGAACTTCCAAACGGAAAAATTGTGACTGGCAAAACCAAGAAAATCGTCTCCGCCTCCGCCGCCGTTGTGCTGAACGCCCTGCGAACGCTGGCTGGGCTGGGTGACGATTTTGACATCATCACCGACGACATCCTTCTGCCAATCGTGAAATATCGCACCCAAATTCTTGGCTCCAACAACAGCGTCTTGACGGTGGACGATGTGCTTGTGGCACTTTCAATCTGCACTGGCAAAAACGCCAAAGCCCGCTCAGCAATGGAGCAAATTGGCAAACTGAGAGGCTGTGACGCACATTGCACCTACATCCTCCCGCACGCCGAAGAGCAGACCCTGAAAAAACTTGGCATAAACATCACCTGTCAGCCAGTTTTCCTGAACGCAAATTTGTTCGACGAATAAGTGATGATTGTTGAAAAATGATTTATAGGATTTAATAAGATTTTCCAGCAAGCATTAATAATGATTTCCCAGCAAGCACCTGATTTTTATTATTAAATTGATAAAATTTTGGCTAAAAATGAAAGAAATATGATGAACAAGATGCTGTAAGTTTTGATAAATTGATATTAAAACATAAAAGAATAGGCGACGCCTATTCTTTTTGATACCACCACCAAAATGATTGCAGTGTGTTTGGATTTCCGCTGACCATAATTTGAACTTGATAGCCTTGATTTTCTGAGTTGTTGAAATCCGATTGCTGCCCCACCTGTTCTGTTGCTCCCACGCCAACTTGTTTCTCGCATTGCGTCCCATCGCCCACCTGTTTAGTGTGCTGCGGCTCCTCGCCCGCCTGTTTTTCGGAGGGATTTTCATGGCAAATTTGCGGCGGGCATTCCCCATCCGCTTGTTCTTCGCACTGCGTCCCATCGCTCGCCGGCTCTTCAAGCACAAAGTGTTTCAGACGCCGTGCAACCCCATTGGCACCATCAAAAAACTTGACGCCGCCGCCAAAGATGTTCTGCAAAATGTCCTTCACCGCCAAGTAATGCGTGCAGCCCAGCACCACCGCCTTTGGTTTTCTTTTTTGCTGCAAAACATCGGTCAGTTCTTGCTCCAAATGTGAGCGAAGCATCTCCAACTCGTCGATATGAGCGTCAATTTCGCTTGCCAGCCATGGCATTGCCAACTTTTGCAGCGACGGATTTTTGCGAATAAGAGCGTTATGCCGCAGCGTTGTTTCAGTTGCAAGCACCAAAACATCTTCGGCAACAAACTCTTCAAGTGCGGGTTTGACTGCCGGCACGGTGCCAACAAAAACTATCTGCGGAAAGACTTCTCGCAGCCTGTCAAGGCAGGTGCAAGAAAGCGTGTTGCACGCCAAGACCACGATGTCAAATTTGAAAAACTTCTCAATCATCTTCAAATTTTCGAAGGCAATTTGCTGCAACTGCTCCTTGCTTTTGCTGCCATACGGCAAATTTTTGTCATCACAAAACAGCAGAAAATTGCAAAACGGACACACCCTCACACATTCTTTCAGAATGTTTACGCCGCCACTTCCGCTGTCAATCAAAAGCACATTTTTCATACTGAAATAATATATGCAGGACTGCCCGCTTTGAGCCAAAACTGACAAAATTCAACATCAATTTATTTTTTTTGCTTAACGAGATTCTTCGCTCCGCTCAGAATGACAGGTCACAACACCTCGTCCAAGACTTGGGCAATGAGGTTGGATAAAAATTCAAGTTGCTCTTCCACGCCTTTGTCAGTCAAAACAATCTCCCGCTTTTCGCCCAGGTCTTTGGAAGAAATCATCATCGGCACGCCCAATGCGATGCACGGCACATTAAGCGACTGTCGATTGATTGGCACGCCAAAGTTGTGCATGGCACTGCCCGGTGTCAACCCCGCATCGTTAAATTGAATTGAGCATCCCAGCCGCGATAATTTGGCTGTTGCGAGGCTGTCAAAAAGCAGCACGGCGGAGATGTCAAAAGCCTCCACCACCAGGCGGATGATGTCATATGCGTTCAGCCCGGTGTTGACAAACACATTTGGCATAAGTTTAAATCGCCGATTGTTTTTCCTGAAAGGCGAAATTCCAATTTTTTCCACAACGCGAACGCCAAAACTGTCCGCCGGCACCTGAGGGTTCCCAATGCCGACAAACAAAATTCTTCCATTCTTTTTGATTTTGTTTTGTTTCAGTAAGAAGGAAAGCCGGCAAAGCAGAGCGTCTTTAAGAAGTTTTTCATGCTCTTGCATCATAAGCGGCAAAAGTGGAGCGTTGAGGATGAAATAATGCCCCCTCTCAAAGCCCAACGCCTTGGCATGAGCCGGCTGCACAAAAAGCTTGTGGCAGGTCGCCCCAAATTTGCCAAGTTCCTCCGCTTCATATCCGCACGCCGTCAAGTCCTGACCGCATTCGTCAATCAAATCACTCATGCAAAGATTTTGGACAAAAAGGCGACAAAAAATCACTGCTTGCCCACTTTTTTGAAAAAAAAGCGTGAAGAAAACAAGAAAATCTTCCATTTTCACTTGATTTTTTGCAAAACGTGTGATATAATGAGCTAGTTTTAACTTAAAACCGCGTTTTTTTATGCGAAAAAAAACAAAACTTACAAGGAGAAAACTCATGGCAAACATCAAATCAGCAAAGAAAAGAGTGTTAATTGAAAGAGAACGCCGCGTGCAGAACAACTCTGTGAAGTCCGAAATTAAAACTTACATCAAAAAGTTTAAGGAAGACCTTGCTCAGGACGTTGCAAAAGCGGAAGAAACTTACAAAGTGCTTTCTTCAAAACTTGATGCTGCTGGAAGAGAAAATGTCATTCATCAAAACTCTGCCAACAGAAAAAAAGCACACTTTGCAAAATTGCTTGACAACGCAAAGAAAGCAAAATAAGGCTCTGTGTTTTCATCACATATCCAACGAAGCATGATGATTCATGCTTTTTTCTTATTAAACAAGTGCCGCCTGGGCATCAGGCTTTTGCACATCCGCCTTGTCCTCCCGACGCTTGACAATGCCAACGTTCAAATGATACACTATGCATATGATAAGAATCACAAAAAACTGGGCAACAAAACTTGCCGAAGAATTTGACAAGCCCTATTTCAAGCAGTTGCAACAATTCTTGGAGCAGGAATATTCCGCCCACACCGTCTATCCCGCCATGGAGGACATCTTTGCCGCACTCAACGCGGTGAAATTTGAGGATGTGAAGGTGGTCATCATCGGTCAAGACCCATATCACGAGCCGCATCAGGCACACGGGCTGGCTTTTTCGGTGCAGGACGGAGTGGAAGTTCCTCCATCTCTTGTCAACATTTTTAAAGAGATTGAATCCGACCTTGGCATCACTTGCATTAAGAGCGGCAATCTGACGCGTTGGGCAAAACAAGGCGTTTTGCTTCTGAACACCTCGCTCACAGTGAGACGCTCGCAAGCCAACAGCCACCACGGCAAAGGTTGGGAAATTTTCACGCAAAAAGTCATCGACTTGCTCTCTCAGCGTGCCGAGCCACTGGTGTTTATGCTCTGGGGTTCCAACGCCCAGGCCTTCGCCCCACAAATTGCCCCGCAGCATCTTGTTTTGAAGGCCCCTCACCCAAGCCCGCTTTCGGCGTATCGCGGATTTTTCGGCTGCAAGCACTTTTCAAAAGCCAACAGCTTTCTTGTCGATCACGGCAAAACGCCGATTGACTGGCACTGAAAAGCAGACTATTTCCACTCCTCCCACAGCGGGAAATGTTGCATTAACATTTCACAACTGGCAAGGCGTCGTCTGTTTTTTTTACAGGTGATTATGCCGTCTGAACACTTTTCACACTACGGGTAATTTTGGCATATAAAAACCTGAAAGGAGCGTTAATATGCAAACATTTTTCGACAATTCGCAAAGCCAGCCAAATTCTGCCCGACAGCATGTGAATGTGCAGGGCGGCGGAAATTATTTTGAGGGCAACGAGCCTTATGGCGAAGGCAACACTTTCCTGACCATTCAAAATGCCCGTGCGGACATCATTGGAGAACTGGATGCCATCATCCAATATGAAACCCACCTTCACGCCACAACCGACCCCGCCGCCAGAGCGACCATCACCGACATTGTGAACGAGGAGAAGCTTCACGTCGGTCAACTTTTTGGGCTTTTGTTTAAACTTGACCCAACATCTCAGGTGCAATTTGAGAAAGGCTACAACGAATTTCTAAGCGACGATGAAATTTATAAGTGAAGATGAATTTATAGAAAATTTCCCTTGGCGACACAATTCTTGATAAACAATAATTTTTTAAACGACAACAATAGAAAAAACACCTATATGGTGTTTTTTCTAAATAAATCAAAAATTTAATAAAAAAGCAATATTTTTTAAACAATCAATGTATAGTCATCATGCATTTCAACATGAGACACATTTTTATAGGTTTTTACTTCCACTTTTTCAACTTCAACTTTCTCACTTGGCATAGCGTAGATTGATTTTGGATTTTCTTTCAGCTGTTCATCAAGTGGAGCAGAAACAACAAATGTCCCCAACTTCAAATCGTTGTCATGAAGTTTTGCAATAGTCAAGTTATACTTCATTGAATTTGTTTCTTCATCCGTGTAAGGTTTTGAAAGATTTAGTACTAACTCTCCATTGTTTATAAGTGCGAGTTCTTCCGCTTCTTTTCCTAAAAATTCACTTCGATAAAGAATATCCAACAACTTGTCAATAAAGATATAGTTTTCTCCTTTAATTTTAGTAAAGTCACTTTTGTTTGGCTTGATATCATAAAAATCTTGTTCGCTGACCTTATAATCGGCTGTCAAATATGACGCTTCTTTGGATGATCCCGCAATTCTTATCACATAATTCTCATTTGTTTTATCGAAAATTACATTTTGTGTGCTGAAAGAGTCAACATCCAAGTCTCTCTCAATCTTTGTATTTAGTTTTTCCATTGATTCTTTTGTTTGATTGTTGGAGTAAATAAGCGCTCCAGTGAGTGTTCCACCGCTAATAAGCAAAGCACCCGATAAGGTCAACATGACCCATGTAGGTACTGGCCCATTGCCATAATAGTGATGATAGTGATGAAAATAAACCATTTTTTTCTCCTTTTTTAAATTTTTTCCTTTAATTTTTAAAGTGCTCTTCCTGTTGCAAATGCAGATTTGTGTTTTTTGTGCTTTGGTTTTGGTCATTTTCTTGCGATTGTAATGTTGTTTCGCGTGCACAATCGCAAATTTCGTCATATTTGTCTTCTGCTGGGCAACCTTGTGGATATGCGACAAATTGATAAGTTTGCAACTCCTTTCCACAGTTGAATTCTAAAATCGGTGTCATCGCAACAATTGATGGTCCCCATGCTCTTTCAATCAAATCGCCTTTATGCAAAGTTTCGACGCCGTTTTCGCTTACAACGATATATGCGTTCGATAGGCTTGTTGTCGAATAGATCGCGGCTCCAGAGACTGTTTTTTCCCTATCGTCACATCCTGTCAATCCTGCAGCCGCACCAAACATTAAGCCTGCAAGCGAAAGCACCATAATTTTTTTTGAAATTGTTTTCATTTTTCTCTCCTTTTTGATTTTTTTATTCAGAAAGACAAAAAAACAAGACTTTCTGAATTTCTTCAAAAAGTCTTGTTAAAGCATTTTCTCTGCTCTTGCAAAGCGGAACAAAAGTTCGAATTGACGCCCTGCAACCACTTCCGGCTGTGGAAACTACTCCCTTTTTATGGCCATATCTTATCACATCTTTTTTCTTTTGTCAATACTTTTTTAAAAATTTTTTTTAATTTTTTTGTTTTTTTTCTTGATTCTACACTTCCGTTGACAAGAAAACTTGTTTATGGTATTATATTTTATATTCCATGGAGGTGTATTATGATAAGACTTTCCGGTGATTTCGAAAAAGACCAAACAATAAAAGAAGAAATTGCCAATGACCTTGTATATCGTGGACAAGCCGATCTTGTGTTAAATAAAGAAGTTTTATTTAACAACTTTGAAAAAATAAAAACCTTTGTTCAAATTCTATCTCATGATGGTAAAATAAGACTTATTGTGGATGGGAATGTAAATGAAGCCGATTCAAATGATAAGCCATATATTTATACACAACAGGAAACTAAACAACTTGTTGAATTAAATAATTTTTTAGCAGAAACTAAAAATGTAAAAATGTATTTTTGTGATGAGATTGTAGATGAGTATCTCTCATATAACAGTGAAAAATCCCTTTTGAATTTACATCAAGTTATAGAAGCAAACGAAAAACTAAATGATGTCGTGGAAGAAATTAAAAGATTAGAGTTGACACCATACGAAACTATGCTTTATA
Organism: uncultured Clostridia bacterium; assembly: GCA_947625515.1. GTDB lineage: Bacteria > Bacillota > Clostridia > Christensenellales > UBA1242 > Caccovivens. The sequence goes on from CANQOO010000005.1 coordinate 51,023, forward strand.
TACATGAATACGTTGCAAACATTGTTGGCTCAGGCAATGGGCATTTAGATCGCAATACCAGTGCGACAATTATGGGTGCTTACACCGGGGAAGGACTTGTTTGTGCTGGCAGAAGTTCATTGACAAAGGCTATTATTGACAAACTGGATATGCCGGGACTTTCTTGCGAATATGTCGATTGCTCTATTCATACCGACCCTGACCCTGAGCAAATTAAAAAGTTTGAAGAAGAGATCAAAGAATATCCTCATTTTAAAAGCGATCTCAGTATTTATAAAAAATATGGTGATACCGAAAAACATAGACTATGTTTGATTACATTAAATGATGAAAAATATAAAATTTGTGGAGACTATCTCAATGACGCCACGTGGGACAGCAAAGAGCATAGTTTTGCTATGTGCTGTTATCCTGTGAAGGATGTTCTAAATATATCCGGTGAGCACTTTGTTCAAACAGAGCATGATATAGACCGAACAAAAGTTTACGATGACGAAGAAAAAGAAGCGGCTAAACTTGCCAAAAATTTGAAAAATGGCAAATATGTGCCAGATGTTGTGCAAAAACACGGACAAATTTCCAAACCAATCACCCGCCTGACTTTTGAATCGGCCTTGAAAAATTTGTATCTAAAAATGTATGAAGGCAACGAGGATAAGGCGAAAGCAGAAGTTCAAGAACATCTAAAAAATTCAATCAATGTGGCGAAACAAGTTTTTACGGAAAATGCTTCAAATTGCTTTGTCGGACAAAATCAACACAATATCTCTATGGATTAATAAAAATTAAATTTAGGATTGATAACATATTTTATCAATCTTTTTTTTGAACAATCAACCCTTTGCTGACAAGAAAAGTGAAATTTTATTTTCGCTGGAAAATTGTTAGAAGGGATTTAAAAACAAAATTGTTATAAAAAAATACCGAATTGTCGGTATTTTCTTGCTCTTATTGGTGCGAGTGGTGGGAGTCGAACCCACACGGTATTGCTACCTCGGGATTTTAAGTCCCGTGCGTCTGCCATTCCGCCACACTCGCATTGATTAAGTTTTTTAGTGGAAACGCACAAGATTTTAAGTCCCATGCGTCTGCCATTCCGCCACGCCGGCCCATGTCGCAATCTGCACTCTTGCTCATTTTTGCCACAAGGGCAAAAAACATCGCCTTATCGTTTGATTGCTCCTCCTCCCCAAAAATGTAAAGCATTTTCGGGGACCCCATTTTAGGATATACTCCTGCTTCTTTTGCTTCTGAAGGCTCCCTTATTCGCTTGGACTCATTTTTGCCACAAGAGTATCGTTTGATTGCTCCTCTCTCACAAAAATGTCAAGCAGTTTCGGGGACCCATTTTAAGATGTACAGCTTATGCATGTTTTTTGGGAAAAGACTTGTCCGCCCCTCATAACTTAAATTTCCCCAAAGAACGCCTTTGGGGAAATTGTGGAGGTACCACCCGGATTCGGACCGGGGAATAAAGGTTTTGCAGACCTTTGCCTTACCTCTTGGCGATGGTACCACTTGCGGAACACATCCAATATATCATATTTTGAAAAGTTTGTCAATTATTTTTATGAAAAACTGCACTTTCTTGCGACAATAATCAAAAATTTTTAAAAAGTTATGAAAAACGCTTGATTTTTCTCGTTTAATTTGGTATATTATTAGAGCATTTGAAAAGATGCCTGCATAAAAAACTTACAAAGCACTTGAACTTGTTCTTTGCAGCAAAATTGTGCGGAAGTGGCTTAGAGGTATAGCGTTGCCTTGCCAAGGCAAAGGTCGCGGGTTCGATTCCCGTCTTCCGCTCCAAAAAGGTGTTGCGATGCAAAAAAGTGTGAGAAAATTTAATGATGTTTCACTCAAAAATGCACACAAAAAACCGATGCCAGTTTATGCCAGAATCCTGGACACTCAAAGTGAAATGGGCGAGCTTGCAAAGGAATATCTCAAAAATTCCAATTATGGCACAAAAGACTTTGAGCTTACACAAGATTTTGAAATGGAATTTGGCGATGTTTTGTATTGTCTTTTGTCGCTAGCAAATGAAGTGCAGATAGACGCAAAAGAGTGCCTTGACTTGGCTTTGAAAAAGTATCAAGACAGAATTAACAAGAAAAATTCAATGGGCAGCGAATCATAAATTTTTAACAAAATTTAGGTTCGCTTTTTTTATTTCAAACTGAGGCAATTTCACTGCAAGTTGTGTTTTCATCAGTTTTATGCTTCAAACTAAGACATCTATTTTTTGTGTTTTAGATTAAAAGTTTTGTTCTCTCAATTTAAAGTTTTCTTGCAAACAATGTGCAGCCTACCCATAGATTTGCATTATTGTTCAACCCTCGTCCTCTTGAACATCCTCAATCCCAAGAATGTCGTTGGAAGACTTCGCATCAAGCCTGTCAACAGAGCGAAGTTTGCTGGCAATAAGCCTGGCACGCGTGCCAACAAGACTGTCAAATTCTTTGCTCGTCTTTTCAAACTGACCGCGAATTTTTTCGACAATGCCGTTGAATCTTTCAAATTCCGTCCTGACCGCACCCAAAATTTTCCAGACTTCGCCGGACTTTTTCTGAATTGCCAAAGTCTTGAATCCCATTTGCAGGCTGTTAAGAAGTGCACTCATCGTTGTCGGGCCCGCGATTGTGACGTTGTAGGTGTTTTGCAGTTCTTCAATCAGCCCCATCTTTGCGACCTCGCTATAAAGTCCCTCAATCGGCAAAAACATGATGGCAAAATTGGTTGATTTTGGCGGGCATATGTATTTCGTGTTGATGTCGCGTGCCATGCTTTTGATTTTGCTTTTAAGTTGTTCTTTTTTAAGCTTCACGCCGTCAAAATCGTTCGCCTCGTATGCAGCTTGCAAGTCGCTGAAAATGGTGTAAGGAAATTTGCTGTCCACTGGCAAATAGACAAATTCGCCATCCGCCTGCCCCGGCAATTTGATGGCAAACTCAACAGGCTCTCGCCCCTCGCCGGTGACAAAATTTGTTTCATATTGGTCCTTTGTCAAAAGTTGGTCGAAAATTGCCCCAAGTTGAATTTCGCCGAACACTCCCGTGGTTTTGACATTTGAAAGCATTTTGGTCAGGCTGCCAACGTCGCTGGCGATGTTTTGCATTTCGCCCAAACTTTTGTAAACGCTTTCAAGTTGATTGGAAAGCACCTTAAAACTTTGCTCAAAACGCTCGTTGATGGTCTTGGAAAGTTTTTCATCCACCGTCTCACGCATTTTGTCAAGTTGACGGCTGTTGTCCTCCTGCAAGGCACGCATGTGACGCTCGTTTGAAAGTCGAATCGCTTCCAACTTTTCTTCCTGCATCTTGCTGCTCTGCTGCATTCGCTCGTCCAACTGTTTTGTAAGCTCCAAAATGCGTTTTTCAAGTGCCTGAGAGTGCCCCGAAAGGCTCTCTTGAAAGGTGCGAATATTTTGCAAAATGGCATCATTGCTCACCCGCTGAATCTCGCTCAAATTTTTGCTCAAAAAATCCATATCATTGCGAAAACTTTGAGCGATATCACTTTTGTCTCTGTCCGAAATGCCATCGGATTTAGATTTTCTGAGTGCCAAAAGCACGCTTGCCCCGCTTAAAAGAATTGCCACAGCCAACAAAACATACACAGCAACCATTTTTCACCTCTTGCAAACATTTTAGCACAAGTGGAAAAAAATTGGAAATGAATTCACTTCTGCACTGGAAAAATTCTCTCCGCACGCACACAAGGAAAAATTTGAAACAACAAACTTTTCAAACTCTCAACATGCAATATTGGAAAAATAAAATGCAATAATCTGGGCATAAAAATGCATGCAAAAATAATTTTGTGAATAAAAAAACGCAAAAAATGCGGGTTTTTTGCGTAATTTTTAAATTAAGAAAGTCAATTCTTATGCTGCAAGGTCCTGTGCCGTTTTAAGATTGAAATAAATGCGGCCGTTGGTGATAATTTCCATTGCACCATTTGTGCCGGATTCGCTTTGATTGACTTTAAGCGGATTTTTGGTGTTGCCTTCCAGCATTTCTTGACCAATGTTGATGGAAATTTTGTCGTCCTCAACTCTGGTTTTTGTTGGAGTGATTTCGTCGTCATTGAGATACATGTCCGCGATGAATTTTGCTGCACTTGTGATGTTTATGGTGACATTGGAATTTGTAACAATGCTCACCCCAGGGATTGTCTGCAAGCCAGTGCCGAGATATGAGCCAGAAACAGTGCCAAGGAAGTTGAGATTGACATTGCCACTTGCTGTTTTGATGGAAATTACGTCATGTGCATCCTGAGCCATTGTGACATCCACCGCCAAATTGCCATTGCTGATTACAACAACAGCACCATGAGCCTTCTTCACTTTCAAGTTGCCGCGGTCGGCTGTCATTGTCACGCTTCCGGTCACCTCGCCAACCTCGATGTCCGGATGCCCCTCTTCATTGATATCAACAACCAAATTTCCTTCCAAATTGCTGATTCTCAAATTTGGCGAAGAGATGCTGTCTGGCGAATTCATGAAAAACTGTCCAACCACCTTATTGAAAAGATAGTTCCCGTCCACGCAGTTGACGCAGTTTATGTCAGTCGCATTGATATAATCAATGTCCCACTTACCACTCTCGCATGTGAGATAAACTTTGTTGCTTGGAGCGAATATCGCTTTGCAATCAAGTTTTCCGCGTCCGTTGATGGAAATCGTTGCGTCACAGCTGAGTGCAATTCCTGTGTTCTGCCCCTCGCCATAGTTGACCGACCTTGCGGAAGAAATGGTGCCACTCACAGTTTTGAGATTGAAGGTTTTAAGATTTGTTGTGTCACATTTGCTTGACAAAGAAATGTTTCCGCTTTGTGTTTCAAGAATAAGTGCTGACGGCTTGATGTCCTCTGCCTTGTCAGTGTCGGACCCGCCAACATTGATGCTGCCATCAGCCGTCTTAACGCGAATGGTCATTTTATCAAAATTCCAGTTGGCAGCGTTTGTTGCTGTTTGGGAGGTTGTTGCGTGCAGCACAACCTTGACATCCTTGGCAAAATATATAAATCCCGTTGGCTCTTCAATTTCAATTTTCAGCCAAGAATCCTTCCAATATGCCTTATATGAAAAGTGTTTTGCCGCAGCGGCAGTTGTGAAGCCTTTGGAGTTGTTGACGATATACACCCCGTCTCGGTCATAGCCCTCTTCGCCGTATTTTTGCAAGCCGCCATCCGAATTTCGTTCCACAATCACATTGGCATAATTACATGAAATTTCCAAATTGGTGACGCTTTTCCAATCAATATCCTGCTTCAAATCATCCGTTGTTTTGACAACCTGAAAAGTGGAGTTGTCAGTGAAATATTGCATCCAAAGCACAGTCGAGCCAGGATTGAACATCATCACAACCAAACAGATGCAGAAAATTGCAATCAGTAAAAGCACAAACAGACCAAAGTAGAAGAAAAAGCCTTTCTTAATTCCACCTTGTGCCATCGTGACCTCCTTTTAAAAACGCCGCAGGTTTATTTAAATTATAGGCAGCAAATTTTTGAATTTCAAGCAAAATGGACAAAATTTTTCACCTGCAAACGATGAAAATTTTCACGCCCAGCCATAATCTAGCCCTTACATAAAAATTATAACACTCTTTCGGGCAAAAGTCAATATATTCCCGTCAATCCAGCACGGCCTTGATTCTTCGAATGCCGGCGGACGAACTTTCCTCTTTGACAATTTTAAGATGGTGCAAATCTCGGGTGTTTTTGGCATGCGGGCCGCCGCAAATCTCTTTGGAGACATCCCCCACAGAATAAACCTTCACCACGTCGCCATATTTATTTTCAAAAACGCCAACCGCTCCGCTCGCCTTAGCCTCTTTCACGCTCATCTCCTGACAAGTGACATCAAGTTGCCTTGAAATTGCGTCGTTGACAAATTTCTCAACCTCAGCAATTTCTTCTGGCGTCATCTTGTGGTCGAGATTGAAGTCGATGCGAAGGCGTTCTGGAGTGATGTTGGAGCCTTTTTGCATAACTTGCGGCCCAAACATTTTTCTTAGACCTGCCATAATCAAATGTGTTGCAGTGTGCAATTTTGCACTTTCATAACTGTTGTCTGCAAGCCCGCCCTTGAAAGTCCCTGCAGAAGCCGTGCGGCTTTTTTCTTGATGCTCTTCAAACGCCGCGTGGAAGCCCGCCTCGTCCACATCATAGCCGCGTTCCTTGGCCAACTCTTTTGTAAGTTCAAACGGAAAACCGAAGGTGTCATAAAGCCTGAAACATGCCTTTCCGGAAATGACATTTTCCACAACCTCGCCGCTCTGAGCAGCAAACTGCTTGTGTCTTTCAATTCCAAAAATCACTTTTTCAAATTCTTTATGCCCTTCTTCAAGTGCTTTTGAAAATTTTTCCACCTCTTTTGAAAGTTCATCCTTCACAAATTGGCGATTGCCGGCGATGTCTGGATAGTCCACCCCGTGCTTGTCCACAAAAATGTCAATGATGTCGGCAAAATATTTTGTGTCCAGCCCGATGTTGCGTGCACAGTTCACCGCCCTGCGAATCAGCCTTCTAAGCACATATCCTTGCCCCACATTTGATGGCACAACGCCTCGCAAGTCACCCAAAATGAACATGGATGTGCGAAGGTGGTCAGTGATGATGCGATAAGAGCGTTTTGCTTTTTCGGACGAGTCATATTTTTCGGCAGCTTTTGTGCCAATAAAGTCAACCACGTCTTTGAAAACGCCGCTGTCATACACACTTTTAACGCCGTTCAGCACACATACTGCTCGTTCCAGTCCCAGCCCCGTGTCAATGTTTGGCCTTGCAAGCGGAACAGCCTTTTCGCCCGCCTTTTCCACCTTATATTGCATGAAAACATCGTTCCAAATTTCCAAATATTTTCCGCAGTCGCAAGAAGGGTTGCAATTTGGGCTGCACTTTGGCTTGCCCGTGTCGTAGAACATTTCGCTGTCAGGGCCGCAAGGACCAGTGCCGGCACCAAGCCCCCACCAGTTATGCTCTTTTGAAAGATAAAAAACATTCTCCACTCCGCATTTCTTCCAAGCACTATATGCCACCTCATCCTTCGGGGCAGTTTCATCCCCAGCAAACACACTTGCTGCAAGACGTTCTTTTGGAATGCCAAGATATTCTTTGCTTGTCAAAAATTCGAAAGAAAGAGCAATCATCTCTTCCTTAGGGCAGTCCCCCAAAAACCAATTTCCAAGCATTTCAAAACATGTGAGATGTGCATCGTCGCCGACCTCATCAATGTCGCCCGTGCGGATGCATCTTTGCACATTGCACAAGCGGTTGCCGGCAGGATGTTTTTCACCCAAAAGATATGGCACCAGCGGATGCATGCCCGCGGTTGTGAAAAGCACCGTTGGGTCATTTTCCGGAATGATGGATGCGTTTTCAATCCTCTTGAAGCCGTGTTTTTCAAAAAACTTAAACCATTTTTCTTTAATTTCTGAATCTGTAATCATTTCAAAACCTCTTTAAATTCTTGTGAAAATTCTATAAGATTATATCAAAAAAAACATAAAAAAACAAGAGAAATATGCACAAAAAATCACAATTTTTATTTGAAAAATAAAATGAGAGATTTTTATTTTTTTGCTCTTCATTTACAATTTTTTGTGCAACTTTTGAGCATTTTTTTGTGATTTTGTTCTTTCGTTTTTGCAACTATGCAATCTTTTTCAAATTTTTTCTTTTTTAGTCGTTATTTTGCAATTTTGCAGTTTAAGTATTTTTCAAATCATTTGCATTTAATTTAAAGAAAAAGCATCAAAAAAAACATTGAAATTTAATTAATATTAAAAAAACGCCAAAAACGGCGGTTTTTTGTCAATTTTTATTTTCTTAAAATGTCGCCCTGCTTCAATGGGAGCGTGCATGGAATTGTCACTTTTTCTTGCACAACTTTTGCACTTTCCACGTCTTCACCGGCAGAATTGATTATTTTTTTGACGGTAATTTTTTTGTTGAAACACTTCTTATCTGGGCTTAAAATTTCCAAGGTGTCGCCCACAGAAAATTTGTTTCGCATTTCCACTTCCACAGTTTTTCCGTCACCGTCCCGCGTGACCAGTGCCATAAATTCACTCTCCTGCACCGGCATGCTGTCGCCGACAAATTGTTTTTGCTCGTCGCCATAATAAAATCCTGTGGTGTAGCGTCGGTGGCTTGCCTTGTTAAGTTCTTCGCACAGTTCTTTTGTCGGCTTTTGTGGCAACATATCAAGAGCCTGGCGATAGGCATTCACAACGGTTGCAACATAGTAGGCACTCTTCATGCGTCCCTCAATTTTCACGCTGTTCACGCCGATGTCTTTAAGTTCTTGCAAGTGTTCAAGCATGTTCAAATCTTTGGAGTTGAAGATGTAACTTCCGCGTTCATCCTCCTGCACTTCCAGCTCGTCCTCGCGGCTGACTTCCCGCACCATATATTTCCATCTGCACGCCTGCACACACTCGCCGTGATTGCTGTCGCGACCAGTGAGATAATTTGAAAGCAAACATCTGCCAGAATATGCCATGCACATTGCCCCATGCACAAAAACCTCAATTTCAACGCTTTTTGGCACATTTTTGCGAATTTCTGCCACTTCTTTAAGCGAAAGTTCGCGTGCCAGAATCAATCTTTTCGCCCCGAGCTCAACCATGAGATTGGCGGCATAGGAATTGATTATGTTCGCCTGCGTGCTGACATGCACATCCAATGTCGGGGCGTTTTTTCGCACATAGCAAAGCATGCCAACATCCGCAACAATCACCGCGTCCACCTTCGCCTGCACGAGAAAATTCAGATAATCACCCAAGCCCTCAAAATCTTTGTCCTTGGCAATGATGTTAAGCGTGACAAAAACCTTTTTACCCTTTTCATGTGCCATTTTCACCGCCAAAACAATTTCTTCATCAGAAAAGTTGCCAGCAAACGCTCTAAGCCCAAATCTTCCGCCCGCAAGATAAATCGCGTCCGCCCCAAAGTGAAGTGCGGTCAAAAATTTTTCAAAATTGCCAGCCGGTGCCAAAAGTTCCATGTTTTTCTCCTTAAATGTTGTTCTATTTTTGTTTCTTTTTAAATCAGCTTTTAAATCAACGTAATGATGTTTTATGTTTTTTCATATCCCACATTGTTGGCTGGCAATATTTTCATCCGTCAATTCTCACTGTCGGCACAGCGGTGAGAGTTAAATCGGCAAGGCCCTTGCCAGAGCGAATGTAATAATATGCAATCGAGCCAATCATGGCAGCGTTGTCTGTGCAATATTTAAGGTCGGGAGCATACATTTTTGCCCCAAGTTTTTCGCAATCGCTGGCAAGTCTTTCTCTCAGTCTGCCATTTGCACCCACGCCGCCCGCAATCACGAGCTTTTTCATGCCCGTTTTTTTGAGTGCCAAGGCGGTTTTCTGAGCAAGCTCGTCCACGGCAAGTTCTTGGAAAGAATTTGCGACGTCCGCCTTTGAAAAATCTTCGCCCTTCTGCTCTTTTGTATGCACAAAATTGACAACCGCCGTTTTCAGTCCGCTGAACGAGAAGTCAAGACTGCCGCCAAGCGGACAGGAATAGTTGAATTTCACAGAATTTTTGCCGGTTTTTGCCAGTTTTTCAATGTTAGGGCCGCCCGGATAGGAAAGCCCCAGCACGCGAGCGACCTTGTCAAAGCATTCGCCCACGCTGTCGTCCATTGTGCTTCCAAGCACATGGAAATCACAAAAATCCTTCACTTCCACAATGGCGGTGTGACCCCCGCTGACCATAAGGCACAAAAATGGCGGTTCCAAGTCTTGGTGCGAGATATAATTCGCCCCAATATGCCCATGCACATGGCTGACAGCAATAAGCGGCACCTTCAGGGCATATGCAAGCGTTTTTGCAAAGTTCACGCCCACCAAAAGTGCCCCAACAAGCCCCGCTCCATATGTGACCGCCACCGCATCCACGTCCTGCAACGATTTTCCGCTTGCAGCAAGGGCCTCATCCAGCACGCCGGTGATGTTTTTGATATGGTTTCGCGATGCCACCTCTGGCACCACGCCGCCAAAAAGCTTGTGAATGTCAATCTGAGACGACACAATGTTCGCCAGCACCTGCCGTCCGTTTTTAACAAGGGCGATGGACGTTTCGTCACAAGAGCTTTCCACGGAAAGAATAAGGACGTCTTCCTTTGTCCTAAGATTTTCAAATTTCTCTTTTGCAATTTCAAAATAGTCCATATCCTTTTCCTTTTTTTGTCTCATTCTGAATGAATGAAAAGTGGAATGAAAAATTTCTGCCACGCAGGAAATACAAGATTTCTTAATTTGCCAAGATTCATCGCCGTGCTGAATGGCAACATGTGCATCTTTTCTTATCCTTTCACACTGGTGCGTTTCAGATATTCATTGATAAAGGCTTGGATGTCGCCGTTCATGACCGCCTGAATGTCGCTGGTTTCAAAATTGGTGCGGTGGTCTTTCACAAGCGTGTAAGGGCAGAAAACATAAGAGCGAATTTGGCTGCCCCACTCAATTTTCTTAACGTCCCCGCGGATGGATGCCAGTTTTTCCATTTCCTCCAATTCTTGCTTCTCAACAAGTTTGGAATAAAGCATTTTCATGGCGGTTTCGCGGTTCTGCACCTGCGAACGCTCTGTCTGGCACGCCACAATAATGCCGGAAGGGATGTGCGTGATGCGGATGGCACTCTCCGTTTTGTTGACGTGCTGCCCGCCCGCCCCAGAACTGCGGAAGGTGTCAACTTTCAAATCCTCCGGACGGATGACGATGTCCGGTGCATCCTCGATTTCTGGCATAACTTCAAGACTGGCAAAGCTTGTGTGACGACGGGCGTTGGCGTCGAACGGAGAAATTCTCACAAGTCTATGCACGCCTTTTTCCGCCTTCAAATAGCCATATGCAAACTCGCCAGAAACAAGAAAAGAAATGCTTTTCAGCCCTGCTTCTTCGCCGTCAAGCACGTCCAGAACCTTAATTTTGAAGCCATTTTTCTCTGCATACATGGAATACATGCGATAGAGCATGTCCGTCCAATCCTGAGCCTCCGTTCCGCCAGCCCCGGCGTGCAAGGTCAGAATGGCATTGTAGTTGTCATATTTTCCAGACAGCAGAGTTTCCAGTTTCGCCGCTTCAATTTCCTTTTCAAGATTTTCCAAGGTGGCACAAAGTTCGTCAAAAATGGATTCATCATCCACCTCTTCCAAAATCTCAATGCTGGCGTCACAGTTGTCAATTTCCGCCTGCAACTTTTTCACCTTTTCAATCTTATATTCGCACAGTTTCACCTCGCGGCCGACCTTCGACACGCGTTTTGCATCATTGAAAAAGCCGTCCGAAAGTTGTTCGGCTTTCAACTGCTCCAATTTTTCTTCTTGCCCAGCCGGGTCAAAGACACTCCTTGATGAAAGAGAAGTCAGCCTTGATGTTGCCAAGTTTTTCTTTTTGAATGTCAATAATCATAAAAAAATCTCCTTAAATTGTCCCACTTTTTGCCCAGACGCAGCCAAATTGCAGCATCCGTTGCGACGCGGAATTTCAATCGAAAGAGATTTTAACATATCTTGCAAAAAAAGTAAAGCCAAATTCGTCGTTTTGTTGCACGCCTCTTGTCGAAAACATCAAGCGATTTAGACAGCCCATAAACTTCGTGCGACTTGCGTTTGGTCGCGGAATGAAAAAACAAACGTCAAGCGAAGCTTTTGTTGCTTGCAACAAAACAAGCCCTAAGTGCAGTTTTTTCATTCTTCGGTCTTCTCAATATTCTCAGCCAAGTGAGCATTTCGAAATTCCTCGTCTTGTTTGATAAGTTCTTTTTCCAAAAAGATGAGCGAAACACCATAAAGGACAAAGAACAGGCACACAATCGCGAGGGAAATCATGAGGAAAAGGGTGCCTCCGCCCATGAGAGAGTCAAATACGCCGGCAAGAAGAAGCACGACTGAGCCAACAATTCTGCCCGTCTCCAAGAAAACTTCCGCCAGAGTGTTGCTTTCCAAAATGTGTGAGTGCAGCGACAGCACGCGGACAACGCCAGCACGCCTGCTGTCCGAAATTGACATCATGACAACGTTCAAAGAGGAATAAATTGCATAGAAAATGATGATTGTCACCTGATTTGCGGCACAAAGGATGGCAATAATTGAACATGCAACAAGCGAGATGATTGGCGTGATGAATGCGACAGCCCTCTTTTTGCGATAGAATTTCAAATAAACAAACATCGCCACAAGCGAGCATGCGGTGAAAATCGAGCGAAATGTGCCAAGTGTGGAATCTTTTTGGAAGACGAAAATCACCAAAATGGTGATGAGCGTTGTGAAGCAGTCATATGACGCCCCGCGGAAGAAATTTTGGATATAAACCAGCCACAGCGACTTTGTCTGCTTGCGATTTTTATACATATATTTCGTAAATTTTGGCAGATTGTATTCCATTTGGATGGATTTTTTCGGACGAATTAGGAAAGAGAAAATGACAAGCAAAACGGCAATGCCAAACATAATGTAAGTCACATATGAAAAGCTGAGGTCGGCAATGAAACCCAGTGTGATTGGGAAGATTATGTAAACAAATTGGAAAGCAATTCTCTTCACAGCAAAAAATTTGACTTGATGTTTGCTGGAAATAGTCTCTGCAGTCAGGCTGTTATATCCCGCCGAGAAGAACCCCCACGCGATGCCATACACGGCAGCAATAAGCGGCACAAAAGTCATCAAATCGTTTTGCAAAAGATGAACCATCAGCACCGTGCCGGCAAGCAAGATTGAGCCAATCGAGACAAAGATGCTTTTGTTGATTTTTTTCATGAAAAAGCCGTTAAGGACATAGAAAACAATAATCATTGCATAATCAACAATGTAAAAAAGTGCAATACTGACAATTTTGTCGGGCATCGCCGCCATTTCATTGTGCAAAATGCGAGACACGAAAAACAGGTCAATGAAAATGCATATCACCGCCTGCAAGCAGTCGCATGCGATGATGGAAATTCCACTCAGATTAAAAACACCCGATTTAACTCTTTTTGCCATAATTGTTCCTCTTTAGTGACGCACGAATAAAAATTTTCACAATTTCAAAATATGGAATAATCAGGAAGCCTCCGCCTATTGCAATCAGGCATTGCCACCAATTCAACTGGCAGACGCCCATTGCCGTTTGAATTGACCCAAGCGGCAGCACAACAATGGCGATGGTCAGCAGTGCGGAGCCAAGGAAGGCGATGTTCAGCCATTTGTTGTCAAAAGGATTGCTTGTGAAAAGAGACTGGGTTTGATGCTTCAAATTGTATGAGTGGCAAAGCTCAGCAAAGACGAGTGTCAAGAAGCAAAAGGTTGTGACGATGGTTGGATTATATTTCAAAACATATGTCATGACACAATATTCCACCAGCAGCAGTGCTGTCACAAAAATGCTGGAACAGAGGATGTTCACCCCGGGGTCGCCACGGAACAAACTTCCGGTGTTTTTGATTGGTCGGCGGTCCATAACGTGCTTGCTTGCTTTTTCAAAGCCCAACGCAAGTCCGACAAAAGTGTCGCTGACAAAGTTTGTCCAAAGCAGCAACGCCGGCGTAAAGAAATGCCAGTCTGCCCCAGGTTTTGGCAAGGCAATCATGATGATTGTCAGCAAAATAAGTTCTGCAATCGATGTGCCAAGCAGGAACATCAAAATCTTCAGCAGTGTGTCATAAATTCTGCGGCCTTCCTTCACCGCCCCAACAATGGTGGCAAAGTTGTCGTCCGTCAAAATCATATCGGCGGCTTCTTTGGTCACATCCGTTCCGGTGATGCCCATGCCAACGCCGATGTCTGCCGCCTTAATGCTTGGGGCGTCGTTCACCCCGTCGCCCGTCATGGCAACAATCTTATCATTCTTTTTAAGTGCCTTCACAATTCGCACTTTATGCTCCGGCGAAACGCGTGCATAAACGCGAAATTTCTCCACCAGTTTGCAAAACTCTTCGTCATCAATTTGGTCAAGTTCTTTTCCGGTTATGACCTCACTTTCGCGGTCGCAGATGCCAAGTTCTTTTGCAATCGCAAACGCGGTGTCTTTGTGGTCGCCCGTAATCATAATTGTGGTGATGCCCGCCTTCTTGCAAGTTTTGATGGCATCCTTAACTTCTTCTCGCGGCGGGTCAATCATGCCAACAAGCCCCAAGAAGCACAGGCCAAATTCTGTGTTTTGAGAGGTCGGCTTTCCAATTTTGTCAACATATTTCGCCGCAAAAGCCAAGTTTCGCAGTGCGGCTGAGGCAAACTCGCCGTTTTTTGCCAAAATTCTTTCGCGGTCGGCATTTGTCAGACGGCGGATTTTGCCATTATCCAGCACGCGATTGCACCTGCCTAAGATATTGTCCACGGCACCCTTAGTGTATGCCACAATCTTTCCGTCAACAGAATTGAAAGTGGTCATAAGTTTTCTGTCGCTGTCAAATGGAATTTCGTTCAGCCTCTTAAATTCTCCGTCCAAGTTTTGCTTGTTCAGCCCCATTTTATAGCCATAATGCACAAGGGCAATTTCGGTTGGGTCGCCAATGCTTTCAAGTTTGTCGTCCTCGAACCTCACTTTTGTGTCGTTGCAAAGCAGCATACATCTGAGAAGTTCGGTGAAATTTCTGTTGTCGGAAAGCTCATTTTCCTTTTCCACCTCGTCCAGCGTCAGCACATTTTCCACCGCACTGCCTTCCACAAACTCCTCTTTCTGCTTGCCGTTCAAACTATCGCACGCTTGGTCAAAGAAGAAAACTTTTGTCACCGTCATTTTGTTCAGCGTCAAAGTGCCAGTCTTATCGCTGCAAATCACCTCGGTGCTTCCAAGAGTTTCCACCGCCGGCAGAGACTTCACAATGGCACGAGCGTCGCTCATTCGCTTGACGCCCATGCTCATCGTCACAGTGTTGCACGCTGGCAGTCCCTCAGGAACGGCACAAACGGCAATGGCAATCGCCATAGAAAACGCCGAGAAAACGCTGTTGCCAGTGCAAATTTGCACAATAAACACTGCAAGGCAGGCTGCAAGCACAATACTCGTGATAATAAGGCTGGTCTTTTTGATTTTTTTAGTGAGCGGCGTCACAGGTGCGTCCATCTCGGCAAGGGCAGAGGCGATTTTGCCCATTTCGGTGTCCATGCCCACGGCAACAACAACGCCCAACCCTCTGCCATATGTGCAGACGCTGCTCATGAACGCCATGTTTGTCCGGTCGCCCAGCACGGCATCCTCGCCAAGCACAGTGGCAGCGTCTTTTTCAATCGCCAAACTCTCGCCCGTCAAGGCACTCTCTTCAATTTTCAGCGAATTTGTTTCAATCAGCCTCAAATCGGCAGGGACAATGTCGCCCGCCTCCAAAATCACGATGTCGCCGACAACAAGGTCCTCGCTTTTTATGCTGCATGAGCGGCCATTTCGCAAAACTTTGCAAAACGGTTTCGTCATATTTTTGAGAGCTTCCATGGCTTTTTCGCTTTTTCTTTCCTGCATAAAGCCAATGATGGCATTGAAAAGCACAACAAACAAAATTATGCCCGCATCGATAAATTCGCTGTAAGAGCCTTCAACTGCCCCAATGATGACGCTGACAATGCAGGACGCAATCAGAACAAGAATAAGCACATCCTTAAACTGCTCCAAAAATTTCACAAACGCACTTTTCCTCTTCTTTTGAGCGAGCAAATTCTTGCCATTCTTTTCCAGACGTTTTTTTGCCTCAGAATGAGAAAGCCCTTCTACCGAAGAGTTCACCTTCTCAAATGTTTGCTCAATGGTTTGCGTGAAAAACTTTTCCATCTTTTGTAGTATATCAAATAAACAAAATAATAGCAAAACAAATTGCACAAAAATCTGACTTTTTTCGACAAAAACGGAGGTGCCGCTCATAAAAAATGGCGTGGATGTTCACAAAAATGAATGCTCCCATCCAAGACTTAAACTTCTTAAAATTTGCAAAATTTAAGCATAAATTTTTACAGAAGGTATTGATTTTCCCCGTGAAATGTTTTAAAATAAAATAAAAGAAAAGAGGTGGATATATGTCGAAAAATCAGACAGGACGGTGGAAACATTCCAAGAAAGGTTCAAAAAATTACACAGATTGGTCAAATAAAAAGCATTTGAAAAATTGGGGAAATTGGAATCCAGCAATTTACAAACATCCTGGTGCCTATGCTTTTGTGGAAACAAGCGAGGGGAAGGGCTGTCTTGCATTCGACTCCTGTGCCGTCATCAATATGGCAAAAATATCTTGCGGATATTTCAGAGACAACTCTTTCAAAAGCAACAAGGAAAGAAGCCTCAACTGCAACCTTAACTATCTCTACAATCACTCCGCGGTCAGATATGGCAGGGCAAATATCAATGGGAAATTTGTGATGTGCATTGTGCCTGCCGTGCTTGAAGAAGTTGACAAAAACAACAAAGTCTTCTCTGACGTAATCCAATCCCACCTTAAAAACATATATCTTGTCCTTGAAATTCGCCCAGAATATCGAGAAGCTTTCAATCTGCTGACCAACACACTTATGAAAGAATTTGCCAAAAAAGGACTTTTCTTTGACGACGACGGAATTTTCATGACCGCCGATGCCAAAATCGCTGCCCAAGCCGCCATCTTCAATTTGCCGCTTATCAGTCAAGATAATCATCTCACCGGCCGCGAGCACGGTCAGCGTGAAAGAATTCAAAGTTGCATCCAAAAATGTCTTTGGGGAGACCACAACGGCAATATAAGTTCTCCGATGCGACTGCATGAATTTTCAAAAGCTGTCAACAATCAACAAAATCTGCCGCAGCCAGAAAATCTTCTCTTGCTGACAGGGAAAGTGCAAAAGGTTCTCACACAACTGGGTTATCAGGTCAACTCATCAGAAGCCAATCCAATCCTGGACAATTACGTCCATTTTGTTGAATCTCAAAAATATGCCAATTCACTGCGTTCAACAATCTCTCAACCTTCACCTTGCTATAAGCAGTCAACCAACTCTCAACCATCACTTCGCTCCGAGCAGAGCACTGCCTCCCAATTTCCTGAGCGACAAACAACAGATTGTTCGAATAATGAGAACAACCCCATGTCGGCTCCTTGCCAAACAATTGGGAAACAAAGAAATGCATGAAAAATGCATTTTTTATTGCAAATTTTACACTTTTTTATTGTTTTTCATAATTGTCTTTTTTTCAAAGTTTCTATTTTTTATTGTTTTTAATAATTTGTCTTTTTTCAATTTTTTCTTTTATTTTAGCATGTTATTTTGAGGATGTAATTTTGAAGAATGTAATTTTAGAGGATATTTTTCATGTTCTGCATTATTTATTCGAAAATTCTTATGCATTATTTGATGTTATGATTTTTGTTAATTCTTTTATGCGTTGTTTTTATGCTTTGTTTAATATTGCATTTTTTCAGCGTTTTGCATTTTTTAAATACTTGTTTAAATCGTTATTAATATTTTAATTTCATTTAGAAACGCAAAAAACCCGCAAAAATGCGGGTTTTTTGTCATTTTTTTATTTTTAATTAAGTAATTTTTCTTTTAAATTCAAGAAAAACATTTTTTATCTGCAAGCAAAAATTGGAAAATTTTGTTATTCTTCTTCGCCCTCTGCTTCAAGTCTTGCAATTTCTTTTTTGTATGTTTCAATATCGTTTTTCAGTTCTTCATTTCGTTGACTCAGCACGCCATACATCTTTTCAAGAAGAGGATATCTTTCTGCGTTTTCTGCCATCACCTCTTCGCAGTGTTGAACAGAAAGTTTAAGTCCGTCAAGATGATCCAAATCCTCAGAAAGTTTCTTGGCTTTTTCTTCGTCAATATCGGCAAAATTGTTGACACCATACAAAAGCACTTTTTGCCTTGCAACAAGGGCTTCTTTTCTGCGAAGTTTTTTCTCGTCGCGTTCATGTGCAACCCAAATTTTGCGAAGTGGAATATATTCTTTTTTGCATTGTTTAAATTCTTTTTCGGTGCTTGCCAAACGCTGCTCGGCATCTGCAAGGCGTTGTCTCAATTCATCCAAGGAAAGATGTGATGTGCTTTGCACAACCGTGACAGGGGTTTTTGCCTGCTCGTTCTGCTCTGCCAACGCACGTTTTGCCTCTTCAAGTTCTTGAAGCATGGTTGCATATCTTGCCTTCTCAACAGCAAGAGCACGGCGTTCTTCCAACAATTCTTCGGATTCGGCAGCGGGCTGTTCTGGCGTTTCAACTTTCTCGACCTCAGATTCAGTCTCAGCAGCAGTCTGCTCGGTCTCCTGCACCTCAACCGTTTCCGGCTTGTCAGCTTCCTCATTCGCCTGTTCGCCTGATTGCTCCTCAGAATCTTGCTGATTTTCTTCTTGCATTTCGGCTTGCATTCTGCGAATCAATTCTTGTCTGCGGGCTTCAAGGTAGGCTCGACGTTCTTCATTCACACGTTCCTGCTCTTCAATTTCGGCTTCTGCCTGATTTTTTTCCTGCTCAGCGGTTTGTTGATTAAGCTCTGTAATTTCTGGCTCCTTAACCTCAGTCTCTTCTGGTTCGTCAATTTTCACAACAACCAACTGCTCGTCGTTCACTTTTTGTTTCACCTTGGCACGAGGAGCGGCAGTCGTTTTCTTCTCTGGCTTAGCAACAGCAGCATTGACCGCCTCCCAAAGGAAATAAATCACCAACGCCCCTGCAACGACAACGGCAATAATGATGAAAATGTCAAGAATCAGCGACTCTGTGACTGCACCAGCTGCGTTAAGTAAAGATTTAAACATTGCAATTTACCTCTTTTTTAAATTTCCAGGAAAAAAGGTGGTCAAACAAATTTCAAACTTTTGGTGGAGACGGAGGGAATTGAACCCTCGTCCGAAAACAAAACAAAACACTTTTCTACATGTTTAGTTTATGATTGAATCTCGCTGCCAAATCGCCCATAAACAGGTTTTGGAAGCCAGCCTTTAAGATTTTTTGCGGCTGCAAAGGCCAATCACCACAAAATTTTTGCCTTGTTTGATGCCCTGACCCTCAAGCGGCAACTTTGAGGCAGGACAGATTGAAAATTCTCAATCAAGTCGTCGTTTCAGTTAAGCAGCGTAAGCGGCGTTAAAAGGAACAACATTGTTTTCATTGTTTGCGTTTATTCGCTTGCATCAGTTTAAGGTGTCGGTGCCCCACCACATGCTTTACATATTTTGTTTAAATCCCCGTCGAAACCAAATCGTCCCCGCAAACGACATCCATTTGCCGTTTTGATGCATCTTTTGAAGTTTTTGCAGTCTTTTTGCGATTTTTTGCAAAAGTTTTGAAATTTTGTGAGTTTTTCTCAAATTTTCTGCAAATTTAAGTGCTTTTGTGAAATTTTTGCACGTTCGCAAAATTTCACAAGACAAGGTTCACAACGCCCACGCAAGCAAAACGTCAAAGTTTTTGTGTGTCCCTTGCAATTTCTCGCTTGACTGATTTTTCCTTCAAAGAAGCACGCTTGTCGTAAAGTTTTTTACCCTTCGCAAGGCCAATCTCCACTTTCACGCGACCAGCATCATTCAAGTAAATTTTGGTCGCAATGATTGTGAGGCCTTTTTCCTTCACCATTCGTTCGAATTTTTGAATTTCGCTTTTTTTAAGAAGCAATTTTCTTGTTTTTCGCTCGTCCGGTTTGAAAGAAGAGGTCTTCTCGTAAGGTTTTATGTAGGCATTTTTCAAGAACATCTCGCCATTTTTAATTTGCACAAAACTGTCCGTCAAACTTGCCCCACCAGACCTGACTGATTTAACTTCACAACCTTCCAAAACAATTCCAGCCTCAACCAAGTCTGAAACGAAGTAATCAAAGAATGCTTTCTTATTGTTTGATATAACCTTCATTTCCGCTCCTATTATATCACCTATTTTTATATAATTCAATAGTCTTTTCGAAATTTTTTGCGAAAAATTCGATTTTTTTCGTGTTTTTGGGCATTTTTTTGAAAAAATCGGCGTTTTCTCTTCCAAAAGACCATAAATTAGGTCAATAAAAAGGAAAAAGTCCTAATTTTTCGCCTTAAACGTGCAAAAACGCTTCAAAAAGCTGAAAAAAATTGAAAATAATTGTCTTTTTTGCAAAATTAAGCCATTTTAAAATCGAGGTTTCGCGTGTGCAGATTGACATTTGTCAGCTGAACTTTCACCTTGTCGCCAATGGAAAAGACATGTGCTGAGCCTTTAAGTTTAAGTTGCTTATCAAGGAAAAGATATGCATCATCCGGCAAATCTTCCACCCGCACAAGCCCCTCAACGGTGTTATCCAGTGCAACAAAACAGCCGAAATTTGTGACAGAAGAGATTGTCGCGTCAAACACTTCGCCCACGCGGTCTTTCATCAAATATGCCTTCCAAAGGTCGTCCACATCACGTTCTGCCATGTCCGCATTACGCTCGCACTGCGACGCCTGCTCTGCCGCTTCAAATGTGAACTCGTCCAGTTCTGCCTTACGCTCCGCCGAAAGTTTCCCGCCGCTATGCAGCCACTCTTTGATGATTCTGTGAATGGTCAGATCCGGATATCGGCGAATTGGCGAGGTGAAGTGGCAATAGTCCACCAAGGCCAAGCCGAAATGTCCCAAATTTTTGTTCGAATATTTGGCTTTTTGCATGGAACGCAGCACAATTTTATTGACAACATCCTTAGCGTTCAAATTTTCCACGCCATCCAAAATCTCTTGAAAATATGCTGGCTCAACCTCGTCAGGAATTTTTGGATATTTCACGCCAATCCCTTTCAAGAAGTCGCAAACGGACAGCACTTTTTCCTTTGTCGGCGGCTCATGCACGCGATAAACAAACGGCACCGACAGCTTGTGAAAGTGCCGTGCAACCGTTTCGTTTGCCAGCACCATAAAATCTTCAATCAGCCTGTGAGCCTCGTTGCGTTCCCTTCTTGTCAAATCCACAGCCATGCCATTTTCGTCAAAAACAAACTGCACCTCTGGGATGTCCAAATCAAGAGCCCCACGATTTATGGTGTTCTTTTCCAAAATGTCGCAAAGTTCTCTCATAAGCAAAAAGTCTTTTTGCAGATTTTTGGTTTTAGCGTTCAGTTTCTCGCCCAGAATGGCCTCGTGCACCTCTTTGTAGGTCAGTCTTGCCACGCTTTTGATGACGCTTTCGCAAATTTTGTAGTCAACCACTTTGCCAGAAAAATCCACCTTCATGATGCAAGAAAGAGTCAGCCTCTCCACCCCTTCATTCAAAGAGCAAATGCCGTTTGACAGTCCTTTCGGCAGCATTGGCAGCACAGACGTTGGAAAATACACGCTTGTGCCGCGGCGATATGCCTCTTCGTCAATCACTGAGCCTTGCGGAACATATTCCCCCACATCAGCAATATGCACGCCGACCTCATAGAATTTGTCCAATTTTTTGATATTCACCGCATCGTCCAGGTCTTTTGCGTCGGCACCGTCGATTGTGAAAATGCGTTCTTTTGTCAGGTCAAGCCGGCCTTTTTTCTGATTTTCGCCGACCATTTTTGGCACTTTTTTCTCGGCTTCGACCACCTGAGATGGAAAGTTTTCAAACAGTGCGTGGTCGCGAATGATGGAAAGTTCCAATGCCTTCACGTCATCCTGAAAGCCCAAAATCTCCTGCACAATCGCCTTGACACGCCCCTTGTCGGTGCGGACAATTTTTGCCAGCACTTTCATGTCCTTTTGCAATTTCATGCCCGTTTTTTGGACAGGGATGTCAAAAGCGATTTTTGTGTTGTCTGGGTCGAGGAAAAAATTGCCGCCAACAATGCTGAGCGTGCCAACCAAGCCGTCCAGCTCTTTATAAATGGAAACGACCTCTCCGTCGCAGCCGTCCTCGGACTGTGCCATGATTTTCACAATGACAAATTCCCCGTCCAGTGCCCCAGCAGTTTTGTTCGCTGGGATGAAGATGTCGCTGGCAAAGCCGTCCACCTTAACAAAGCCGAAGCCCTTTGCAGTACCAAAAAATTCTCCCTTCACATATCCATGCGACGGAATGGTGATGAATTTGTTCTTTCGAATTTCAAAAATTTCGCCGTTTTCAAGAAGCGAGTAGAAATTTTTCTTGACCAAATTTTCATCCATTTGAAGTGAGGATGAAAGAAATAAAAATAGTTTGTTTAAATCAGAAAAAACCAAACTATTTTTATCCAAAAGATTTAAGATATTTTTTTTAATACTCATCTTTTTTGCCTTCTTATCGCGTAACTTGACTTATGCGGGCTTAGCCACGTCCACCTGGCACCAAAAGTGTGACAAAATACAAAATCACGCAAACAACAGCAATGCAAGAGAAAATCACTGTCAGAAGGTGCAGTTTGCCGTCACGAGAGCCGCCCTTGTTTTGGGAATAATAACTTTCTTGTTTGCCGGTGATGACGTCTGTGCCGCCACTGTCTTCATTTTGCATCAATGTTGTGACAATCAGCACAATGGCACAAAGCACAACAATGCAGAAAAGCACGATGCGAATGATTGGGAAGGATGACGAAATCCAAGGTGCGACAAGTGAAGGGTCGCTTTCAAGCAATAAACGTTTCATATAAAACTCCTTAAAATTTGTTGACTTTGACGCTTAGCAAAGCCAAAACATTGAAGAAAATTAGTCAAAAGGCTGCGTGGCAACATCCGTCTGCACAGCAGAGAACAGTTGGCTTGGTGTCAAGAGCGAGCAATGAAAAGCACAATCATTATGCCAAACATCACGAGTGTAAGCACCAAAGCAATCCACTTGAAAGGTTTTTTGTCTTTGTTAAACTTGTTGCCCTTCAAAAAGCCCACGACGTTGATTAAGGCAACAATTCCGAGAGCACAAAGCACAAGGATGTAGGTCACATCTGACCAGCTCATCACCCAAAGTGAGAAGTTGTCCCAAAGGTTGCACATCGTTGACATCATAGCAAAAATTCCTTTTTTTTGAAAATTTTCCTTTTTCTGCAATATATTAACACATTATTCAAAAGAAAACAACTCTTTTTCCGGAAAAACGGCAAAAAAATTGAAAAAAACTTTCAAAAATCTGTCAAAACGGCTCAAAAATTTGGAAAATATCTACAAATTTGCTATCATTCTGCTGAGTGAAAAGATTGGAGGGAAATATGGAAAAAAGAAAATTGAATAAAACAAAAATTGTTTGCTCAATCGGGCCTGCCACGTCAAATGTGGAGGTTCTTGAAAAACTGATTGATGCGGGCATGAATGTGGCACGTTTTAACATGAGCCACGGCACGCATGAGAGCCACAAGCAGTTGATTGACGCTGTGCGAGCCGCCCGCGAACGCAAAAGCGAGGCAGTTGCCATTCTCATTGACACCAAGGGCCCCGAAATACGCGTGAAGCAGTTTGAAAAGGGCAAAATTTTCTTGCAAAACGGCGACACCTTCGTGCTGACGACAGAGGATGTTATTGGAAACGAGCAACGCGTTTCGGTCACATATGCAAAACTTCCAAAAATTGTCACAAAAGGTGCCAAAATTTTGCTAAACGACGGCAACATTGAGCTTCAAGTGACAAAATCCAAGGGCAAAAATGTGGAATGTGTTGTTGTGAACGGCGGAGAGCTTTCCAACAACAAAAGCATAAACTTGCCTGGCATAAAGACGCAAATGCCATATCTTTCCGCCCAAGACAAAAGCGATTTACTGTTTGCCAAGCAGATGCAGGCGGACTACATAGCCATCTCCTTCGTTGGCTGTGCGGACGACGTGCTGAGCGTGAAGGAATATTTGCAGCAAATCGATTTTCGGGATGTGAAAATCATTTCCAAGATTGAGAGCGACGAGGGCGTAAAGAATTTTGACCAAATTTTGCGTGTAAGCGACGGCATTATGGTTGCCCGCGGAGACCTTGGGGTGGAGATTGATTTTGAACGCATCCCTGTGCTGCAAAAAGAGTTCATCAAAAAGTGCAACGCCGTGGGGAAGATTTCCATCACCGCCACACAAATGCTTGAAAGCATGATTGAAAAGCCTCGCCCAACCCGTGCTGAGATTTCGGATGTGGCAAACGCCATTTTTGACGGCTCCACAGCCATTATGCTTTCCGGCGAAACTGCCTCCGGGGCACATCCCGTTGAAAGTGTGCTTGCCATGCACCGCATCGCCCTCGAAACAGAAAAATATGCCGACAGCCAAGCCCCTGCCATTCAAACACGCAACACCTCCCAAAGTCTGGGCTATGCCGCCTATGCTCTTTCTGAAACACGCGGAGTGGAAGGGATTGTTGTGGTGACAAAATCCGGCACAACTGCCAAAAACATCTCCAGGTTCCGCCCACGCGTGCCAATCATTGCCTGCACGCCAAGCGAAAAAACCTTCCACAACATGAGCCTGCTGTATGCAGTCTGCCCGCTGCTTGACAAAGAATATAAAAGCATCGAGGCGGTCAACAGCAGTTCTCTGCAAAAAGCACTTTCTTCCGGCCTGGTGCAAGAGGAAGAAAAAGTTGTGCTTGTCAGCGGAGCCAGAGCCGGCAAACGCGGCACCAGCACCATGGTCATAAAAAAACTTTAACAAAATACAAAAAAAGAATTATAAAACAAAAAAATATTTAAAAAATCAAAATTTTCTTTGAAAAATTTACAAAAAAATCTTCAAAAAAATCTTTAAAAAAATTTCTTCAAAAATTATTTATCATAATTAAAAAAACTTATTAAAATAAAACAATCTTCAAAAATATCTATCAAAAAAATGGGCGAAACTTGCAAATTTGCCCATTTTTGTTTTTCTATTTTTTCAGACTCTTTGCCACCTCAGTGAGGTTGAGGTGCAGTGCCGGACGGACGGTGTAAGTAACGCTGACAACATTGCTAGCCCAGCGGTTACCATCCGGAGCCAGACCACTCACCCTGCTGCCACCAGTAATCCAGCCAGACCGATGCATGGTAAATGGTTGAGCCGTGAAGCCATAGTTTCCGTTACCAACCGTGCCACGGTAGGCACTGGAATTTAATTTTCTTTGAGCAGTGGATGTCTTCCAAATTCCGTTATAGTTGTCTTTATAGCCCGTCTCTGAATATGACGTTAACCACAGATAGTCGTCTTTCCAAGCATCGTTGCCAGCCTTGCCTTCAAAATGATTATTTTCATAGAAATTCCCCACTGTCGTATTTTGTGACCAGTTTTCATTTGGCAGATTATATGTTACATAATCTCCTCCCACTTCCGATGCTTTCTGCCCATCTTCCTGCCATGACACATGTTCGGGAGTAACTAAATATTTTGTCAAGCCAAATTGTGCCATTGTGAAAAGTGCAAACGCGTTGCTCTCGCTTTGCGTTGCAGCGGAGAGTGTAGTGATAGATGTGGCATAATTCCCGCCATTGTTCAAAACAACGGCACTCATGTAGGACATTCCATACATATGGGATGGATAATCCACTGTGGAGCTATCATCCATCCAATCCGCTGACCAATCACTATATAATGCCCCATCCAAGAAACCATAATATTCCCCCTCATCTGCCTTTCGGTCAGCCCATGCGTCTTGCTGATTGTCCGCCAGCCAGAGTGTTAAAATCACGTCGTGCGGCTCACTGTCTTTGCCCTCATTTGTGGTGGAAAGATATACTGGCGTCCATTTAAGCCCGCCAAGTTCAACAATAATCTCTGCTTCGTAACTCTTGGCGGAGACAGCATAGTCGTCGTTCGCAGAGGCTGAGTTTGCAGGAATTAAATATTCTCTTGATGTGGCGTGATTCGCAGAAACAGAAGCGGCATTTGCGGATGCATAATAAGCAGCACCACCAGCGGCAGATTTTGTAGCAGCAGACAAATCCTCGTCCGCAGACGCGGAGTTCACCTTGTTGTAGTTTGCAATCATGTCTTCTGAGGTCATCCTTGTTGCTGCAAGAGCCTCAATCGGTGCCATGTTGTCCACCGTCGCTGTGTTGTCGCCTGAGATGTTCCACAAAAGTTTGTTGACGTTGCTCTTGTCAAAAATTTGTGACACACGGTCCCATAGGTCCTGTGGAATGTCATAAATAACAGAAAAGCCGCCCTCGATTCCGGTCGAAAGAGCAGCCAAAACAATGTTAGCCATAGTGCAAGTGATAACAAAAATGAAAAGACATATGAAGCCTGTATATTTTAGCTTATCAAAAATCCCCCCCCCGCAAATTTTCGCTTCATTTTCATTTCTCCTTTTTTATAGCATTTTCTCTCAAAATTTGAAATTGATAACATTTTTATTGATATATTTTGTTCAAAGATATCAATATATCAAAATTCTATTATATTATCTCAAAAAAATTTATTTTTGTCAAGCAAAAATTTCAGCGATAAAGAAAAAATCTCTGCAAAAGAGAGATTTTTTTACAAATCGCCAAAAATTTGTTTTTTTCAAACAATTTTTCATATTTCAACTGTTGTTGGCTTCGATGTTTAACCTTCCCCTGTTGTGGACTTTTGATTGCAAACTTTGTTGCAAAATTTTGCTTTTGCCTAGTTTTTCAAACTTTTTGCCACCGCGGTGAGATTGAGGTGAAGTGCCGGTCGCACAGCAAATGAATTGCTGCTGACACGATATTGGTGCCATCCCTCGACTCCTGTATACAGACAAAAAGCATTGTAGGCATTATCTTTGCAGCCCGACCGAAGCCAGGTATATGGGTAAACCGGGCCCGTGACTGAGCCAACAGTTCCACTCACACTTGTCTTGCTGAGAAATCTTTGAGCAGTTGAGGTTTTCCAGATTCCGTTGGAGGTGTCATTGCTTCCAGTTTCTGAAAGTGACGGAAGCCAAAGAAAGTCGTTTTTCCAAGCGTCATTGCTCTCTTTTCCAGCATAGTTGAATTGCCCATCATTATAAAAATCCGTATTTGGGACTTTTTCATTATTTCCCCAGTTTTCGTTCGGAAGGTCATAATCAAGGTCATCTATTTGCTCTTTTGCACTTTGGCCGCTTTCTTGCCAGGAAACTTGCCCGGGTGTTACAATGAAATTGGTCAAGCCAAACTTTTCCATCGTGAAAAGTGCAAATGGATTGCTGTCACTCTGTTCAGCTGACAACATTTTCGTTCCTGATGTGGCATAACTTCCACCATTATTGAGTGTCACCGCTTTTATATAAGATGTCCCATACATATCGGATGGATATGTTTCTGTTGGGTTGTCCTTAAACCAATTTGCAGACCAGTCGCTATACAATGCCCCGTCCAAAAAGCCATAATACAGACCTTCATCATTTTTTCGGTCAGCCCAAGCGTCTTGCTGATTGTCCGCCAACCACAAAGTTAAAATCACATCGTGCGGCTCACTGTCTTTTCCCTCATTTGTGGTGGAAAGATAGACTGGCGTCCATTTAAGCCCGCCCAGTTCAACAATAATTTCCGCATCATAACTTTTGGCGGAGACGGAATAATCCTCGCTCACAAAGGCTGAGTTTGCAGGAATTAAATATTCGCTTGATGTGGCGGGATTCGCAGAAACAGAAGCGGTATTTGCGGATGCATAATAAGCGGCATCAGCAGATGCATAGTTTGCATACGCATACAAATCCTCGTCCACAGATGCGGGGTTCACCTTGTTGTAGTTTGCAATCATGTCCGCAGAGGTCAGCTTGGTTGCTGCAAGGGCCTCAATCGGTGCCATATTGTCCACCGTCGCAGTGTTGTCGCCTGAGATGTTCCACAACAGTTTGTTCACATTGCTTTTGTCAAAGATTTGTGACACTCGGTCCCATAGGTCCTGAGGAATATCGTAGATAACAGAAAAGCCGCCCTCGATTCCGGTCGAAAGAGCAGCCAAAACAATGTTAGCCATAGTGCAAGTGATAACAAAAAGGAACAGCAAAACAAAGCCGGTGTATTTTAACTTATCAAAAATCCCCCCCCCGCGAATTTACGTCTCATGTTTGCCTCTCCTTTTTCTTAATATTATTTTCATTCAAATTTTAAATTTGATAACTTTTTGTTGATATTTTAAATGAAAACAATTTACTTTGAATTTGTTATTTCTGAAAACGCCTTCACTTGTTTCAAACTATTTAATAAAATTTTGGTTCGAAACTTGATATTCAAATATCCATATATTCTTTTTTATTATCTCAAAAAAAATTATATTTGTCAAGCAAAAATTTCCGTGATATAAAAAAATCTCTGCCAAAGCGAGATTTTTTATTTCAAATTGCAAAAATGTTTTATTTTTCAAATTAATTTTTCACATTCAACTGTTGTTGCTTCTGATTGCAAACTTTGTTGCAAAATTTTGCTTTTGCCTAATTTTTCAAACTTTTTGCCACCGCGGTGAGATTGAGGTGCAGTGCCGGTCGCACAGCACAACAATCTGCGGTATGTGGATCAGAAGATATAGTAGCTCTGCCACTGTCATACATAACATATGCTTTATCCACCTCATTGGTGCCAGTTCGAAGCCATGAGCAGTGGTGAGCTGTCCTGCCACTGCCGCTGCTAGTTTTGCCGACCTCCCCCATCGTTATATACCATCCGCTTTGCTCATTTGTTACAAATCTGAGAGCTCTTTGAGAAACCGTAGTTTTCCAAATGCCATTGAATGTACTATCGTTGCCCGTTTCAGATATAGATGGAAGCCAAAGATAGTCATCTTTCCAAGAGTCATTGCCATCTTTGCCAGCGTAGTTGAATTCCCCATTATTATAAAAATCTGTGTCAGGAACCTGCTCCTTATTGTTCGCCCAGTTTTCGTTTGGACAGTTGTATGATGAGATGCCACTTATTTGATTTTTTGCACTTTGACCACTTTCCTGCCAAGATACATGCTCTGGTGTCACAATATATTGTGTAAGCCCAAATTCCGGCATTGTGAATGCCGCAAAAACACTGTCCTTGTTTTGTTCAACTGTTGTTGTTTGAGTTCTGGTTTTGGCATAGACACCGCCATTGTTAAGAATCACAGCACTCATATAGGATGTCCCATACATATTAGACGGATATTCTTGTTGGTCACTAATATCATAATAACCTGACCAAACGCCATACAATCCACCATCTAAGAAACCATAACAATCGTCCTCGTCGGCGGCTCTATCCACCCAAGCATCTTGTTCGTTGTCTGTCAACCAAAGAGTGAGAATCACGTCGTGCGGCTCATTGTCTTTGCCCTCATTTGTTGTGGAAAGAAAGACTGGAGTCCATTTAAGTCCGCCTAATGTGATTATAATTTCCGCATCATTGCTCATTGCAGAGATAGAATAGTCCTCGTTCGCAGATTTAAAGTTCGCGGATGCAGACAAATCTTCGTCCGCAGATGCAGGGTTCACCTTGTTGTAGTTTGCAATCATGTCCGCAGAGGTCATCCTGCCTGCTGCAAGGGCCTCAATCGGTGCCATGTTGTCCACCGTCGCTGTGCTGTCGCCTGAAATGTGCCACAAAAGTTTGTTGACATTGCTCTTGTCAAAAACTTGTGACACACGGTCCCATAGGTCCTGCGGAATATCGTAGATAACAGAAAAGCCGCCCTCGATTCCTGTCGAAAGAGCAGCCAAAACAATGTTAGCCATAGTGCAAGTGATAACAAAGAGAAACAAGCAAACAAAGCCGGTTAATTTTAGCTTATCAAAAATCCCCCCCCCGCAAATTTTCGCTTCATAGACATTTCTCCTTTTTCATCAACGCCACGTGCCGCAACAGATTTGCAATCATTTGCAAATTTTATTTATTATTTGCAACCAGCCCGCATTTTACAACGCAGTTTTATGCAAAATATCAATTTTTTGTTGCTTTCAGTGGCAATAATTCAATTTCATTTCTATTCTACTATTTTTTGCACAGCCTGTCAAGCAAATTTTCAATTTGGCATATAATTTTCATATTTTACATCCCGTAATTCAAATCTTATTTTTCTCCTAACATTTTATTTTTCTCATCCCATCTACCTAATTTCGCCTTCATCGCCCACTCTTTTTCCCAAATTCCACACATCCTTCCAAATCCACACATGCAATTTTTTTCGTTTCTCGCCGCCTTTATTTTATCGCGGAGTCTTGTGTCTAATTTTTAGGCTTGCCACTTTTACATCGAAAACATCGCACCGGCAAACAACATTCCGAGGATGGGCGAAAATCATGCCAAGGGCAGGAATATATCAAAGATGGGCAAAAAATGTTCCAGCGGTGGACGAAAAATTTTCATATAAAACATGCCAATTTTATTTTTTTTGCGAAATTAAATTGACATCGCCAGAAAAATATGTTAACATATCAAAGCAGTTAGATTTCCAGTTGAAGTTTGAGCAGACGCCAAAGAAGTTGCAATATCATGAACTTGCCCTTTATGAAGCCTCTGTGTAATTGGCAATGGTTCCCTACGACTCCATACAATTCCACTCAATTCAATTGTCTATCTGCTCAATTATCAAAAACCGAGCGTCTGTCCACTCAAAAAATCGAGTGCAGAAGAATCACCAAGCAACTTGTTTGTATGCTGATGTGGCTCAGTCGGTAGAGCGTCGCCTTGGTAAGACAAAAAAGTGGCATTTTGCAGGTGTAAAAAACAACTAAATATCCCCAATTTGCTGGTGTGGCTTAGTGGGAAAGCGCGGCCTTGGTAAGGCCGAGAGAGCGGGTCCGATCCCCGCCACCAGCTCCATAAAAAAGTGTCTAAAATCCTTTATTTTAGGCACTTTTTTTATTTTTTCATAACAACTAAAAATTTTCAAAAATCTTTACACTTTTTACACTTAGCACAAAAAAAAGGACCGAAGTTCACATTTTTTGAACTTCGGTCCAATTCGTTCTAAAACTGCCAAAAACTTGTATATTTGTTGTCAACTGTTGTCAAATTGTTGTCAGTTTTTTACATTTCAAAATCTTTTTCTCGTTTTCTTTTTCGTTCTTCTCTTTCTTTCATAAGTTTTTCAAACAAGGCGTCAAGCTCATCATCAGTAAATTGTGTGGTAGGGCTGTCATCTTGTTCGGTTGAATTGCTTTCATTTACAATATTGTTTTCTTTAATTCTTTCATTAAGTTTGTCAGTTGTTTGCCGTATATACTCATTGTCAACAGAATTATAGACTGTAATTGTCGTCTTTACATCTCTATGGCCTAAAAGTTGTTGTATAACTTTTGGATTTTCGTTCATTTCAAACAACATATTTGAAAAAGTTGCGTGACCGCTTGTTCAATTTTTAAGCGTTTGTTCTCAAAATCAACATTCGACCACTTCAAAGCAAGAGCTTCGCCAATTCGTAGTCCAGAAAACATTAAGACAACGCACAATGGCTTGATAAAGTTTGCTTCGTCCTTATTTAATGCTTCTAAAAACTTTTTCCTAATTTCTGGTGTAAGCACTTTATATTTTTCTTTTTTGTTATTTCTGTCTTGGCTTTTTAATTTTATCTTCGAGACGGGATTAACTGAAATCCATTTATTGTCAATGGCATAATCAAAAAATTGTCCCAAAATGTGCTTGTTCTTTTTTATTGTGTCGCTGGCATAACCACCGTCAACCATATTGTTTATAAGTTTTTGAACAGTCATAGTGTCTATATCATAAACTTTCATATTGCCAATGATAGGTAAAATATGGAGTTTAAAATTTCTAATATTTCCTTAAAAAAGCAAATGCGAAATGCTTTTTGCTTTCTTCCATAGGTCTTCATTTTCTCAATTTCATCATGCTGTTTTCCAAGTTCCAAAGCAGTTTGAATTGTCTTATTTCCAAGCCTTCTAAACATATCTTCTTTGTAGTGAATTCCATCATTCGCATATCTTTGTTTTTTCCAAGTTTGCATTTCGGCAAGTTTTTCATTGTAGTTCAAATATGATTTCCAAGTCTGCTCGTTGTGGACTAAAAACCATTCTGTCGTCTCGTCTATTTTCTTTTTCAGTGGCAGCATATTTTCGCTATCATAGCCAAGCCTTCCAGATTTTGGCAACTCTTTGTAAAGTTCCAACAGCATCTCTTTTGCAAATTTTTCTATATTGTCCAAAGTTTCCATGTTCAAAGTAAATTTATTATTGGATAGTTCGTCTTTTGCAGTGTCAATAATGTCTTGTGAAATCTCTTTATAATGAGTTTCAAACCAATATGTTTTAACAAATTTTTTGTCATGCGTAAGATAAAAAGCAAAGTGTTTGTGTGTTGTTGCCATAAATTGCGTTAGCGCACTTCTTGTCATGTTGTGCTTTTTGGCAATATCGCTCATTCGCATATCGAGTATGTATCGTTCTCTCATAATTTCTTGTTGAAGTGGAGTTAGGTTTTTCGCCACAGCCCAAATAACTTCGGCGAAAATTTTATCTTCGACCTCTTTTTCAACATCTACATTTGGATCTGCGATTGTTTCTTCAAAAGTTATCTCGTCATCATCTTCAAAAATGCTGTTATTAAAACTGCGTTCATAAAATCTGGCTTTTAGCATAAGCCTTCGCCATTTTCTGTCGGCCGCCCAAAGATAGCGTGCAACTGCTTCGCTGACCTCAACATCAACGATTTGCCCATGTATTCTATCTCTGTATTTTATCCAAACCACAAATCCATTTTAACACAAAAACAATTAAAAATCTTGCATTTGTGACAACATTCTTTGTCGATTATTGTAGAAGTCCAAATTTTTGGACTTGTTTGAAACTGATTTTTTTTCTAATCTGCACTATCTTTGTTGTCCAACAACAAATGATTGCTTGTTTGACTTAATACTCTCAGTTGAGATTTGGCCATATTGTTCAGTTGCACAAGCCTTTCGCTTTGTGGGACTTTTTGTTCAATTAAAATGGCGTTATAACTTTCCATATTTGCAATAACAAGTAATTGTTCTATTGTCGCATAATCTCTTATGTTGCCTTTAAGATTTGGATTTTCGGTTTTCCACTCGCCAGCAGTCTTTCCAAAAAGTGCAACATTCAAAACATCTGCTTCGTTAGCATAAACAAAATTGATTTGATTTTTTGTTAGAGTTGGCACAATCAAATTCTCTTTGATAGCATCTGTATGTATGTGATAGTTAAGTTTTGCAAGCTCGCGCTTTGCGTTCCACTCCAATTCTTTTTGTTCTGCAATCTTTAAGCGCTGAAATTCCATATTCAAATACAATTCAAATTCAACGGAAATCCAACTAGCAAATTTTAGTGCAATATCTCTATGGGCATAAGTTCCGCCATACCTACCACTTTTAGAAATTAAACCTATTGCGTTAGTTTTTTCAGTCCATTCTTGCGCGGTTAAAACAAAAGCATTTTCTCCTGCTTGATTTTTAATGTTACCGAATTCGGTAACTTTAAAATTTGGATTATGCAAAGTTTCCCACAAACCCAAATATTGAATTGTAGAAAAATTCCTTAACCAATGAATTATAACTAAACCAGAATGCTCTGGATTTTTTGCTTTTGCCATATCTGTTAAGCAAATATAATCATCATCATTGATGTTGGTATATCTAACATTTAAACCTTGAACAACAATTTCGTTTTTTGTCATATCAAACTCCTTTGATAGTATTATAGCAAAGTTTGGTAATATTTCAAACTGTTATTTCTTGCTATTTTGTATATTTTTACTTCTGCAATCATTTTTCGTCTATATCTAATTTTTCAAAATCAAAATAATCACTATCAAAAAATTCTGACATCGACATTCCTAACGCACGAATAATAAGCGCCATGTTTTTGAAATTTGGTGTTTGATATTTGCAAGTCAAAATGTCGGTCATTGTGCTTTGATATAAGCCTGTTTCTTGTGCCAATTTATACTGTGTCATGTTCTTTGCTTTCAACACTTCTTTAACTCTCAACGCAAAAGCCTTATTTAGTTTCATAATTCGTTCTCCTTATTTCGTTTTTCACGATATAACCATTTTAGCCGACATATCGCGATAAACTATTTAAGGTTTTCCCGAATTTTCGTTGATTATTCTGGAAAAGTGTAGTATATTATATAGGGAAAGGCCGAATTTTTATTTTGGAGTGAATTATGAAATCAAACACTTGCTGTTTTACAGGACATAGGCTTCAAAAGTTGCCATGGGGATTTAATGAAAATAGCATTGATTGTATTGCTATGAAAGAAATTGCTAAAATTGAAATACAAAACGCCATTATCAACTATGGCATTACACACTTCATTTCTGGCATGGCAATAGGCTTTGATATGATTGCAGCCGAACTTGTTTTGGAGTTGAAAAAAGACTATCCGTTCATTACTTTGGAGTGTGCGATACCCTGTAAAGAGCAAGACAAACTTTAGCGGCAAGAACAAAAAGAAAGATATAGAAAAATCTTGTCACAAGCGGACAAAGTGACTTTTGTTAGTGATAGGCCATATTTTGACGGTTGTATGCAGAAAAGAAATAAATATATGATTGACAATTCTTCTGTGCTTATAGCACTTTTCAATGGCAAGCCCGGTGGCACAAAAATCACAATAGATTACGCAAAGCAACAAGGGCATGAAATTTTAACTATCGAGCCATAAATAATTCACACAAAAGGGGGAGATGTCTCTTTAATACAAAATAGTAATTAAAAAGACTGAGTTAAATTGCCCAGTCTTTAATTTATTTCCACCACTGTTTTTTCCTATGTCTAACAATAGCAAAAACAATCCATCCAACAAGTAAAGCAGGAGCCGGAACAATGATTGCGAGCCAAATCAAACTGCCTGATTTTGGATCATTTTGTGGCACCGGCGAGATAATTTCAAAGTAAATTTCCTTTGTCTTATAGTTTTCAGCATCTTTACCGATATAAATTGCTTTTGCCCTCATTCTGCCGGCTGTTATCTCAAGATCTCCATTTTCCCAAATAAAGTCGTCTGGAAGTTGTATATCAGACAATTTTGCAACCGCGTGGTCAAGTCGAATAGTTGTATTTTCTACAATAGGCTTTTCTGCTTTTGAAATCGTGAACACAAGTTCTTTTGTGCCTGTATAATCATTTATACCTTTAACAATAACGCTTGCTTGCCCAGCAACGATGTTATTTTCATACTCTATTTCAAAATCGGTGCCCTTTACAAGGTCAAATATTCCATCTTTTGCAATTATATGTGGTGTTTTTTCTTGTCCGTCATACACAAAAGAAGTTGCATCAAGCCTTAGCTCTGTTATTGAAGCAATTTCCAACTGAGGCTCTCGAATTATCGTTATGTTCAGCTTGGTGTTTATATAATTATCTATATCCTGTCCTGTGTAAATTGCTATAGTTTGGAAGTTATCACTATTCAATTCAGCATCTGGCGTTTGCCATGCCCAATTATTGCAACTTAACAAAACTTGATTCAAATTTTTAATTCTTCTGCTAACTTTAATAGTACTATTTGGTATTTCTGCAGGCCAATCAGCCTGTTTTATCACAAATGTTTGGCGTGCCTGACCATAATAGCAACCCATTCCGTTGACAAAAATCGTGGCGCTGCCTGCATTTATGTTGTCTTGGTAGTCTAAGGTGTAGTCGACGCCTTGATATAACTCGACATTTTCAAGCCTAACTTTCACGTCTGGCACTATTGCCGAGCCTGTGTAAACATAATTCCCAACAACATCCACCTGAGCAGCCGAAATATCCATCTTTGTTGATGGAGTCTGGTCAACCTTGTAAATTTGAAGGCTGCAAGTTGTGGTCTGATAAAATTCTTTATCCTCCCCAATGTAGGTCATTGTCACCTGAGTATATCCATTTTGAAGTGGTTGATTTTCATTTTCCCACTTCCAGTCTGTTGGCGGCGGAATATCTTTCAAATATTTTTTTTCGCTGTAGACATTTATCGTGTCGCTTGTCGCTCCTGGTGGATATTTTGCCTTTGCAACCTCAAAATAAGTGGTTCGCGTGCCATTATATGCACCATTGCCTTGAATAGTTATTTCTGCTCTCCCAGGCGAAGTAATGTTTTGAATTTTTAAGCTATAATCTTCTCCATTTGTAAGCAACTGCCCGTCTAAAAGCACATCGATTTTTTCTGGCCTTGTTTCCTTACCCTTTTCATAGTACACAAGCCTATTTGGTATTTCGACTCTGGCATATTTCAGGTCATTGTACGAATCGGTTTCTCGAGGAATTGTATTTGTTATCGCTCTAATTTTTGCCGCTCTTTTGTCAGCCCCACTATCGGCATAAAAATCGCTGTTTTTGAAGTTGACCCACTGCTGTCCCTGAAGATAATAGGTCATATCATTAGTTGAATATTTGTCGACCGAACAGTTGACGGGAACGGAAACGCCATTTGCTCTTTTGCATCTTATAACAATTGAAAAATATTCACCTTGCTCAATGTCTATGTTCCTCTCTAGGTCTATCGTGTGCATTCCGCTCCACTCGATATGTGCGTTCATATCTAAAACTGGCTCGCCTTGCTCTGGTATGTTGATTTTGTCATTAACATTGCCTGGATTTGCCTTCAAATCTTTGTAAATCTTAACATTGACATCCAAGTTGTCTTCTGGCACGGATATTGCGACCGCTTTTAACTGTTCCTGCTTGGTCGGGCTTGAGAGTTTTGCTTCATAAATAGCCGCTTGAGCCTGACCGGCGCTTTTCATCATGCTTATTGTCACATCTCCGTCATAGTGATAAATATTTTGATAGTCTTTTGCCATTGCCAAATCTATCACATACAGGCCGCCGATAGACAAGTCATATGAAATATAATAAAAGCCCTTCTCTTTTCCAGATTCTCCCCAACTGTTTTTGATTATCCATGCTCCGTCATTTTTTGGCTGCTTTGGACTAAAAGTTGAGCTCTTCACACTGTCATCCCAGCCCACTATAATGGACGTATGGTTGGAACTTGCCGTTGGGTCGTAATATTTATCGCTAGATGGGGCACTATAATTAAATGTGACAGCGCCATACTGCAAGATTGCACGCTTGATTGCCGTTTCGCTATCGGATATGCCATGATAACTTTGAACATAATATTTGGACTGTTCAAGTTTGCTTTTTATTGTGTTTTCATCAATAGACTGATGAAATGAATTCTCCTTCACAAGTGAGTAGCCTTGCGTCATAACTGAAAATGCACTTGCCGCACCTGTATCGCCTTGATTCCATCTTCCATAATCATATGTGTCATCTGTGGTCAAAAGTAGTGGGTCTTGCTTGCCGTCACGAGTATGACGAGCGTATGCGACTATTGTTTCATCAAGGTCAAGATTTTTCTGCGACGCATCTATGTCTATTCCTTCGCGCAAAATGCTTGCTTCCACTGCCCCGACTGCCGCAAATGCCCAGCAAGTGTTTTTTTGATATTGATTTCTTACAGGCGTTATGTAATCGTATTCTCTTCCATCAAATTTATCAAGTGCTGTTGCCCAATGATCAAGTTGCCCATCGCTTGCCTTTTGAAGCTCAGTCAAGTCCTGTGGCGAAGCGTCTTTGAAAACCTCAACTTCCTGTGCAGATGCACTCGCAAATAAATTTGCTTGATAATTAAAAGAAAAAACACCCATGCCTAGTGAGAGAAAAGCCACTGCACAAAAAATTACAATAGAAATATATTTTTTCATTTGTCCCTTTTTATATTATAAAAAGTTTTTTTTCAAAAGTCAAAGTTTATTATAATCCTTTCCACCATTTGTTTTTCCTACGCCTTATAATTGCATAAACCGCCCATCCGACAAGCAAAGCTGCAACAGGGACTACGATTGCAAGCCATATCAAATTGTTCGTTTCAGGCTCGTTTTGTGGCACCGGCGAGATAATTTCAAAGTAAATTTCCTTTGTCTTATAGTTTTCAGCATCTTTATCGATATAAATTGCTTTTGCCCTCATTCTGTCGGCTGTTATCTCTAAGTCTCCATTTTCCCAAACAAAGCCGTCTGGGAGTTGAATTTCCGACAATTTTGTAACTTGATGGTCAAGCCGAATCGTTGCGTTGTTCACGCTCGGTTTTTCTGCTTTTGAAATTGTAAATTCAAGTTCCTTTGTGCCTTTATAATCATTTATTCCAGTGACAATCACTTGCCCATCCCCTGCAAGTTTGTTGTTTTGATATTGCAATTCAAAATCTGTGTCAAGCAAGAGAGTGTAATCTCCATCTATAGCAATAATTTTCGGCTCTTTTTCTGTTCCGTCATAAACAAAAACATTTCTTTCAAGTTTTAGAGTTATCGTTGAAATTTCCTTTGGCTCTTCCTTTTTTATGGTTATTTCAACTTGATATGTGTTGTAATTTATCTTATCGAAATATTCTGCCCCTTCGATAATTATTTCAGAATCAATCTTTCTGTTTTGATTGTTCCAAGACCAGCCTTGTGGAAGTTTTATCATGCTCAAAACCGCAACTTTTCTTCCAACTGTCATCTCTTCTTGTGGCATTTCTTTTGGATGGTCTGCCTTTAAAATTGTCAAAGTTGTGAAAAGTGTGAGTTCGTTGTAGTTTTTCGAAGAGAGAAGCACAACTTTCACATCATATTCCCCAGCGTTTGTTGGTCTGATTTCGCTGTAACTATTTGACGTTTTAAGCTTATAATAAACCTTTGCGCCCTCTTTTGGATTCGTGTTACTGTTAATCAAGATCTCAGTTGGATTTTGCCCATATTCATATGAAGCAACTGAGACCATTCCGCTTCCCTCTGCCTTTAATATGTCAAAATAAATTGTTACAGTGCCATAATAATTTTCTGAAAGCGAAGTTATGACAAGATATGCTTTGCCAGCGTTTTTGTTGTTAAAATAATCCACTTTATAATCACCGTTTTTCATCAATTCATGTTCACTGTCCATAATAGTCACTTCCGGAGTAAATTCAAAGCCACTATAAACAAATCTATTTTTAGTTAAGGTTATTGAAAGGTCTTCTAAATTTTTTGGAATAGGTGCATCCGCACTTATTGAATTAAACACGGTATCGGATTTTACAATTATATTGCTGTTTGGCGAATATGTTACATTGTTCGCAAACCACAAATATCCATTGTTAAGCATAGGTGCAGAAACAGATGCATTATATTTACAATTTTGCTGTGCTATAATTTCGCCGTTGTTTTTAAACACGACATATAAATATCCTTCATAAATTGCCAAGATAGACTTGTTTTCGGTTATTTCCACAAATGTGCCTGTATTATAAATTTTCTCATCAATTAGCCAACCTAAAACATTGTTTACACCCTCTTTTTGTGGTAGATAAACTTTCCTTGGAGAGATTTCTTCTTCTTTTTCACTCTTAAGATAAATCCATTTAATTTTGAGTAAATCCGCTAATGTGACATCAAAAATCATATCGCCTTTTACTTCAAATTTTTCGCCATAACTATAACTCTTGCCACCATGTTCAGTGAAAGTTTCGGGATATTTATCATCTAATATGAAAAGACTTCCGTCAAGCGTCAACATATCACCTCTTTCAACTTCCTTGTCAATTTCCTGTCCGTTGCAATAAAATTTTAGTGTGCATTTGTCATTGCCAATATAAACTTTTCCATTTTCGAGTCTAAAAGTGTTATCATCCATATTATTCAATTTTGCCAACACTTCATCTGAAATTTCAAAATTTTCACTTTCAAAAGCTGGTATATCTTTCTCAAGCTCAGAAAAATCAAATGTCACTTTTTTGTTGCCAACAACTGAAAACATCCCATTGCAAAGAGTAATGGTTTTTGAACTGTAAAGGATTCCCTCTAGATGACAATCGGCATAAATTTTAATATCTCCAGCACTTTCTTTAACGGCGATTGCGTCTGTTTGCAGCGTATTTAAAGTGGTGTTTTTTATGATTAAGTGCTGACCAGAGTTGTGGCAAACGGCAGTGCCACTCTTTGCCCTGTTGCCATCAAAAACGCAATTTGTGATGTTTAGATTTTCGCAAGATGCCATGATCGCCCCGCCTGAGTTGCTTGAAAAATTGTTTGCAAAAACGCAGTCATCAAAACTAACATTTACAGTATTGTTTATATAAATTGCTCCACCATTTGCACCTCTTAGATTTTCAAATTCACAATTTTTGAAGGTGATATCTCCTCTGTTCATCGCATAAAGCCCACTTGTATTGTGAGTGTTGCTGTTTCTAAAATATGCATTTTCAATAAACAAATCTCCATTTCCACTTGTCCTAATAAATGCCATTTGCCTACTGAGATTATTCCCTTCAAAAATTATTTTTGCATTCGGTTTTCCAAGTATTTTAAGAGTGGCAGTGTTGTCTCCATTTGCATAAATAATTTCTTTTGTTTTTGCAAACATTATAATGTTGTGATTAACGCTGTCATCAACCGTTATCGTGATATTTTTGTTGTATATGTGAATTCCCTCTTCACGGACATCGTCCAAAAGTTTAATTACATCATTACTTGCAGCGTCATTAATTGCTTGTGAAAGGGATGTATAGGTTCTTCCATTAAGCGAACAAATTTTATTCTCACTTGTTGTTGCACTTTTTTCTTCACTTGGTTTTGAAGTTCTAAAATAAATATCATAGGCAATCGCCTTAAATTTTGGACTTCCGACCATATCTAAAACGATGCAGTTGCTGTAAGTAAAACCCACAACCTTGTTTGTTGTTGTGTCGAGAATTTCATAGCCCAAAAGCCTAGAATCGTCAAAATCTTTTAGTTTGATTGTATATTGATTTCCATCTTTGAAGACACTTAAAATTTCACAACTTTGAGTGCCATCAAAAAGAGTGTCTATCTCATCTGTAAGTGACAGCCCCTTGCGTGCAAGATTTTCATACGTTTGTGCATTTTGATACCAAAGTTTTGGCATGAAATCTCGTTGAATTTCATTATCCAACTCCGCCTGTTGCATGGCTTGTAAGAAATATTGCGATGCACTTTCTTCTTTAAAAGCATTGTTTGAGATATATGCTTTATATCCCCAGCGTTCGAAATAATATGAAAGGTCAATCCCCGCCGCAATCGATGACAAAAACACCATTTTTTCCGTTGACGACATCATGTTATTTACCGAACGATTTCGATAGAGATTTTGAAGACGTGGCCAAAAGCCTGGGAAAGCCGCTTCCAAATACCACCAAAGAAAATAGTTTTTTCTTTGATCATCTGTGTGAAAGAAAGGAGTTTTTGCCGTATCATCATTGACAAGATGATTAAAGGTTTCTTGCGTGTGATCATGAGTTGGTGCGTCACTTGGGACGGCCCCTTTAAACAAATTCATTTCTGCATATTTTGCATACATATTGTTTGTTGTTTCGGTTATTTCAAGCTCGGATGTGTCAAGCATATGTCCTATCTCATGGGCAAATCCCCAATCTCTGCTCATTGCTTCCGTTCCGTCTGCAACATAAACCGCAATATCTTCCCACAAACTTCCTTTGTAAATTCCCACATGGTCATTGCCTGCATATGCCCCAGCGCCTTCCAGATTTTGTGTATCACGAATGTTGATGTTTAAATGTTCGTTAATTTCTCTATAGTCAGGATCATCTGCATTGAAAGTCACGCCGGAATATTCTAAAAGCATTCGCATATAGTTATCCCAACTTATAAGATTGTCATTCACACTGTGGCCATTAGTCACATATTCTTTATAGCACGCCGATGCGGCAATTGTGAAATAAACATGATCGGCAACAAGTTCCGTCATATCAAACATTCTTGATTTATTGCTTTGATAGTTTTTGTAATATTCCGTTAAATTTTGCAGAAACAAAGCTTCATCTTCGCCCTTTTTGTAAACTGGGTAAAAGTCACCGCCCTCTATGTAAACTTTCACATCCCCTTGCATATCGTGCGTTCGTGGGTTTGAAAGATGAATAGCCCCTCCATGCACCACACTTTTGCTGTAACCAGGTTTTTCTGTCACTAAATCCGGTACTTCAAAAACATTTTTCCCATTTAAAATAGGCTTTTCAAACTTAAAACTATTGCTAGATCCCTCAAACTGAGTGAAAACCACATATGGGCGATAATTATCACTTTCGCACTCCATATAAATTGTGATTTTGTCATTGGCGTAGGCATATATACCCGTTGGTTGTCTGTCAGAGCCAAATCGTTTCATATGCATATCATATTGACAATAATTCCTTATAGTGCCATATTGAGTGAGTTTGTTTAATGCATCATCTAGGGTTGAAAATTCTCTGTGCGAATCAAACCTAACTTCACCTTTAACAACTTTTTTGGCACGTTCAAAATCTTCTTTGTTGTAAGAATCGAGATTTTTGACAGATTCTTCATATGCCTCGATTTTTTCAATAGAATTGTATTTTTGCTTAACACTTGTTTGTGTATAATCTTCAAATAAATTATCTATCGTCAGTGGACCGGAATTAGTTTCACTCGCCTCGCTTATGATTGTTTCATTTGTGACAGCATAAACAGGCTGAGTTTGAAAACGTAGTCCAAAAAATATTCCTATTGCCGATAGCAGTAGTAAACAACTCATGTAAAATAAAAATTTTGATTTTTTATTCTCCATATATATTATTATAGCAAATTTATATTATTAAATCAAATAGGATGCACAAAAAAGGTCGTTTTATTTCTAACGAGCAAGTATCTTTTTATTGTTTATGGATAAAGTCTTCCGTTGTCATTCCATTCGCCATACATGATGTTCTTTTTAGTGTTTTCAATAAACTTGTTTAATCTTGCCTCATAAACACCTAAATCTCTCTTTTTCATAATTTGTATAGTGTCAAGCCTAACTCTTTTGTATAGGTCAGGGAAGTTTTGAAAATTTTTCCAAACCTCTTTGTCTTTTTTTAATCTTGCAAGGATTTCATCTTCAATCTTAAAACTATCTTTTGGAATAAGCCTTCTGCCAGCTTCGGTCATCTTGCCCAAACCTTCCATTCGTTTGCATCGTTCTTTATTTAACTCTGACCACAAACTCCTTTTTTTGCGTGGAGCAAATTTTTGAGCCGTAATACCGTTTGTTATTTTTTTAGTTGTGCTGTCAATCCAGCCAAAGCAAAGTGCTTCTTCCACAGCGTCAACATACCAAAAATTATTGTCGTCTTGCGGCCTACCACGCTTAACAATAACCCAACATTCTTTTTCTGTCGCGTGATTTTGTCCAAGCCATGCTCGAAATTCATCTCTGCTTTTGCCTGTACGTAATTTTTTTATTTCCATTTACATAGTTTTAGGCAGTTCAACATCGTTTTAGTTCACTCAAAATGGCATAATTGTTGTCAACTGTTGTCAATATTTTCAATTTTTTGACAACACTTTTTCAAATTGATTGCCAAATCGCTTTAATTATGGTATATTTAGAAGCATAGAACACAACCCTTTGTTATTGTGTTTTTGTCTTGGTAAGGCGGAGGTCACGGGTCCGATTCCCGTCATCAGCTCCAGTAAAAAACTTGCAGTAAGCAAGTTTTTTGTTTTGCTTTGCAAAACAGCAAACTTCGTTTGCACTGGAGCTTTCAGCGTTCGCATACGCTCACTGAACAGCTCCAAAGGTGTGCATTAAACAAGTTTTTTTGAGTTGCAAAACGGCAAACTTCGTTTGCACTGGAGCTTTCAGCGTTCGCATACGCTCACTGAACAGCTCCAAAGGTGTGCATTAAACAAGTTTTTTTGAGTTGCAAAACGGCAAACTTCGTTTGCACTGGAGCTTTCAGTGTTCGCATACGCTCACTGAACAGCTCCAAAGGTGTGCATTAAACAAGTTTTTTTAAGTTGCAAAACAGCAAACTTCGTTTGCACTGGAGCTTTCAGCGTTCGCATACGCTCACTGAACAGCTCCAAAGGCGTGCCTCGTTATCAAAAGTTTGTTGTGTGGTCATAAAAACTCCTTAAAAATTCTTAATGTCCAGCTTCAACGCTTTTTGAAGAACCGCCAAATAGTCCCCTTGATGATGACATATCAAGCATCTTGCCCCAATTATCAAAATATCTGCCATCCTTAATAATAACTGATTTAGCACCAAGTGGCTCATGTAACGTGGCAAATTCAGAATTAGAAAAGTCAATATTACAACTTTTAAATTCGGCAATAATGTCATCACTCATTTTTTGAAACTTTGAAATTTGCATATTTGGGCCCATTAATGCTGTGTTAATAAAATACTTATTTGTGCCATCATCAACAACAGCATAATCACACGAGGAATCTCTAAATGTTTGGTATTTTATATTTTTTAATTTTATATTTGGATTTTCAAGCAATATTTTTTTGAACAACGCATATACAGCGGCTTCCACATTTGAATGCTCTTTTTCCGTCTTATTGCCCAACAATTCCAAACTCAAATCTTTTTGTAAATTCATCATTAACGCATACAATCTATGATCAACAGTTGACTCGCCATTCAAAGAACGATGCTTTATCAACATATTCATAAATTGATTGACACTCTCATCTTGTGCCAAATCTTTTTCGTTAAATTCTCGATTTTTATACTTGTTTTTTAACAAAGTGGCAAACATTTTGCATGCTGTCTCATATCTTTTCTGAACATCATGTTGTGCAACAAATTTGCTATAAGCAGGGATTTGTCCTTCTTCAGGAAACACATCATCAAAAATTGCTGCCTTGCCAAACACTTCATTGAAATTATTTCTAAAATTATTGCCGTCGAACAACTTTGCTTGCAGCAGTTGCTGTCCAAACAAGAAATCATAAATTCGTCCAAGATTGTTAAAATCTTGATATCCAATGCCGATGCAGTCAACGTAATCATACTCACCGGCAAATCTTTCTTTGATTCTCTCCCCCGACAAAACAATCCCTTCGTGTTTAAGTAATTGATTTGCATAAAATTCGGTCATTATCTCTTCAAGAAGATCGCCTTCATAAAAAAAAGTATCATTTCCAGGAAAAAAGAGCATCGCCCCTCTATTCAAGCCAGTCCTTTTAGAATATGTAGAATTTATTGTATCCTTATCCACTTCCACATGCTCAGAAATTGCATGAAAAAGCTCGTGATATAGAGCCACCTTCAAAATCTGTTTTGAATTCTTATATTTAGAGCTTATAACTATTTGACCAGCTGCAGGAATCCATGCAGCACTCACATCTTTAGAACACGTTAATTTTGCATTAGTGTCATCATCAAAATAAATGCCATGAACGCCTTTTAGTCTTGCTTTTAAGGTTTGTTCATCAATTACTTCGCCATCAACTTGCAATGCTGTGTTTGCAAATTGTTCCATTTC
Organism: uncultured Clostridia bacterium; assembly: GCA_947625515.1. Classification (GTDB taxonomy): domain Bacteria; phylum Bacillota; class Clostridia; order Christensenellales; family UBA1242; genus Caccovivens. The sequence continues at coordinate 95,955 of CANQOO010000005.1, forward strand.
CTCTACAAATTTTGCATCTGTATTATTTAAAAGTTCTGGTGCAAAATCATTTTTCGTTATCATGATTAACTTTTCTCCTATTAATTTGCTAGTTTTTAGTAGGTTAAATGTTTCCCAGCCCAGTTGCAAATTGAGTTCAATTCGCAAATCATCCGCAAGTGCTTGCTGAATTTATCGCATGCAATATCCTAAAATTATTATAACATATACTTTCAAATGTTTTGCACTTATTCTTGCAATTTTTTTTAAAAATCTCCATTTTTGCGAATTGAATTTTTGTTTTGACTTTTGTGTGGTTATATGATAATATTTTCATATGAAATGTGTGTATATCTACAATCCCGCAAGCGGCAAGCAAAAGAGCGAAAATTTGCGAAATTATGTGGTTGAGCAGCTGAAAGAAGTCTTTGAAGTTGTGACTGCTCGGCCCACTCAAAAAGCTGGCGATGCCACCATTTTTGCTCGCGAAGCCTGCGGAGTTTTTGATGTTTTGGTTGTTTCTGGCGGCGACGGAACGATGAATGAGGTGATAAACGGCATTGCTCAGCAGCCCGTTCGGCCGAAGATTGGATATATTCCCACCGGCACGACCAACGACCTCGCACATTCGTTGAAAATTCCAAAAAAAGTTAAAAAAGCGGTGGAAATTATCAAAAAAGGCGTTTCCACCACACATGATATTTTCCGTGCAAATGACAAATTTGGCATCTACGTGTGTGCTTTTGGGCTTTTCACCGGCACAAGCTATCAGTCCTCGCAAAAAGACAAAAAACGATTTGGCAGGCTGGCTTATTTCAAAAGCGGCGTGAAAGAACTTTTTTGCTCAACGCCTTTCCCACTTGCAATCAAGTATGACGATGTCACACTGACCGGCAATTATGTGCTTGGCGTTTTGGCAAACAGCAGATATGTTGCGGGATATAAAATCAACAAAATGGCAAATTGCAATGACGGATTTGTGAACGTGATTCTGCTGAAAACAAGTGCCTCAAAACTCATCACGCCAACTTCACTTTTCCGCGTTTTTCGTGCATTTTTATTTGGCATGAATTCGCTGCATCGGAACAAAAAATGCATTCTTCTCAAACTTAGCAAGTTTCATGTGGACATCCCACAAAAAACCGTTGTCAATCTCGATGGGGAAAGAGGGCTGAATGGCCCTTTTGATTTTGAAGTGCTTCCGCAGCATGTAGAAATTTTTGTTAGAAAAAATAAAAATTGAATGAGAATGGCAAACGGCTCCAACGAATTTCTATATGCTTAAATAATCACAAAACAAATTGAAATTATTTAAATCAAAAACAAAGATAAAAAAGATGATTAAAAACACAAAAAAAACATGAACGCATTTTAAATGTTAGCATAAGCATAAAAACGATGTTAAAAACCAACAAAAAAAATAAAAAAATGCAGAAACACGCGAAAAACACGCCATTTTTGCATTTTTTATTTTATTTCAACGCAAATCAATAGACATATAAATATAATTCACACATAACAACATAATTTAACGCTGTTGATTTCTTTAAGCAGCAACATTTTTAGAGGTGTCAAATTCAAATTCTGTTAATCCAGCGAAATCAATTCATATTCACGGACGCCCAAACCAAGTTGTTGTGCGGCCTCCACGGTGTGAATACCATGCCGAGAGTCCATCCTCTCAACAAGCGATTTCTTTCCAGGGTCGGTTGAATTTTTGACAGCGTCATAGCAAGCTTGGTCAAGAGCCACAGGGTCAAGCGAAGCAAAAATTCCAATGTCCGCCATCTCAGGTTCTGGCGGGTGGGCATCACAGTCACAGTTGACGGAAAGTCGGTTTGCGACATTGATGTATGCCATATTTTTCGGCCCCACAAAGTCAATCACCGCCTTGCACGCGTCTGCCATGCTCTCCAAAAACGCATCCTGGTCGTTTTGAAAAAGCGACGCCATCATGGTGTCTGGGTCTTTGGTCGCCCCGACAGAATGAATGTAGGCTTTTCCATTTCTTGAAGCAACGCCAATGGCAACATTCTTCAACGCTCCGCCGAAGCCGCCCATTTGATGCCCCTTGAAGTGAGAAAGCACCAGCATGCTGTCATAATTTTTCAGATGCTCGCCAACAATATCCACTGGCAGACGAATGCCGTTTTTAACAGGCAGTTCCATCTCGCCAAATTCGTCCATGATGTCACACGGTGCGATGTCCAAAAATCCGTGGTCCTTGATTGCCTGCCAATGATTTTGCGGGTCAAATCTTTTCCCACGATACGCTGTGAGGCACTCAATAATTGTGCCGTCCAATTTGTTCACCAAGCCCTTGATAAGGTTTGGATTTAAAAAGTTATGTCCGCCCGGCTCGCCGGTGGAAATTTTCACCGCCACTTTGCCAGGAAGTTGCACGCCCAAAGCGTCATAGATGGCCATGAGCGACTGCGGAGTTATTTCTTTGGTAAAATAGACTTTTGATTTTTTCATTTTTCATATATCCTTTTAATTTTTACATTTTTCAAAATACGTCCATGTGATTTTTCATTTTTTCACACATCCTTTTGCCCATTCGGCAATTTTATTTTCTGATTTTTCCACTTTGCAGCCTCGAATTTGCAGCCCGTCCAAAATTTTTGCCCCACTGCAACATTTCTGAACATCGGTCAAACTGTGACCAAAGCCGCTGCCCTCATGGGTGGCAAACGGAGCGACCTTTTTCCCTTGAAAATTCAATTTTTCAAGTTGAGTGAACATCGCCATTGGCATCGTGCCCCACCAAATTGGATAGCCCACAAAAATTGTGTCATATGCCGAAATGTCCGCAAGCTGCTTTTTAAGTTCCGGCCGCAAGTTTTGATGTAGCTCTTCCTTCGCCACATCGCAGCAAGCATAGTAGCCATTTGGATATTCCTTCACAGCCTCCACCTTAAAAAGTTCACCGTCCACCGCCTTTGCAATATGCTCCGCAAAAATTTCCGTGTTCCCCTTTTCAAGTTGCTTCAAACCGTCGTCAAAATAATTCTCACCAGTATGAGAAAAATAAATAATCAAACTTTTGCCCAACTCCTCGCCCTCCTTTAACATTTTGTTTCATAAAAAGTGTAACATATTTACCCAAAATTCCAAAATAATTTATGAATTTTCCGCTTTGCAATCTTTTCTTACATTTACAGTTTTTATATTTTTTTCAGAGAATTTTGCAAATTTCACGTCTTTTCTTGGGTTTTTAAAACTTTTCGCCTTATACTGCGTTTTTTATGATTTGTTTTTTTATGATTTGATTTTTGACAAATTTTATTTTTCACATTTTCGAATTTAAATGCTGCTGGATGTTATGGAAATTTGCCCATGGGTCTTTTTTGCTAAGTCGCTCCAACGCCGCATGAAGGTCGATGTCGGCTGGGGCAATTTTGTCAAGTTCGCTCCAAAAGATTGGGCAAGAAACTTTTGCTCCCGGCCTTGCACGAAGTGAATACGGTGCAACGCTTGTTGCCGTGCGTGTGTTTCGCATAAAATCAATAAAAATCTTGCCTTTTCGGTTGTTTTTCCGAATGTTGGTGGTGTATCGCTCCGGATATTTACTTTCAAGCAGGTGTGCAATTTTTTCCGAAAAATCGTGGAAATTTTTCCAGTTTGCCGCTGGTTGAAATGGAACGCACACATGATAGCCTTTTCCACCGCTCGTCTTCAAAAAACTGACAAGATTAAGTTTGTCCAAAACTTTTTTCAAATCCTTCACCCCCTGCCTAACCTTTTGCAAATCCAAATTTTTGTCTGGGTCGAAGTCGAAAACCATGTAATCCGGCTTTTCAAGGGTGCGGACGTGGCTGCCCCACATGTGAAATTCCAAAGTGCCAAGTTGGACTTGCTCCAAAAGCCCCTGCTCGTTTTCGACGGCAAAATATTCCCCCTTCTCGCCCTCGTCGTTTGTGACAATAACCTTTGTAATTCCCACCCGTTCTGCCGTTGGATGTTTCTTGTAAAAGCCCTGCAAAAGCGTGTTATGGCAACGCACAACGCTTAAAATTCTTCCCTTGACAAACGGAAGCATGCGGGAGGAAACGCTGGCATAATATTGTGCAACATCCTCTTTTGTCACCCTCGGTTTTTTGAATAGGATTTTGTTGGGATGAGAAATTTCAATCCCACAAATGCAAGAAGTTGCATTTTTTGCGGTTTTTTTGCGGCTTTTTGCAAAATTTGTTGCATCATTCTCATCTATCATTTTGTGGCTTTCAATTATTTCACCAACTTTTTTGCCGTTTTTTTTGCCAGTTTTGCCTCCGCTTTTTGCAACAGTTTTATCACTGATTTTCTTGTCAATTTCCCCAACATTATGTTTTCCAACTTTGTTGTTAGACTTATCAATTAAATTCTCTTTCAACCTTTCTTTTGAATTTCCCTCAGAGTTTTCTCTTGGCACTTCAAGCACAACTTCTTGTGCTGTTTTATCTTCCCGAAGCCCCTTAAAGCTCGCCTGTCTCAAAACGCCATCTTTTGTCACTTCCGCAAACTGAATTTCTGCAACATATTTGGGTTTAAGCCAAAAAATTTTGGTCTTTTTATGCTCCTCACGAATGGCACTCCACATTGTTTTTTTTGTAATTAAAATTTCAATATTTTGCTCGCTAAAAGGGCTTTTTTTGCAAATTATTGGATGAAATTTCTTTAATAAAATTTTCGACTCATGCTCGTCAAATCCGGTGCCACATTTGCCAGCATATCTAAACTGGTCATTGTCATAATATCCCAAAATAATGGCACTGAGGTCTTTTTTATCCGACTGCAAAAAGCCGCCAATCACAAATTCCTGTCGTCTATAACATTTGATTTTCAGCCAGTCATCGTTACGCACGCCCGCATATTTTGAATCTCTTCTTTTTGCCACCACACCTTCAAGTCCCATCTTTTCCACTGCCTTAAAAAACTTTTTGCCGTCCCCTTCAAAATGCTCAGCATATTTCAAATTGGGATAAAATTCTTCGTTCTCTTGCCAAAAATCGTGCAAAATTTGCTTTCTCTCCACAAGCGGCAACCTTCGCAGGTCTTGCCCATCCAACGCAAGAATGTCGAAAATCATGTATATTGCTGTGTCCGTTTTTCCGCTTCTCATAAAATTTTGCAACGCCTGAAAATCCGGTCTGCCACCCTCGTCAGGGACAATTATTTCCCCGTCCAAAATCAGAGAATGCCCATGTGCCATCTTTTGAACCTGCTGAGAAATAACTGAAAATTTTTCCGAAAAATCGGTTTGATTTCGAGTTATAAGTCTCACCTTCCCAGCCTGAGCAAAAGCAACAATGCGATAGCCGTCATATTTTACTTCAAAAACATAGTCCTCTCCGCTCGGGACAACGTCTGCAAGTGTGCACAACTGCACATCCACATCTTGGAACGGATTTTTTGGAACGCTCTTCCTTGAAGAATTTTTTAAAACATCAGAACTTTTATTTGAGAAATCTTTTGAAACATTTTTGCTCTTTTTTAGCTTGATTTTTTGCAAATTTCCCGCATTTTCGCCCGTTTTTGTTGCATTTTTGTTATTTTTACCAATTTTAATTTTTGCATTGCTGGCGATTTCTTGCATTGTTCTGCCCGTTTTAACGCTTGTGACAAATTCTTCAATTCCGGGCGAATTTTGGGCAAATTCATCCAGCTCCTTGATAAGCAGCCAATTTTTCTCCTCTTTCAAACGAACCAACGCCCACCTTCCCTTTAATCTTGAACCGAACAAGACAAATTTAAGCGAGCCGCTTTTAAGTCCTTTCGAAAAACTGCCAATTGGCTGGAAAGTGCCAAAGTCCCACAGCATCACCGTGCCGCCGCCATATTCGCCTTCCGGAATTATGCCCTCAAAATCGGCATATTCCAGCGGATGGTCCTCCACATGCACTGCAAGCCTTTTGTCACGCGGGTTAAAAGACGGGCCTTTAGGGACAGCAAAAGAGATAAGCACGCCTCTCCACTGCAAACGCAGGTCATAATGGTCATGACTGGCAAGATGGTGTTGAACAGCGAAAATATATTTCCCGCCGTCAGGACCTTTTGCCTTTGCGTTGTCATTTCCAACAGGTTCGCTTGTTTTCAAAAAATCGCGTTTTTTGCGATATTTTTGCAATTTTTTCATATATTTCTCCAATTTTAAAGTTAATTTTGACTTCTCTTGTTTGTTTGAAGTTTCATTTGCCCTAACATAATCTTCTTCAAATTGTGCTCAAAATTTCTCCGAAATTTTAAAAATTTGATATTAAATTTTTTTCAAATTTCTTTTCCAAATTTCTTTTCAAATTTGTATTTACAAAATTTTCCTAAGAAGATTTTCCCCAAAAGTATGACTTTAAAAACCGACACAAACATTATTTTGCAAAATTTAATATAATGATATTAAGCCATTCTAATGTAAGGAGAAAGCAATGTTTAGAAAACGCGATTGCTGCTGCAACCCACAAGATAATTTTGGAGTTACCCTTTCAGGTTCCTCGCTCACATCTGGCAGAGTTGGCCCACCGGGGCGAACAGGAGAAACAGGTCCCACAGGCCCGCAAGGAAGGATTGGCCCCACCGGCCCGACAGGTCCAACTGGACAGATAGGTCCAACAGGCCCACAGGGCTTGACCATCATTGGCCCAACCGGTGCCACAGGCCCGACAGGTCCGCAAGGCATGATTGGTCCCACGGGTGCAACCGGTCCTGCCGGTCCGCAAGGTCCTGCTGGCGGAATAGGTCCAACAGGAGCCCCCGGCGGTGGAGAATTTGCCATTGGCGTGGTGAACACAATCCCTTCAAACGAGGATGCAAGCGTGAATGTGACCTACAACGGCAACAAATCCATTTTCAATTTCAACATTCCACGTGGTGAAACGGGTGCCGTCGCCCCGTCTGAGACCATTGTTGTGCAAAGCACCCACACCATCGAGCCGTCCCAGAACGCTTTTGTGCAAGACAGTTTTGTCGGAAATGTGCATTATTTGGAATTTTACATCCCTCAGGGTGTGCGTGGTGCCACAGGTGAGACTGGCGAGCCGGGCGTTGAGGGTGCACAGGGCGTTCAGGGTCTGCAAGGTCCTCCGGGTGCACAAGGGCCAAAAGGGCCTCAGGGCGACCGCGGTCCTGCCGGGCAAAATGGAGAGATTGGCCCACAAGGCCCGCAAGGAGTGCAGGGTCCTCCCGGTGAGCGTGGTCCGCAAGGCCCAAGAGGTGAACAAGGCGAGCGTGGTCCGCAAGGGGCAACTGGCCCCTATCAAATTAAGTCGGCATTCATCCTTTCCTATGCCGAAGCCGGCTATTTGTATGAAAACGACGGGCTGCAAATCAACTCTGGTGCCCGCTTGCCGCTGATGAGAGTGGAAACAAACTATGGCAACATTGTGTCCATAAATCAAAACGGCATCACCTTCAACGAAACAGGAGTTTATCAAATCACGTTTGTCACAAGCGGACGCGTCCAAATGACACATTCAAATTTTGACTCCGGCACTGATTTTGTGGCGATTGGCTTTCGCGTGACGGGCTCAACGCAAATTTTGGCGGCAGCGAACTCTTGGTCCATCGAGCAAGCACCAAAAACACTGTATGGTCAAGGCGTTTTTGTGGTGGACGACACAAGCAAAGTGTATGAACTTGTCAATCTGCAAAAAAAGCCTGTCTACATCTACGGTTGCGACATCACCCAATCCATCACCGATTCTTATTTTGCCAGCACACTTCTGACCATCATCATCACAAAACTTTCTCCGTCAGTGACATAAATTGCAAAAACATAATTTTCTTCACAAAAAAAATATAAAACAATGTTAAAGCGTTTAAGAACATTTGTAAAAAAAATAGACAAAACAAGTAAACATTTCATTAAAATAACGCACAAAAGCAAAATATAAACGCGAAAAAATATTAATTAAAAAATGCAAAAAACACGCAAAAACACGGCTTTTTTGCGTTTTTTTTATTTTCATAAATTATTTTCTTTATGAGAAAAAAGTTTGTGTGTTTCTTTGTTTTTGTGAAATTAAACTTTTTGCAATTTTTACTATGTTATTGCGTTTTTGTAATCATTTTGTTTTTTATTTTGCAACTAATTATGTATGAAAAAGATAGGCCAAACCTATCCTTTTCTTGGGCATTAGAGAAGTTTTACCAAAGTGATGCTGTTTGCTGGGTCTGTTCCTTGAATTGGTGTGAACCCATTTGTTGAGCCGCTGACAAGTTGATAAGATTCTCCGCCCGCTGCGTTGATGACTGTGGAGCCACTCAAAAACGCTGTGCCAGTGGTCGCTGCCACTGAATTTTGTGATGCACTGGAACCAAGCGGTGTGCCTGCCTGAGCAGTGTTGACAAATTCCACAACAATCTGCTGTGGAGTGGCACCATTTGTGATGCCGACATGCCACATAACCAAATATGTGCCTGCCTCGTTCACGGTGATGGTTCCGTCGCCTGTGCTTAGGCTGATTCCACTGGATTCAACATCGGTGTCAAACACAAAAGCGTTGCCTTCGTTAAGTTCGCTTCCGCCGCCTGCCGTTGCCACCAAATATGCCGGTGTGATGACAGGAGTGTCTCCAGTCGGACCCTGAGGGATGTTGAAGGTGAGTTCAACATTTCCTTCTGCCGTCGTTTGAGCCGTGACAGAAGCGTCGTCACCTGGGTCAAGAGTGTTTGTTCCGGCAACAGTGATTGTTGGAGTTGCACCTGTCGGGCCGGTTGGACCTGTTGGACCTGTCGGACCGATTGGACCTTGCGGGCCGGTTGCACCTGTTCCTGTTGGGCCTTGCGGACCAGTTGGGCCAGTTGGGCCAATAATGCCAAAGCCAGTTGCACCAGTTGGACCTTGCGGACCAGTTGGGCCGGTTGGGCCGATAGGTCCCTGCGGGCCGGTTGCACCTGTTGCACCAGTTCTTCCCACAGGGCCAACAGGGCCTTGCGGGCCAGGAGTTGTCACATAGATTGGCGAAACACCTTGAAATGGACGTCTGCAACCGCAGAAAAAGTTGTTTTCGTTCAAAGCTTAATCCTCCTTTGAACCTCCTCCCCCTTAAAGTAGGCTCAAATACATTTTATGGAAATTTCAATTTTTTGCCATTAAAAAAACACCAAAAAATGGTGTTTTCTTGTTTTCTATTATGGCATTGTCTTTTCCAGTCAAATTTTATTCCTTATGCGAAGAGTGCAATTTCGCATTTGCTTCTTTCTCTTCCTTTGGAATGATTCTGCGAAGGTCAATTCTGCCTCTTTCGTCAACTTTTATGACTTCAACTTCCACCTTGTCGCCAATCTTGACAACATCTTCCACCTTGTCAACATGTCTGTTGGTGAGTTTGGATATGTGAATCATCCCCTCTTTGCCGCCGCCAAGGTCAACAAACGCACCCGAGGTGATTATGCGGACAACTGTGCCGTCATACACGTCGCCAACCTCAACATCCTCAACGATGGAGAGGATGATTTTTCTGGCTTTTTCGTTCATTTCAGCGTCAATGCCCGAAACAAAAACAGTGCCGTCATCTTCAATGTCAATCTTCACGCCAGTTTCGTCAATAATCTTGTTGATGGTCTTTCCGCCAGAACCAATGACATCTTTAATCTTGTCGCGGTCAATGGTGAAGGTGATGATTTTTGGAGCATACTGCGAAAGTTGCGGCCTTGGCTCACTGATGCAAGCAAGCAGTTTGTCCATAATGAACATTCTGCCGATTTTTGCTCTTTCAAGGGCTTCGGTGAGAATCGCCTTGTCGATGCCCTTAATTTTGATATCCATCTGAATTGCCGTCACGCCTTTTGCCGTTCCGGTCACTTTAAAGTCCATGTCGCCCAAGAAATCTTCCAGACCTTGAATGTCGGAAAGAACGGCAACCTTGCCGGATTTTTCGTCCTTAATCAATCCCATAGCAATTCCGGCAACAGGAGCGGAAATTTTGACGCCGCCGTCCATGAGTGCCAATGTGGAGCCGCACACGCTGGCCATTGAGGAAGAGCCATTTGATGACAGCACCTCGCTGACAATTCGCAGTGCATATGGGAACTGAGATTCGTCAGGAATGACAGGTTCAAGTGCACGCTCTGCCAATGCCCCATGGCCAATTTCGCGACGGCCGGTGCCCTTAATCATCTTTGCTTCGCCGGTTGCATATGGTGGCATGTTGTAGTGATGCACATAGCGGTTCACTTCTTCATCATCCAAGCCTTCAAGTTTTTGAATGTCGCTGACCGTGCCCAAAGTCAGGCAGGAAAGCACCTGTGTTTCTCCGCGAGTGAACACTGCCGAGCCATGCACACGTGGCAGAAGCCCAACTTCGCACCAAATTGGACGAATTTCATCCAGTTTTCTTCCGTCAGGACGCACACCGTTCTCAATGATATGAGCACGGACTTTTTCTTTCTTAACCTTGTAAAGCACATCGCCAATTTCGCGTTGCATATCCGGATAAGTTTCCGCAAAGTGAGCCAAAATGTCCGCTTTGGCTTCCTCTTCGCGGGCTTCGCGTTCGTGTCGGTCAAATGTATCCAAAACGTGGTCATACAATTTGTCGGCATATTCTCGCACATCTTTTTCCAGTTCCTCTGGAATGACATAATATTGAATTTTCGGATTGACAGGCTTGCCAATTTCCGCCTTGATTTTTTTAAGTTCGGCAACAATTTTCTTGATTTGCTCAAATGCACACATAATGGCATCCAAGAAAATGTTTTCCGGCACTTCTTTCGCCCCGCCTTCAATCATCAAAACGGCCTCATCCGTTCCGCTGACAGTGAGGGAAAGTTCGCTTCTTTCGCGTTCTTCCTGATTTGGATTGATGACAAATTTGCCGTCAACAAGCCCGACAGCAACCGAGCCTGTTGGCCCAAGGAACGGGATGTCCGAAATCATCAACGCAAAAGATGAGCCAAGCATTGCAAGTGGCTCTGGGCTGACGTCCGGGTCGATGGAAAGGGCGGTTGCCACAACAACAACATCGTGGAAGAAGCCCTTAGGGAAAAGCGGTCGCAGTGGGCGGTCGATGAGTCGCGAAACAAGGATGGCCTTATCGCTTGGCCTGCCCTCGCGTTTTTTGAATCCGCCTGGGATTTTGCCGATGGAATACATTTTTTCTTGATATTCCACCGAGAGCGGGAAGAAATCCTGCCCCGGTTTTGGCTCGTCACTCATTGTCACGTTCACCATCACAACGGTGTCTCCGCAGCGAACGAGGCAAGAGCCATTGCTTTGTCCGCACAGTTTGCCGGTTTCAAAAATGATATCTTTTCCGGCAACATTGATCACGTATTTTTTGTAATCCATAAAAAACTCCTGTAAAATTTTTCAATCTAAGTTATTTTAACACTTTCGCTTAAAAAAACAAAATGTTTTGTTGAAAGTTCCAACTTTTAGCATAAGTTTGTTAAAATTCAGCCTTGTCATTCTGCATTTGCCAAGCAAAATCTCTCATTGGACTGCCTTGAGAGTCCGAATCTGCCAGTCAAAGTCTTTTCCTATTCAAATTCTCTGGCTTATTGAGATTTCTTCCGTCCTCCTCGCTCCCGTCAGAATGACAGGTGTTTCATCTTTCTTGTCCTCTTCGCTCCCGCAAGAATGACAGGTGTTTCATCACAACAAAAAAAGGGAGAAAAACTTTCCTCCCCTCTTTTTTGTTATTTCACTTCGCGAATGTTAAGCTCTTTGATAAGTTTTCTGTAAGCCTCGATGTCGCGATTTTTCAGATATTGCAAAAAGCCCTTGCGTTTTCCGACCATCATCAAAAGCCCGCGGCGAGAGTGATTGTCTTTCTTGTTGGTTTTGAGATGTTCTGTCAAGTGGTTGATGCGTTCTGTGAGAAGTGCAACTTGAACTTGAACGGAGCCGGTGTCATTTTCGCTTTGCTTAAATTTTGCGATAATTTCTTGCTTTTCCATCGTATTCTCCAATTTTGCAATTTGTTTTTGACGAAATTGGCAGTTTAAATTTTAAATTTTCAACCGCTTCCGCAAGAACAAATTTTTTCCTATTCCAAAAGACGAAGCAGAGGGTCTGGACGTCCGCAGCACTGCGTCTTTGGTCAATCGACGAGAGGATTATATCACACGTGAACAAAAAATGCAAGAGTTTTTGCACAAATTTCCAAAATTTCGCCGCACAAATGTGGAATTTTAAGCAAAACTTTGCCAAATTTCACTCCACCAAGAATTGAATTTTGTGGCCAACATTCGCAAAAATCCAAAATTTTCGCAAAACATTCGCGTTTTGTGTAGATTTCATGCAAAATTCAAAAATGCTTCACGCATATTTTTTTTCACCCCCCCTCCGCAAATAAAGCGTTTCTTGGCAAATTTTTGCACATTTTGCCGACAAAAGTGCGAATTTGGCGAACTTTTTCACGATACCTCTTGACAAACATTCCAAAATATGATTAAAATATGACAAGTCGAGTTATTTAATTAATTTTAATATACTAAGTGGAGGGAAAATGGCTGAGGAAGAAAAACCTGTCAAAAAAATGACGACAAAACGAAAAGCTATAATTTCCATTATTTGTGCATTTGCAATAATTTTGATTCCAGTCATGTCAGTTGGCGTTGTTTTTGCGGCACGAAACGCAAATGTTGGCAGCGGGTTCACAACCACCTACACGGCAAAAAATGTTGAGGCCATTGTCTCCGGGGCATACAAAACCTCCACCACTGCGGAAAAGTCGCTTGGCAGTCTGACTTTTTCCAAAACCGAAACGGATGCAAGCCAATCTTTTCAAAAGCCAGATGTTGAACTTTCTGGACCGGACGACTATCTTGAATTTCACTACACCATTCAAAACACTGGCGTGAACGGATTTGCCGTCAACATGTCGTTGGACAAATTTGGCAACAATAGTTTTTCTGTGAAATATTCCTCTTCCTTCCGCCAAACAAGTGCCGCACAGCCTGAATATGACTGCACCAAAGCCGGACTGAAATTTTTGTATGTCACCCCAGTCGGCACCGAGAAGGGCTTTTTGGACATTGGGGTGAGGATTAAGGTGATTGACGAGACAATCTTGTCAAGCGACCTGGGAAGTTTTTCCTTCCAGCTTGACGGCACAGCAAAAGAGCCAAAATTCTCCACGCTCAGTGACGGCTCAACAGTTAACAAACTCATCAAAAACACATCCAACGCCGTCGCGACAGACACTTCCGTAAAATCGGTCACTTTTGGCACAATGAGTGAGCCGGGAGTGTTTATGGTGAATGGCAAAAATGTCATCGACGGCGTCTTGCCTGTCAGTGCAACAAATGAATCAAACGCCGTATCGTCGGATGGCCACACAAACATATATCGCGTGCCTACATCAAGCGGAAACGAATTTGATGTCTATATCCTCGCCGACCCAGAATATTTCGTTTCGCTCAACCCAATCTCTTCATCCATGCTGCGAGGGCTTTCAAACGCAACAAGCATCCGCGGTCTCAGTGAAATTGACACCTCCCGCGTCACGAACATGGATTATATGTTTTACAATCTTTCCATCGCAAATGAACTGGATATTTCTTCTTGGGACACCTCGCTTGTCACAAACATGTCATCCATGTTCAGAGGTTGCTCAATGCTGGACAATTTGGATTTAAGCGGTTGGGATGTCTCTTCCCTGACCAACGCCTCTCACATGTTTGAAGATTGCCAAAAACTTGCCTATCTCAACCTCATCGGCTGGGACACATCTCGCCTTCAAGACATGACGGCAATGTTTAAGAATGCTCACCTTGAATTTGTTGCATCCTCCTCAATGGGTGTTAAAGGGCTTGAAAATTTAAACACTTCCTCCGTCACATCCATGAAAGAATTGTTTTATGGAAATGGTGACTTTGGAATATGGAAGGATGAAAACAGCCAAGCTCTTGAAGAGGCATTTGAAGTGCTAAGTCGTTGGGACACACACAATGTGCAAGACATGTCATATATGTTCAATCAGTGTTTTTCAGGGACTGGCACAACGCTTGACATATCTGGTTGGGACACCAGCAATGTTGTCAATATGACTTTCATGTTCGGAAGCTGCCAGGGATTGGCAACTGTTTATGTTGGAAGCAGATGGACGACAGCAAATGTTGCAAAAAGTGACGGAATGTTTGCATTTTGCCACAACCTTAAAGGCGGAAATGGGACAAAATGCAATGGGGATATAATTGAAGGTGTCGAAAACGCCCGCATTGACGACCCAGACAACGACAAGCCAGGCTACTTCACAGCAAAAGGCTGAGGAATTTATCAAAAAGAAGTTTTCACAACGGAAAAAAGTTGTGCTTTAAAAAAATTACAAAAGTTGCGACTTTAAAAAAATGACATCTTTGCGATGTCTTTTTTATTATATTTTTTTTGCAATTTCCAGAATTTATAAAGCGTGGATTTATGCATTTTTTAACAAATTTTCCGCATTTCCACAATTTCGCCGCAATTTCTCCATTTCTTTAATTCTTTTAACTGAAAAACTGGACTTTTTTGGCAATCATTTCGTCAATGCGAGCGATGTAGTCTTGGATAAATTTGCAGTTTGGCAGGCGTTCGATGCGGTTCTGGATGTTGAACACGCGTTTGGAAATTGCCCCTGCCCCAAGTGCAATCACCGAGGAGGTGTCCTCCATGCTGTCGATGTTGAAGATGCAAACATTGTCATCGCGGAAGAACCCGACATTTTCCAGCCCGCCCACTTGATGCTTTTGACGATACATATAATATGGCTTATATCCGTTTTCCAGCAATGTTTTTTCGGCATACTCCACCATGCGGGTGATGTCGTCCTTAAATTTCACCTCCTCCCCGCGAATTTGCGAGGCGTTTTTCACCGACAAGGTGTGCAGGGTGATGTTCTGCGGATAAAGTTCCAAAAGCGTGGCGATGGTGCGTTTGAAAATGCCCAATCTTTCGCCAGAAAGCCCCGCAATGATGTCCATGTTCACCACAAAATCTTCCTTCATGGCAAGCATGTAGGCGTCAAACACCTCTTTGTTGGTGGATTTTCTGCCAATCCGCTTCAATGTCGCTTCGCAAAATGTCTGCGGATTGATGGAAATTCGCGTCACTCCGTGTTTTTTCAGGATGGCAAGTTTCTCCGCCGTGATGGTGTCCGCACGCCCGCACTCCACAGTGAATTCGCTGACGGGATAGTTGATTTGCGACAGCAGCCGTTCAAGCTGCTCGGTCGTCAACACCGTTGGCGTGCCGCCGCCGATATAGATGTTTCGCACGATGTAGGAACGCTCATCAATCACTTTTTTCATGGCGTCAAGTTCTTTCAAAACGCAGTCCACATATTCATCCACCCGCCCCGAAACCGCTTTCAGTTCGCTGGAAATGAAGGAGCAATAGTTGCACCTGGTCGGGCAGATTGGGATATTGATGAAAAGGTCCACAAGTTTGTCGTTTTTGATGACACCTTTCTGATTTTGCAAAATTTGCGTGACCAGCCGTGCCTTGTCGCCCGAAACGTGATAGTCCCGCACCAGTGTTTCGGAAATGAGGTGCGGCTTCACCTCGCCGCGTTCCACCAAATCTCTTGCAAACTTTGTTGGTCGCACGCCGGTCAGCGAGCCCCACGGCAGACTTTTTTTGGTCTTCAAAGTCAAAATTTCATACAGTTGATTTTTAAAAAACCTCTTGACAAGGCTCTTCTCACGAAGAACGTCCAAATTTGGTGGCAGCAAAAGCGTTTTGCCAAACTGCTCTTCCGGCATGTCAGGCTGTTGCAGTGAAAACATGCTGGAAATGTTGTTGCCCGCACGCTCAAAAGTGTGACGGATGGCATATGGACATTCCTCTTCGTCAAAAAAGAGGTTCACAATGTCCTGCAAGTCATTTGCAAATTCTTCACTGCTGCATTCAATTTTCATCTTCCGCTCCAAAAACTATCTTTTCCATTTAAAATTATTTTTTTTAAAACTATTTTGCTTCGTTTTTCTTACAATGCATTATTTTTTAAATTTTTGTTATTTCAAAAAATTTTTTTTCGTCAAGCTCACTCGCTTCGCTGAACACTTCGCACGCCTTTCACATTCTCAAACGCTTTCATCATGCCTTCCAGTTCCGTCTTGTTGGAAATTTGCACAACCACTTCAAAAACAAGTTCGTCCTTCACAATCTTAAAGCCAAACCCTTTCAACTTGCCCTTTTGCTCTCTGGCAAGATTGGAGATGTTGTTGATGACTGTGTTTGTGTTGTCCGCAAAAATTTTGATGACCGCCACAAAGTCGGACACCATGCTGCTTTGCCACTCCGCCCGAATCAGCCGCTCCGGCTCAAGATATTTCAAATTTTGGCAGTTAGACCTGTGAATGGTCACACCGCGTCCGCGAGAAATATATCCCATGATGTCATCCCCAGTCACCGGGCTGCAACAGCCAGCATATCTGATAAGCAGCCCGCTGTCGCCGTCCACCAAAATGCCGTCCTTGTTCTTTTTCACCGTGATGACATGCGGCGAAAGTTCGCCTGGGTTGTTTTTGTTATATTGGTTCACCAGCCGCCCAACAACCTGCCCTGCGTTAATGCTGCCCGCACCAATGCCGGCATACAGCGTGTCGAGGTCGTCCATCATCATATTTTTTGCGATGTCCAGAAGATATTCTTCCTTCATCACCTTGGTGATGTTCAAATTTCTTGCCCGCACCGCCTGCTCCAGGATTGTCTTGCCCGTTTTGATGTTTTCATCTTTCAGTTCGCTGCGGAAAAACGCACGAATTTTCGACCTCGCACCCGACGTTTTGACGTGCGAAAGCCAATCTCTGGATGGCCCCTTGCTGTTTTGATTGGTCAAAATTTCCACAGTGTCGCCATTTGAAAGCTCTGTGGTGATTGGCACAAGTTTGCCGTTCACCTTGCCGCCAACGCAGAAGTTGCCGATGTCGCTGTGGATGGCATATGCAAAATCAATCAAACTTGCCCCAAGCGGAAACTCCAACACCTTGCCCTTTGGCGTTTGGACAAAAATGCTTTCGCCATATAGGTCAGTTTTAAGCGTTTCCAAAAATTCTTCCGCAGAAACATCGTCCGCAGAATCCAAAATTTGCCTAAACCACGAAAGTTTTTGGTCAAACTTGTTCCTCTCGCGAGATTTTTCTTTATAAATCCAGTGTGCTGCCACGCCATATTCGCTTGCTCGATGCATGTCGAAGGTGCGAATCTGAATTTCAAGCGGCCTATTGTTGTCCGCCACGATTGTGGTGTGCAAACTTTGATATCCGTTCGGCTTGGGATTGGCGATATAGTCCTTCACCCTGCCGGAAATTGGCTTGTAGATGGCGTGAATCTTGCCGAAAACGGCATAGCAATCTTCCACCGTTGGCACAAGCACCCTCATTGCCAGAAGGTCATACACCTTGCCGAGCGTGATGTTCTTCTGGACCAGTTTTTTATACACGCTTGAAAGGTGCTTCTGACGCGATTGAATTTCCCCTTCAATGGAAAGTTCTTGCAAAATCTGCTCCAATTTCTGCCGCGTTATGGCAAACTGCTTTTGATTAGCCTCAGTTTGCATCAGGGCGTCATTTTTCAGTTCATTAAACGCCTCTGGTTCAAGAAGTTCAAAGCATGTGTCCTCAAATTCGTTCTTAAAATAAGACAGCCCCAATCTTTCCGCAAGCGGAGCAAAAATGTCACTGACCATCTGCACAAAACTTCGCTCTGGCTCCGTCATCGGGTTTTTTATCAGTTTCAGGTCAAACAAAATGGTGGCAAACTTGATGATAACCACTCGCATATCTTGGCAAATTGCCACAAACATGCGTCTTATCTCTTCCGCCTCGCCACTTTTTGTCAGTGTGCTGACATCTTTGAGAATGGTGAAAATTTCAAAGAGTTTTTGCTGACTTTTTGTCAGTTCTTTCTTCAAATTGTCCGCACCCGCCACGTTGACTTTGGAATATTGAAAAAGCACATATGCCACAAGCACTTCGTCTTGAATATGAAATTTCACCATCGTCCGAACGACGGTCAAAAATCGTGCAAAATTGATGTCCTCCACAAGGGCAATTTCGCAAATTTTCTTTTCTTTTTCGCTCAGCCCAAAATTTTGAATAATCTCGCTTAAAACTTCTTCTTTTTTAGGCTGCACAATATCATCAATTCTCATTTTCGCTCCGATGTTTTTTTGAAAAGTGAAAGTTTGTTGAAAAGTTTAGATTCCGCAAGGTCCCGCTTCACATTTGGCACTTGAATAATCTGCAATAGGGCATCTTTTTTGACCTCAATCAGCCCAAGTTCCTGAAAGACCAAATATGCGGCATAAAAGGTGTCAAAAGACATTTTGCCCCGCAATTTGTTGGAGAAAATGTCAAAGACGGAATAAAATCTGCCATTTTTTGCCGTAAGCGTCTTAAACGCCCGCCCAAACGCCTCTCGCGACAAATCCAAGTTGCCAAATCTGCCAAGGTCGTCCTCTCGGTCAATCGGCATCAAGATTTCGGCGTCCGTCACGCGATTAAGCTCGCTCACAAAATTCTCGTCCAAACAAGGCGAAAGAAAAACAATGCGGCTGAAATTTTTTGCCCAGTTCACGCCAATCGGTGAAAGCAGCAGGCTGTTGAAGCCCACGCAATCCTCGTTGAAAATCCCCACATGAAAGAGGTTTTCTTTGGAATATCCCCGCAAGAAATTGACAAAATCATATGCCGAATATGTGACAAAAGCAGTGCCAAAGACGCTTTGCGACGCCACAAAATCCACCAATTTTTCTTTTGGATAGAGTGCAAATTTGGCGGGACGCTGATGCTCAAACTGCAACTGCCCAATTTGGACAGGATATGTGAACATATGTGCGTCCGGCACAATGAAAGTACCCATGTCAAAGTCGCCCACCACACCGTTGCTTGCACCCTGCAACTCAAAGATGAAAGATTTATATCTTGCAAATTTCAGTTCATTAAATCTTTTGGCAAAATTGAAATAAATAAGTTTCAAGTCGCCAATCTTGACGTCGCAGTGCTGCGGAGCATATTTTCGCGGCGTAATCTCCACCTCTTCTGCGGAGATTTTAAAACGCGGCCTTGGGTTGTCGCACCCGACAGGCTCCAAAAGTTCAAGTTCCTTCAAAAATTCGGGCGTAAGATTTTCGTTTTTCACTTCAAGGTCATAATATTTTATTGGAATGAACACCTCATCATTCACATGCTCGAAAACAAAAGCGTTCACGCGGGCACAAAATTCTTCATATTTTTCTCTCTTCAAAGTCAAACCCGCCGCCATTGTATGACCGCCAAAAGTTTCCAAAATGTCAGACAAAGAGGACAAAATCTCATGTATGTTGATGTCTGCAATGCTTCTGCCAGAGCCGTGCAGTGTCCCGTCCACCTGGGCAAACAAGAACACCGGTCTGCCATATTCTTCCACCAATCTTGCACACGCAATGCCCAAAATGCCCTGGTCCCACACCTTTGAGGCAAGGCAAATCACACGCGTCTTTGAAAGGTCCATTTTCTTGATGGCTTTTTCGCAATCGTCCATCACCTTGGCGGAAAGTTCTTGGCGGCGTGCGTTGTGCTGTTTGATTTTTTCCAAATATTTTTTCACCTGCACAGGGTCCTCGCTCATATAAAGAGCAAGGCTATCCTTGGCATCGCCCATCCTGCCAGATGAGTTTATTTTTGGGGCAATCTTGAAGGCAATATCTGTGGAATTTGGATTGGACAGCGACACATTGTTCTCTTTAAAAAGTTGTTTCAGCCCATATGGCAATTTGTCAAAACACTTGAAGCCGCGTTTGACAATGTTTCGGTTTTCCCCCGTCAAAGAAACGATGTCCGCAATGGTGGCAATGGCAGCAATGGGCAAAAATTCTTCCGCCTTCTTCTGCCCAAGAAGAGCCTCGCTGATTTTGTATGCCATCCCGGTGCCACAAAGTTCTCGAAACGGATATTCTTGCCCCTCAATTTTTGCGTTCAGCACAATGGTGTCCGGCAGCACCTCAGGGATTTCGTGATGGTCGGTGACAATCACCTCAATTCCGATTGACTTGGCATATTCCACCTCGGCAGCACAAGAAATCCCGCAGTCCACAGTGATGATAAGGTCGGGCGAAAACTGTTTGGCAATTTTGTCCAGCACCTGGCAGGTCAGCCCGTAGCCATCCACATAGCGGTTTGGCAGATAGAAATCCGCATCAATGCCCAGTTTTTTAAGTGTTTTAAGCATAATTGCAGTCGCCGAAATGCCGTCCACATCATAGTCACCGAAAATCAACACGCGGTCACCCATTTTTTTTGCAAGTTCAACACGCTGGCAAAGTTCCTTCATCCCGCGAATGAGAAACGGGTCCAAAAGCGTGCCGAGAGAAAGATATGCCGCCACCTCTTCTTTGGTGGAAAGCCCACGCGAGCAAATCAAATACATCGTCTGCGAAGAAATGCCAAATTCTTTTGCGAGGTCGTCCACAAAAGCGGCATTTTTGTTAAAAAATTTCTTAAAAATCATATACAAATACCCAAATTAAACAATTTTTCATTTTGATTATATCACCAACAACCTTTCAAATCAAAACAAAATTCATAAAGTAAATTTGGATAAGAGAAAATTGTTAAAAGAAAATGACCGAAAAAATTTTGTCAAGAAAATTTGTCACAACAATTTGTCAAATAATCTGCACAAGATAATTTGCCCAAGATAATTTATTGAAGTATGTTGAGAAACTTTCGAAGAAAAACAAGAGAAACGTTGATAAAAATAAAAAATTTTTGCAAAACGCTTGCAAAACGCCGTGGAATATGATAAAATGAATTCACTAAGTTGGCATGACACTCCGCTTTTTTGCTCTTATGGCAAAACGAGCAAGAGTGCATCTTAAAATCGAGCCCCCGAAAATGCCTGTCATTTTTGGGGATAAGGAGCAAACGAGCGTCAAAGCGATACTTTTTGCCATTTATTGGCAAAAATGAGCCACCAGCGAAGTTTGCGACGTGCCGAAGTGGCGGAATGGCAGACGCACGGGACTCAAAATCCCGCGAGGGCAACTTCATGAGGGTTCGACCCCCTCCTTCGGCACCAGAAACTTTGCTTCGCAAAGTTTTTTTGTTTTTTCAAAACAAAAACGCACAGCATCCGCTGTGCCCTGGTGCCGACGTTCGCTCCGCTCACTGAACGGCACCCACATTCATCCCACTTATTTCATGCCTGTCGACTTGGAGTTTGTTTACAAATTTTATTAAAAATTTTAATAAAACAGGTCAAAAAAAGTTGAAATTGGTCAAGAAATGTTGAAAATCGCTTGATATTTGTCATTAAGATGATTTATAATAATCTAGGCAAAGAGTTTTCTTTTGTCGTTAAACGAATGTCGAAAAAGACGACCGCTGGCAAATACATATCGGCAAAACAAGCACCGAATGCATGGCGTACAAAAGCGTATGTGTTTCAAGAGTGTGTCAACAAAAAGACGCATATCGGCAAGATGAGTCGGCAAATGCACATCGGTCAAGACATGTCGTCAAACGCACATCGCAAAATGCGAATGGCGTCAAGCAATGAAAGTTGTAACAGAAGGAAACTTTTCGTCTGCACCGCTGTTTGCAGTGCAAAATTGTTCAGAAAAAACTCATTTGGAGAAAGTTTATGGGCACAAGAAAAAAATTTTGGGTAGGTTTTGGTGCATTGGCAATGATTGCCGTGATGACATTCACGTCCATTGGTCTGACATGGGCTGCTGTGACGTTGAATGTGAACAGCGAATTTTCGGTTTCATACACTGCAAAGAAGGTGAATGCCATTATTTCTGGAAAATACATCACCGGCAGCACATCCGGAAGTCTTGGTGAAGACCTGACATTTTCGGCGGACACGAAAGACACAACAAAGGCATTTGCCAATGTGCCGGTTGTTAAGTTTGTAAGTGCCACCGACTTTTTGGAGTTGCAATTCACCATTCGCAACACTGGCGAAGACGGTTTTGGCGTAAAATTGTCCCTCACTGGTGCTGAGGACAGCAATTTCAGCGTGAAATATTCCAAGTCATATCGCTCCTCCACCGCCACACCTGCCACATTTGGTGCGGAGAACGGCAAAAGCAGCCTCAGCAATATGTATGTCACCTCTGTCACCACCGCAAAGAGCGTTTTGGACATTTCGGTGAGGATTTCGGTTATTGACGCTTCCATTTCTGGTCGAATTGACGGCAATTTCAATTTTGAACTTGACGGCCTGGCAGAGCCACCGCAAGACATCTATGACGAAGACCTTGGCATCTTTGTGGAAGAGCATGTGACCAACATGTTCCAGATGATTTCTGGCGACACCACCATCACCCCAACCGACATTTCCAAACTTGACACACTTGCAACGCAGACGCAGGACGCCGAGCAAATCCGCCAGAACTATTCCAACTATCTTGAAAAAACTTCCGCTTCCGCAGCAGGTGTTGCCTCCGCCCAAGCCACCACCATCGTGGACAACGTGACACTTGAAATTGGCGGCTTAACCTGGAGTGCAGTCTATCTTTCCAAATCCAAGTCCGGAGACACCATCCTCACCCTGTGGCTGACAGATTCATCCGAATTGAACGGCTTATTTAAATCCGACACAGAAAAATTTGATCGTCAGGGAACATCAAATTGGGCTTGGACAACCTTTGATTATCCCTATGGCCCACTATATGCAAATACCTACGGCAACTCATACATAAGCAGAGTTATATTAAACAATGCAGGTATTTGTGATCAAAGTCGATATGGTGGAACACCTATAGTGCAGAATCCAGAACATGCTTTTGCAGCATTCACTATGAGCAAGACTGAAGCCCCAGATGACGAACTTTACGACATGATTGTCACGCCTTCCGAAATTTCGTGGCAAGAGAGCGGCACAAGTGAATTTAGCTCCTATCATAACGAATTTTGGACAGAAACCTATGAGGCCAACTGGGCACAAAATCCAACTATATGGAAGGATGATAAATTATGGCTGCCTTCATTGTATGAAACGGGTGATGGTAGAGTCGTTGGTGGAGCAGGATTTTGGAACCTTCATTATAGGCAACGTGATAACTGTACATACATGTGGCTTCGCACTGGGGATAATAACACAAGTTCAGACACTCAAGGAGGCTGCATATTAAGACTTACCCCATGGGGAGGAACAACCGCTACTTATTTCACCGCTTCTTGTGCCGTTCGCCCGGCATTCCACCTGAACTTGACAAAGATGGCGGCAGCAATGAAGGGTTAAGCCGAGGGATGTTAGTCGCCCAAAAGTTGCGATTCATTCTTCAATTCAGCGAATAATACGATACTTGAAAAATTTATAAAATCACTTAAAATTCAAACAAATTTCAAAAAGTCCGATTTTTCGGGCTTTTTTCTTGCAAATTTTTAATTCGTTTTTTCGTCTTTTTTTGCTGCAAACCCCTTGAAATTTGTCTTTATGTGTGATATAATTTGAAAAATAAATCGCTTGGAGATTATCATGGCAATTTTCAATCTTATTCTTGACAACATCAACACCGTCCTTTGCACCATTGTGGGCATTGCGTTTTCGTTTCAGCTGATATACACCCTGCTTTTCTTCCTGCCCGCACCAAAATATCCGCAGGCAAAGCAAAAGCACAAAGTGGGCATCATCATCTGTGCAAGAAACGAGTCGGCAGTGATTGGCATGACCCTGCAAAAGATGCTTGAGCAGAACTATCCAAAAGACAAGTATGAAATTATTGTTGTGGCGGACAACTGCACCGACAACACTGCGGAAATTGCCCGCTCTTTTGACGGGCAGGTGCGTGTGCGTGCCATTGAACGCCACGAGCCAGACAAGAAAAAATGCAATATTGGCTGGGCACTTAACTATGCCTTCAAGCAGTTGATGCCAGAAATTGACAATTTTGAATTTTTTGTTCGATTCGACGCCGACAGTCTGCCGGACACGGAATATCTCAACAGAATGAATGACGCCTTCGAGAGCGGTGTCATGGTGGCAAGAGGATATAATCACGCCTCCAACCTCACCCAAAATCTCATCTCAGGCGTGTCCGGACTGTGGTATATTCGCGACAACCGCTTCAGTTGCCAGGCACGTGCCGCCCTGCACACCGACACTTTTCTGCTGGGCAGCGGCATGATGTTCGCCGCAAAAGTCATCAAGGACGGCGGCGGCTGGCAAGCCACCTCTTCCAGCGAGGACACCGATTTCACCATCTGGAACATCGACCACAAAAACAAAATCAAATATGTGCCGGACGCTGTGCTGTATGAGGACCAGCCTTCCACACTGAACAACGTTTTCCGCCGCAACATCCGCATGGGCAACAGCCTCCACAAATTGTTTTGGCAGAAGGGCTGGCTGTGCCTTGGCAAATTCTTCACAACGTTCAGATATTCATATCTTGACATGTTCCTCAACCTCTTGTTCATCCCAATCGCCGTTTTGTGCTGCTTGTGGTTCCCGGCTTATTACATCTACAAAATCATCTTCGATGCCGCTGTCGGCAATATGGCAGAACTTTCCTCCATCCTCACCACCATCGCCATCATCCTTGTCTGTGCTTTCCTGATTCCATTCATCGCTCAGGCGTTTTTGGTGTTTGCCCTCGACCGCAAAAAAATTGGCGTTCCGTTCAAAAAGCTGTGGCCGACCATGCTTGCTTTCCCAATGTTTATGATAATCTATGCCATCAGCATCGTGATTGGCGTGTTCAGCAAGCCGCAGTGGAAACAAATCACCCGAAATGTTGCATTCCTCACTGAGGGTGCCCAAGAAAAGCCGCGTGCAAAGCGTAAAAAGAAAGAGACCGCCAAGCAACCCGCGGGTGCGTTTGTCCCAACAAAACGCCTGGCGTTGCAAAGCCTCAAAAAACATGCCGTCTTGAAGCTTGCAAGATATCCAATCAAGATGTGAAAAAAATTCACGCGACTGCAACCTTCGCAGACTCAAATTGCAAATTTGCGAAGGTATCACAGAAATTTTCAAAAATATTAATTACTTACATAAAAAGTTTTTTAAAAGAATTTAAAAAAGCCTCTTCAAAAGAAGAGGTTTTTTCAATTTTGTTTTCACATCTAGCCGCCTGCTCTTGCCGTTAGTTGTCACAGTAGGATGTCAATCGCTTTGCCGTTTGTTTTCACATTAAGACGCCGCTTTTGCCGTTTGATCGCTGCATGATACCGCCATTTATTGTCACAACAAGATGCAAAGCACTCCGCCCTTGCCCTCGTTGACAATTCTGCCCAAAGTTTTTCTCATTTTGCGTTGTGCGTCTGCCGGCATGGAAACAATTTTGGAGCCAATGCTGTCGTCGATCAGCGAGAAGAGGCTCTTGCCAAAAAGGTTGGTCTCCCAAATGCCCTCTTTGTCCTCAAATCGCTCCGCCAAATATGCCACCAAATCCTGGCTCTGGCTTTCGCTGCCCACCAGCGGCGTCACCTCTGTTGCAACGTCCACCTTGATGATGTGCAAACTTGGTGCTGTCGCCTTGATTTTCACGCCAAACTTGCCGCCTTGCTTGACAACCTCAGGCTCTTGCAAAACATATTCATCCTGACGCGGCACCACCACGCCATATCCGGTCTGCTCCACTTCGTCAAGAGCGGTTTTCAGCTTGTCATATTCCTGTTTTGCCACCGAAAGATTTTTCATAAGCGAAACAAGCGAGAAGTCGTCCGTGATTTCCATTCCACACTCGTCCGAAAGAACCCTGTAGAACAAATGTTCCTTCGGCACAACGTTAAACTTAATCACGCCCTCGCCCATCTCAATGCCAGAGAATGTGATGGGGTCAAAACTGTCGCTTTCCGTAAAGACAATCGTGTCTTTTTTCGCGTCGCCAATCTTGCGGACCTCGTTGGCGAATTTTTTGATTTCGTCCACAATCTCGCAAATGATTGGACTGGAATAGGAAAGTGCCTGAATCCATTTTGGCATCGCCACCTTGATGCTTTTCACTGGAAAATCCAGCAGAACTTTTTCAAAGATTTTATCAACGTCCTCTTCCTTCATGGCAGCGACGTTCATTGCCAGCACCTGCGTGCCATATTTTTCCTGCAAATTTTGTGCCAACTTCTTGCTCTCCGCCGAAGTTGGATTTTTGCAGTTAAGCACCATCACAAACGGCTTGCCGCACGCCTGCATTTCCGCCACAACACGCTCCTCGGCGGCAACATAGTTTGCCCGCTCGATGTCCGTCACACTGCCGTCTGTGGTCATCACAATTCCGATTGTGGAGTGGTCTTCAATCACTTTTTTTGTGCCAAGTTCCGCCGCCTCTTCAAACGGCATCTCCTGGTCGCTCCACGGCGTCTTGACAAGACGCGGCTTGTCATTTTCTGTCACGCCCATCGCCCCGCTGACAAGATATCCCACACAGTCAATCATCCGCACTTTCAGTTTCACGTTCTCCGCAACGCAAATCCCCACCGCCTCGTTCGGCACAAAACGTGGCTGAGTTGTCATCACGGTCTTTCCGTCCGCACTTTGAGGCAGTTCATACTCCGCCCGGTCACGCACATTTTTGCTTTCAATGTTTGGCAGCACCAGTTTTTTCATAAACTCGGAGATGAATGTGGATTTTCCCACCCTCACTGGCCCAACCACGCCGACATATATGTCCCCGTTAGTGCGGGTTTTAATGTCCTCATAAATTTGATATTTTTCCATATAAACCTCCCATGGTTCACCATATCGTATGTCGCCAAGGCGGAAGATAGAACGCCAGCAAGAATTTTCCTTGCCTTTTTATTTTTTAAAAATTTAAAAAATCAAAAATTTTTCTGAAAATTAAAAAATCAAAAATTTTTCTAAAAATTCTAAAATTTGGCAGAAAATGGGGCAAAAAGGGGTGAAAATGGGCAGTTTTTGCCTAAAATACGCCCTAAAATGGCAAAAATCTAAAAAAAATGAAA
>CANQOO010000006.1 GCA_947625515.1 uncultured Clostridia bacterium
TGGCGCAGGGTTAGGGATTCGAACCCCAGTTACCTTTCGATAAAACGGTTTTCAAGACCGCCGCTTTCGACCGCTCAGCCAACCCTGCAAATTTGTGTTTTCAGTTTGAAAAACACAAATATTATACGCAATAACGCAAGATTTGTCAATCCTTTTTGCAATTTTTTGTTTTTTATTCGTTTTTGTTGCTTGGCTTTTTGTGTGATTTGTCGTTCGACTTCGTGTCAGATTTTTTCTCGTCCTTGTTGTCAGACTTTTTTTCTGACGTGCCCGCAGGCTTTTTTTCATTTTTGTTGTCGGCCTTGACATCCACTTTTTCTGCCGGTTTTTGTGCTTCTGCGGCTTGGGCAGCAGCCTTCTCGTCGTTTAAGAGGGCGTCATTTGTCAGGCTGATTTCTTTTTCCACCTCTTTGTTTTTGTTAGGGTCAGTTTTGACGATTTTTTTCATTTTGTTTCTAAATTTTCTCCACAAAATGATGCCTGTGGCACCAACTGCAACTGCAATGGCAGCCAAGGACGAAAGCAACACAGATGTTGCTGCGGGGTCGATATACAAAAGATTTGCCCCAACGTTTGCGTTTCCAATTAAATTTAAAATTTCCATGATTTTCTCCACCTTTTTTATTTTTGTTTTTTGTTAAGCAATTTGTTTGCATCTTGCGTTTTGTTAAAGAATTTTATTTCTTTGCGGTTTTTAAAGCGTTTTTTCGATTTGCGTTTAAAGCGATGTTTTTGTATTTTTTTAAGTAATTTTTGTGTTATATTTTTTTCTTTATTTCTTTGCGTTTTGCTTTTTGATGAGTGATTTTAGAATGTATGTCGCACCTGCTTTGCCTGCCGAGCCGTGATTGTATGTGAAGCCCTGATAGAACTCGTCAATTTGCTTTTTATATCTTTCCTTGTCCTTGAAGAGGCTTTGTATGATTTCAGGCAGTTTTGCAAGGTCCTCTTTGTCTATTGCCGTGCCAACGATGTTTCTGATTTGAATTTCCATTGGCGTGATTTGCAAATTTTGCCAATTTGGATTTTGCACCTTCATTTTTGTGTTGATGAACAAAACAGGCTGACTTGTTGCGAAAGCAAATTCTGCTGCGATGCCCGACCAATCTGTGACCAGCAAATCTGATTCATATATGGATTTGTTGCTTGAAAAGTCCAGTTCAAAAGTGAGCTTGTCCTTTTCCAGAGACTTATATTTTTCCACAATCTCGTTCATTTTGGTCGGAAATCTCTTCACAAATTCTGGGTGCGGGCGGACAGTGATGTGAACGTCTTCGTCTTTAAGAGCGTCAACAATTTGGTCAATGCAGGAATCCAAAATGTTATCTTCATTCCACGACGGGGCAATCAAAATTTCTTTTCGCTTATGCTTTTCTCCGCCTTTTTTCTTGAACGCATCAACAAGGTTGTCCAAAAGCGGGAAGCCAAATTTCACCAAATTTTTCTCGCCCAAGTTATACATTTTTTCGGTCGCCAGCATTTCTTTCTGCACATGCGGGCCGGAGCAGAAAATGGTGTCGAATGCGTTGAGTGCCCCTTCGTTGAAGCCCATGTGGATGCTCATAGAGTCGTGCGGAACATATATGTATTCGATATCCTTTTTCATGAACGAACGTTTGAGATAATATTTGTCCAAATCCGGTGTGGTCATGATGAAAATGTCGCATTCCACAAGCATCATCAAAATGGCGGTCTTTTTGAGGCTGATGAAATATGGCTTGATGCGTGGCTCGGTCTCTGCAATTTTGAAAATTGTGTCGTTGAAGTCGTTGGTGACATAGTGAATTGTGACATCCGAATTTTTAAGCAGCTCATCAATCAAATCTTTGTAATATTTATAAAATCCGCTCTTTTCAGAATAGAAAACAATGTGCTTGTTGACGATGTGCTTAAACTTTTTGTAGTCCGCTTTCTCGCGTGCTCGCATTTGTTTATAGAGCGGGTTCTTTTTGTCCATTGCCCCAAACGCCTTGGCTTCTGCAAGAGCCTTGCGGCTTTGTTCAAGGGCTTCATAGTCCACATACTTTTTAGGATTGATGAGGAAGTTGAGAAGATACATCACCGCAATGGAAAGCAGGTTGCTGGCTGTCCAATAAAGTGCCGTGGCTGTCGGGACAAAGATGCCAAGAATCAAAGACAGCCCAACGCTTAACGCCATGATGCCATATTTGTTTATCTTTCCTTGCTCGTGCTGAATGACGTTGGAGCGATTTTGGGTGTAGCACATAATCAGTGACGAAAGTGCGGCGATGATGGAAACAACGCTATACCATCCCCAAACATTTTGAGGGATGACCAGCAGGTTCAGCCCGCAAAACATTGTGTCCATGTTCATCACATTGCCAATCAGCCCCGCAAGGTCAGCGGACGAAATCCCCGGAACAATGGAAGAAGCCGTGATTGTGCCGTTTTTGATGGCCTCAATGATTTGAATCTGAAAGGCAGAATCTCCCGTGTCCGCACCAATCAGTCCTGCAAGGGCGTTGATTGTTTCGTCGGATGCCCCAAACAGATAGTTCAGCGGGCGATTGATGACATACACCACTCCCAAAAGCAGGACAATTTGAATGATAAGCGGAATAAGCGAGGCGAATGGGTGATATTTTTCCTTCTTAAAAAGTTTTGTCTGTTCTTCTGCAATGGCGTCAAAGTTGCCGTTCAGCCTTGCCTTAATGAAATTTATTTGAGGCTGAATTTTCACCATGTGAATGGAATTCTTTTGAATCCACACCGAAATTGGCATCAACACAATTTTTGTGATGAGCGTGAAAAAGATGATTGCAACGCCATAATTTTTAAGCAGCCAAAAACAACCTTTCATCAAATAGCCAAGCGGCAAACATATATAATAAAGCACAGAGTCCATTTTCTTCTCCCAAAAACTTCAAAAGTTTAAGTTTTTTGTTCCTATTCCACAAGTTTTTTAGACAATAATTGTTTTGTTTTTGTTAGTCATTAAGCTTTCTAGTCCATAAGTGTTTTGTTGAGATGCTGTTCGTCAATAATCTGCCAGTTTGAAAAATCCATTGCGTCGCCAACAATTTTATATGTATAGGCTTCATATCTTCCAATAAACGAATGGCTGACAAGCGTTCTTTCAATCTGTGCGTCCTCTGCAATTTCAAACACCGATTGTCCAAAATCCTCTTCGGTCTCAATGCCAGCGGATTTGAAAGTTGTCGCCCACAAATTGCCATGATGAGTCGGTGCCTTGGAGGCTTTAAGCGGCTTATCGTCGCTGTGGGATGGCTTGACAAACAATGCTGTGCAAGATGGCTTGGAAAGCTTTCCAAGATTTGCATTTGTGCCATGGTCACCTGTGATGATGATTGTGGCGTCGTCATAAAGACCATTTGCTTTGAGATATTTAATATATTTGTTGACAACTTTAAAATCGTGAATCATCAGCGGAGCACCCTTTTGTGGAGTGTATGCCGCGTGGCAGCCGTCCGTATGGATGAAATAAAAACCTTTTTCTCCGCCTTTGCCAAGTTCTTTTTCTGGGAAGGAATTTGTGTTGTATTTCACATTGCCGTCAGCATCCTTTTCTTCAACATAGCTGTTGGATGTCTGAGAATCTGAGTTGATGCATTGTTTGAGGCAATATGGCAATGTGCGATAAAGTGCAATTTGTGTCAGGTCAAAAGTCAAGCCCGTTTTGTTGGTGATGCCGTAGGATGTCGTTTTGCCACGATTGGCAATATATTCCGGCAAAGTGTCTGCTTCGGAGTAGCCAAAGTATGCTTGGGTGTAGAGGTTGACATCATAGCCGCTTTCGTTAAGCGTTTCAAGTGGAGTGGCGTTGGCAAAAGCATCTTCAAGATAGGACGTCCTACTTTTTGTCGGGTCATGGGCGACATTTGTCAGCATCCTTGCCACGGACGGATAAGTGTGCGTGTAATATGCCACATGATTTTGGAACCATGTGAACCCAGTCAGCTCATCAAAAATATGAGGGTCCTGTTTCAAACCCTCTTCGGCAAAAGATTCGTCGAACTTGTCAAGAATAAACCAGAAAATATTTGATTCGGTGGAAATTTTGTTGATGTTTTTGTCGCTCAAAACATATCTTTCGCCGTCCTCGATGCTTTGGTCATAGGATGCAAACGCGTCTGGATGCGAAATTGCGGATGCGGTTGGCGAAATCAGTTGGGTCGCAACAATTATGCCCGAAATCACAAGGGCTGAATAGGAAAGAATTTTCTTTTTGTCACGCAAGCATGCAAGCACAACTGCCAAAACAAGCACGACGCCCCACAGAAGTCCATTCAGGACTTCTGTGGTCAGAGAAATCCCCCCCCCGTCGTCCAGGAAGTCCCCTTGCAAGGAGGACAGACCGCTGTTGAGATAGTTACTTTGAATGAAGAACAAAAAAGCAAACGCAATCAATAATGCACTGACAATGCGATATGGCAGTCTTGGCAGGAAGAAAAGTATGCCAAAGATGCCAAACCAGAAAAGAAAGAAAAAGCCAATGCAGACAGGATAAAAATCTGCAAGAGTGAAAACAAATTCGGCAGAGTTGTTCGCAAAAATTTCAAAAGGAACGCTCAAAAACAGCAAAAGTGGGCAGAGGGCAGAAATAAGCAGTGTGACAGAAATGCGTTTAAGCAAGTCTTTTTTCGTCCAATGAATTTTTTCTTTTTTCGTTTTTTCAGCCTTAACTCGCTTTTTCTTTTCAGCGTTCACATCTTGCACGTTGTTGGAAATTACAATTTCTGCTTTTTCAGTGCTGTCATTTTGGGCATTTTCCAAGGTTGGATTTAAACTTGTTTCGACAGAGGTGCCTTTCACAATATTTGAGGTTGTGTTTTCAGAAGCGACATCCTGCACACTTTCCAATGCTGGAATTGTTGAAGCTTTTGGCTCTTCTTTTCGAATTAAATTTTCTTTTTTCTCTACACTCTCTTTTTGGTCATTATCTTCTTGTGTTTCCATGAAGATAATTATATTATCCTCCCTTCATTTTGTCAAGCGAACTTTCGACAAAATCCGCTGAAAAGGCAAAAATAGAAGAATAATCAACCTCCATTTTGGAAAAACTATTCAAATGGAGGAATTTTTATGAAATTTAATCCGTTTTTGGAAAAACCAAAGAAGCTTGAAAGCATCATCATGAGTTGGAAAGACCTTGCCCCGCAGCCATACAAAAAATTTGAAAGCAGTCCTTACACACGCGTGCGATGCATTTTGATGAACGGCACTGAGTATGAGGCGGTGTGGTTTTCGCATCAATTCCACAGGCACAGTGCGGACAACGACCTAAGACGCACGCTGGCAATGGTGCGAAGAAGCGAGCAGCAGCAACAAAAGGTGATTGCCGCTCTTAAACCGGTGGACGAAAACTTGCTGGAAACCACAATCGGCTATGAGCAACTCGCTGTGGACCTTACGGCTTTCTTGGCACAGCACGTCAAGGACAAACATGTGAAGGACGCCCTTGACTTTGCACTTTTGGAAGATTTTGACCACCTATATCGCTATTCCAATCTTCTGGAAACGGATATGGGTGCCAAGGCGGAGGATTATGTGGGCGACTACACCGAAATCACGCCGGGCAGACCGACAATTTCGCATCATCGTCATCCATATGACTCCGTTCGCAAGCCAATTGACAACAAAAAGGCAGACCCGTTTACAAAGTGTGCGGTGTCAATCATCACGGCAGCCGAGCAGCAGACGATGAACTATTATATGAACCTTGGCTCTTTCTACAAAAATCAAAAAGGGCGAGAGCTTTACACCGAAATTGGGATGGTGGAGGAGCAACATGTTTCGCAATATGGCAGTTTGATTGACCCCAACCCAAGTTGGTTTGAAATGTGCCTGATGCACGAATATATTGAGTGCTATCTCTATTATTCCATGCTGTCCGACGAGAGCGACCCGAACGTCAAAAAGATTTGGGAGAGATTTTTGGAGCAGGAAATTGCACACTTGCACGCGGCGACTGAGAATTTGAAAAAATACGAGAAAAAAGATTGGCAAGAAGTCATCCCTGTCGGCGAATTTCCAGAACTTATTGCATTCAAATCCAACACGGAATATATCCGAAAAATTCTGAAAGGCACTGTGGAAAACACCGCCTATCGCGAAGGCTATTGCGACGTCAACGATTTGCCGGACGATGCAAACTTTTTCAAATATCAAAACAAAGTCAACACGCGTCCAGATGACGAGGCGGGGCACGCCACAATCACCGAGCATATTGCTCAGTTTGGGCAGGACTATCGCTTCGAGACCAAGCCAAACCCTGTCAAAGATTTGCAGGACCGCAAGCAAGACAACAACACTCTTGGCCGCGTGAAAACTTCCGGTGGTGTAAAATGATTCTGTTGCATATATTTTAATAGAGAAAAATATCAAAAAAAAGTATAAATTTTTGATAAAAAGTATTGATTTTTTCTCATTAATATGTTAAAATTTTTTCGTAACCAAGAAATTTTGAAAAATTACAGCAATGTTTGGTTATAATCAGCGGTGTTTCGCAGCCGGAAATGCGAATAATGATTTTCGGTGTTTCGCCACCGCAAAGTGCGAGCGATAATCAGTGGTGTTTCGCCACCAAAAGGGCGAGCGATAATTGAGAAAAGGCGAGCGAATGCTTGCTTTTTCTTTTTGCTTGTGATAATATTTTGCTATGGAAAGCGAAAAATTAAAATTTTATAGTGTAGATGTGGAATATGCGGGGTATTTGAGGCAGTTTGACTCAAAAGTTCCTTACATAGAATATCCTGAACATAACAAATTTTTTGTTGGTGTGGTTTTTGAAATTAAAAATCAAAAATATTTTGCTCCGGTTTCTTCCTATAGAAAAAAAGACAGGGGAGTGTTTAATATTTATGACGGAGGCAACATCATCTCTTCTATAAGATTTAATTTCATGTTTCCTGTCGTTGATGGTGTGTATTCATTGATTGATATAAAAAACGATTTTTCAGGAAGCTATAGGGATCTTGTTCAAAAGGAATACTTTTATTGCAATCAGCATCGAGAAGAGATTCGCCAAATTGCTACAAAAACATATTCCAAAAGATTGAAAGCAGAAACCAATCCAAAACAAAAGACTTTTTATGATACAATTATGGTGAATTTCAAATTGTTGGAAAAACTAGCAAAGAAATATAGAAAATAAAAACGGCGTTTTTGCCGTTTTTTGTGTATTTTTTTTGATTTTTATTTCTTTGCAATCGCAATTATAAATTGTAATATTTCAAATTGATAATTTTGTAAAATTCAATTATTTTTTTATTTTGTATAATTCAATTATAATTTTTTCAAATTGATAAATTCTGTATAATTCAATTATAATTTTTCGAATTAATAATTTTGTAAAATTCAATTATAATATTTTTCAAACTTATAATCATGCAACAGTGAAATTACAATTTCTCAGCGACGTCCCATGCACGCCAGATGACAGTGCGGAGGCTGCCAACCGAAAGTGCGTCGCCAACAATGTGAACATGTTTGCTTGCCTTGAATGCTGGTGCGGGAACATATCCCACCGCCGAGATGACACTGTCGCAGGCAAGTTTTGTTTCCTTGCCATTTTCGTCAACAATAATCACGCCGTCGGAGTCAATCTGTTTACATTTTGAAAGCAGGTGAACAGGAATTTTGTTGGACTTCATGAAGTCGCGAAGGAAGGAAGAGTTTGCCAGACTTAATTTGTTTGTCACCATAAGGTCCTGCATGCTTTCCACAATTTCTGGCTTTTTGCCGTCGTTGAAAAGTTGCATTGCAATTTCGCAGCCGGTTGAGCCGCCGCCGATAATCACCACCTTTTCGCCAACTTTGGCACCATTTAAAAAGTCCACTGCCTCAATTGCCTTGTCAAAGCCTGGGATGTTCAGTTTGCGTGGTTTGGCACCAGTTGCCACAACAACTTCGTCAGCGTCAAGTGCAGCAATGTCGGTGACCTGCGTGCCGAATTTCACTTCAATCCCCATGTCGGCAATTTGTTTGCGATACCACTCCAAAAGTTTTTTGTCAGCTTCTTTAAAATCAGGTGCGGCGGCAGGAATAAATACGCCACCAAGTTTGTTTGTCTTTTCATATATTGTGCATTTATGCCCACGCATGGTGGCAACGCGAGCAACTTCCATTCCGCCAATGCCGCCGCCAATAATGGCAATGCGTTTTTGCTTTTTCGCCGGTTTAAGGTCGTGCTTGCCTCCGTCCATAGTCTGCGGGTTGAGGGCACAGCGGCTCATGTGGATGCTGTCCGCCATCGAGCAACCGTTGGCAATGCCGTGATAGTGGCTCATGCACAGGCAGGCGTTGTGGCAGCGAATGCACGGCATGATGTCGTCCGTTTTGCCTTCCATCATTTTTGTCACCCAATGCGGGTCGGTCAAAAATTGTCTTGCCACGCCCATCGCATCAATTTTTTCTGCTTTAATCGATTTTGCCGCTGCCTCTGGCTCCATTTTTCCCGCACAAACAACAGGAATATCCACAAATTTTCTGATGTGTTCAACATCGCTCAGGTTGCAGTTGTTTGGCATATATTGTGGCGGATGAGCCCAATACCAAGCGTCATATGTGCCGTTGTCGCAGTCCAGCATGTCATAGCCGGCGTCTTGCAAATATTTTGCCGCTTTTTCGCTTTCCTTCATGTTTCTGCCAACTTCAACAAACTTTTCGTCCGGCATTGCACCTTCGCAGAAACCTTTTGTCTTGCTGACAACGGAATATCTTAACGAAACAGGATAATCTTCCCCACATTCCGCTTTGATGGCTTTCACAACCGCTGTGGCGAAACGGAAACGATTTTCAAAACTTCCGCCATATTCGTCCGTGCGGTGATTGGTGTATTCGGTGGTGAATTGGTCCAAAAGATATCCCTCATGCACAGCGTGAATTTCCACACCGTCAACGCCAGAATCCTTGCATTTTTTTGCCGTCTTTGCAAAAGCGGAAATCATCTTTTCAATTTCGCGTTTTGTGACTGCTCGGCAGGTGACGCCTTCCGCCCAACGGGACGGCAGTTCGCTTGGGGAGGCACAAAGATAGGAAATGTCAAAAATTGGCTTCACAAGCTTGCCTAAAAATTTGTTTTTCAGCATCGGGACCATGTTGTTTGGAATGGAAAACGAGCGGCCAAACCCGGCGGTGAGTTGAACAAAAAGTTTTGCTCCCGTCTTGTGCAGTTCGTCCATATATGGCTTCAATTTTTTGAACGCACCGTTTGCCTTATAAAGCCACTGCCCGCCCATAAGATTTTTCAGCGGAGCAATGCCCGTGATGAGAAGCCCAGCGTTGTTTTTTGCGATGTCCATAAAAAAGTCAGCGGCGTCCTTGTCAAAATGATGTGGCTCCATCCAGCCGAAAAGCGATGTGCCACCCA
Source organism: uncultured Clostridia bacterium (assembly GCA_947625515.1). Taxonomy (GTDB): domain Bacteria; phylum Bacillota; class Clostridia; order Christensenellales; family UBA1242; genus Caccovivens. The sequence continues at coordinate 9,353 of CANQOO010000006.1, forward strand.
TCGGGCACAGCACAATTCGATTTTTAATTTCCAAGTTCCCAATTTTCCAAGGTGTGAAAAGCGGTTCAAGTGTTTTTTCCATATTTCCTCCATTTCTTTTTAAATCTTTTGCAAAGTCTTTCCTTAATCTAAGTCATTTTTAAATTGTCCAAGTTTAAAGTCTTTCTCTTTGCTCTCAGCTGTTTTCATTTTAAAATTTCATAGCACATTATGTCAAATAAATTATGAGAATAATTAAAAATTGCATTTTGTTTACATAATATCACGCAAACATTCCGTCACTTTTGACATATGTTTCTCGGATGCCATGATTGTGATGAGAATGTTGTTTTTATGGTCGCAAATGATATATTGTCCATTGCCATCGCGAAAAACAATATCGTCTTTTGAAATCCAAGTGAAATAACCGGCAGAAAGTTTTGGGAAAACACGCTCTTTTTTGTAATAATCGTGACAATCAAATTGGGGCTTGGTCATTTCCTGTATCCATTTTTCTGGCACAATTTGCTTTCCGTTAAATTTTCCATAATTGAAAAGAAGTTGTCCCAATTTGTGAAAGTCTTTAAAGTTTAAATATAAACCCGTTGCACCGGCACAGTAATTCCCAAAATTTTCCCGTTTAAATTTTTTAATTTGCAAAGGTTTAAAAATTCTTTCATTCACAAAATCCGAAATGTTCATTCCAAAATTCTCTTGAAAAAACACAGATAAAAGATATGGCTCAACATTTGAGTATGTGAAATGTGTATTTGGCTCATATTTGAGCGGTGTTTCAAACAAAACGTCGAGAAGCTTAAACTTGTCCAAAGTTTCAACATGAGATTTATTAAACATCATTTTCTCAAAACCTGTTGAGTGTGTTAAAAGCGTTCTGATTGTCCACGCGTCAAATCTTTTGTCAGGCTTGACCAAAGAAAGATTTTTTAAAGTAGGGAAAACTTTTGTATTTAAAGAAAGCGGTTCTCCATTTTTACAAACAAACTTTTCCTCTATCGCAATTCCATAAGCAAAAGCAATCAAAATTTTGGCACAAGAGCGAAGTTCGTGCAAAGAAATTTTGTTTATTTCTCTTAATTCGCAAATCCCCCCCCCGCTTTCCACAACAATGCTGTCAACTGCAACATCGTTTTGTCTTGCGTTTTTCAAAAATTCTTCAATCAGTTTCATAAAACTCCTACATGATGATTATTTAAATTATTTTTCATAAAATTTCAGGCACTTTTCGTAAATTTCGTCAGCAATTTCTTCCGGAGTGCGATTTGTGCTGTCAATCACAAGGTCATAATTTTCTTGGGACAAGTTGTCGAAGCCGTAAATTTTTTTGTATCGGTCGTTTTCCAAATTGAAGCGGTTGACAAGGTGTTTTCGAGCCTCTTCCACATCCTCAATTTTTTCTTTGCCTGTGCGGTCGGATGTGGCAAGCCGGCGAGCCATTTCTTTTTCGTCAACATCCACAAAAACCTTAAACGACCTTGGCACAAAATGCCACGCAAGGCGGCTGTCAAAAATCACCTTCTGCCCGTCAAGTTCTTTGCCCAGGCGGGCGGATTCGTTGTCGATGAAAAAGTCATATGCCGGGTCCGTCAGACAATAGGCATTAAATTCTTCGGCATTCATTCCGCGTCTTGCTGCCTCCGCCTTAAACATGTCGCCCACGCCAATGCGGCGATAGCCAAACTTCTCCTCCAAAATTTTGCCAACGGTGGATTTTCCACTGCATGGTTTTCCTGTGATTGTGATAAGCATATCGTCCTCCTCTACTTTTTTGGAATTTTAACTTAAATTTTTGCAATTTCAATTTAATTCTTTGAAATTTCAGCTAAGCATTTTTGAAAATCTATATTTAAGCATCCAAGCAATTCAATGTTGAACATCTTTCAGCATCCAAGCAATTCAATTTTAAACATTCTTGAAAGCCTCTTAAAGATTCTTATAAAAATTTTATCATAAATCGCTAAAAAAACAAAATTTTTGACCGCTTTTTCAAATTCGCTTGCAAAAGAATGGGCAGATGTGATAAAATCAAGCGAGAGGTCAAGCCGAAAGCGGCTTAAAGGAAAAGGAGAAACAGCAATGCGAGAATGCGAAGGAACTGGCAAAACAATTGAACAAGCGGTGCAAAATGCACTTTTGGAACTTAGGGCCCCGCGTGAAGATTGTGACATCAAGGTCCTCAGCGAGGGCGGATTTTTGAAGAAAGCAAGAGTTTTGGTGTCAATTTCGGCGGACGCACAAGAAAAGTATGAGAAAAAGGACAAAATCAAAGAGCTTCTTAAAGAAGAGAACGACGAGGACTTTGCCGAAAATTTCATGAAGCGTAAGGCTGATGTGCAAGAAGCAAAACAAAGTGTCAAAGAGTCTCAGAAAGAACACCGTGCTGAGGGCGAAGTTCACAAAATCACAGAAAATGCACAAAATGTGCAAGCAGAAGAGAAAAAGCAGAAAAGCAAGGCTCAGGCGGACGAGCAGGTTGAAACTGCCGCAACTGAGGTCAAAACTGCTGACAGAAAAAGGACGCTCACCGGCGAGCAATTTTTGGGCGGTGTGCTGGATTCATTGGGGCTTGATGCACAAATTGAAAAATCTGAGGATGACAAATTTTTGCGATACAACCTCACCGGCGACAATCTGAACGATTTGATTGGACATCACGGCGAATGTATGCTGGCACTTTCGCAGATTATGAACTCTGTTTGCGAAAGCGGACACAAGAAAATTGTGCTGGATGTGGAAAACTATCGTGCCAGGCGTGAAGAGAGCTTGATTGCTCTTGCACAACGCACTGCCGACAAAGTGGCACGCACTGGAAGATATTTCAAGTTTGAGCCAATGGACGCCAGTGAACGCAAAATCATTCACACTGCCTTGCAGTCAGACGAACGCGTCACCACACTCAGCAAGGGCGAAGAGCCACGCAGATATTTGATTGTTTTCCCAAGAGACTACGACCAAAGAGACTGAAATATTTTGACGGCTGCGACTGAGGCAACGCAAAATTTTTCAAGAAAAATAATTTCCTGTTGAAAATAACTTTCAAAAATCTCGTTCGTGAGATGTGAAATTGCGACAGGCGGAATGGATGAATTGACAAACGTCAAAAATGCCAAAAATCACGCTGTTTATTGCAAAAACTTAGAAAAAACAGGGAAAAAATTAAAAAATGGAACTTTATCGAGACAAAGATAACGTTCTTTTTTTTACCAAATCTATCACAAAACCAATTAAAGTTTACCAATTTACTTCTTTACGTTCCCCAAATTTACTTAACTTAATTTTCACCAATTTCACCATGACGGAATAAGAAATAAAAGCAAAAGTAATTTTTGGCAAAATTTGCTTTTTTGCCAAAAATGCCGGCTGCTTTGCAGTTTTAAAGGAGAATATGGTGATTGGAAGGATAAGATTTTTGAACGGAAAAAGAAATTTTGTTTGGCGGAATTTTGGCGGCACATCGCAAATTCAAACCCGCGAAACCCGAATGATTTTCTGTGCCGGCGAGCAAGAGCCAGAAGAGGTGGAAGAAAGAAATTTGCGTGCCAAGAAAGAGCTTCAAAGTGGCTCTGCAATGTCCGCACCCGCAACCGAGAAAGCGGGAAAAATGGTGTTTTTGCGGGGTGATGAAACCTTCTCATCGCAGGCACCAAGCGGAATGACAGCCGATGAATATGCACGCGGCACGGCGTCAAACGATATGACGCCTGAAAATACGCATGGCTTTTTGTCTGAAAATATGATGCACGGCTTGGCGGCAGATGACCGTGCAGGCAAGGATTTTGCAGACGACGCAACTGAAAAGTTGGATGAGGACCAGTCTGCCGAAGACAAAGAACGTTGGCAACGCGATGCTCAGCCTCATCAGTCCTCGCGACAAAGATTTGTGGCCGGCGACGATGATTGGCAGGTGCATCAGCATGCACTTTCAGGTAACGCGTTTGAAAATGGACACCCAAACCTAAACACATTTTCAGGCGGGCTTGCAAATGAAAATCCAGATAGATTTTCAAGCGGACAGATGAAGGGGCAAGACTTAGAAGCCCAACAAGTTGCAGGGCAAACAAATTCTTCTGCCAAACTTCCGCCGCTAAAATTTCGCCCTGTTTCAAGCGATGTGAAAAAATAGGAAATGCTCTAAATTATACGCAAATATATTTGCAAATAAAAATATGCATAGAAACAAAACTAACAAAAATAGGGGAACAGAATAAAACAAAAATTAGCAAAATAAATTAAAAAAACGCCCAAAAAAGGCGCTTTTTTGAATAAAACATTTTTACTTTTCTGTTGTTTTTCTTCTTTTATTTTTTCTTGTTAATTTTTTTGTTATTTTTTCTTATTTTTTCTTCATGTAATTTTTTTGTTAAATTTCTTGTTGTTTTTTCTTCTTATTGTTTTGTTTGTTGCTTTTTCCTATTAATTTCTTTTCTTGCCTGCTGGCTTGAAATAGAGGGCTCTCATGCTGTTTAAAACTGCCAGCAGTGTGACCCCAACATCCGCAAGCACTGCAACCAACATACTGGCAAGCCCCACGCCCACAAGCACCAAGGCGGAGATTTTGATGACGGCGGAAAGAAGAATGTTTTGCCAAACAATTTTTCTTGTGTAGCGGGAAATTTTCACGGCTGTCACAATTTTTTCCGGGTTGTCGTCCACAATCACGATGTCGCTTGCCTCAATGCTTGCCGGTGCTCCATTTATGCCCATCGAAAAGCCAACATCTGCCACCGCAAGTGAAGGTGCATCGTTGATGCCGTCGCCGACATATCCCACTTTTTGCTTGGATTTTTTGCAGTTCTGCAAAAATTCAAACTTTTGCTCCGGCAGAAGTTGGGCATGCACGTCATCAATCCCAACCGCATTAGCCACGCTTGTCACGCTTTCAAGGCTGTCGCCAGAAAGCAAGGCACATTTCACGCCAATTTCGCCAAGTTGTTTGCAAGTGTCAGCGGACTGCGGCTTGATGGTGTCGCACAATTCAATTCTGCCCACCAATTTGTCGTTTTTGAACACTTCAACGCAAGTGGCCTTCAAAGTTTTGTCCTTTCTTCCCACAAAATATTTCGCATTTTCAAATTCAAACTCCACGCCTTTTCCGGCAATTTCGCGGACATTTTGCGTTTTTTCAAGCTTTTGCTTGCACGCAGCGACAATGGCTTTGGCAAGTGGATGGAGGGAATTTTGCTCCCCAAGAGCGACAAGATGAAGCACCTCTTTTTGCGTAAAACCTTCCTGCGGCTCAATTTTTTGAATTTGAAAATTTCCTGTAGTCAATGTGCCTGTTTTGTCAAAAGCGACCATTTGAAGATTGGAGCAGGCATCCAAAAAGTTTGAACCCTTAATCAGCACGCCGTTCTTGCTGGCGTTGCCAAGGCCGGAAAAATATGCAAGTGGCACGCTGATGGCGAAGGCACACGGGCAGGAAACAACCAAAAAGCCCAGCCCTCGGCGGAACGCTTCCGACAGGTCTCCCAGGCACGCCCACACAATTCCCCACACCAAAACTGCACATATCACCACGCCAAGGGTGTACCATCGCGTGATTTTGGATATGAAAGTTTCTGTTTTGGACTTATTTTCGGTGGCGTTTTCAACAAGGTCCATAATTTTGCTTATTGCACTGTCGGCAAAAAGACTGGTCGTCCGAATTTTCAGCACTCCGTCAAGCACAATTCCGCCAGAGAGAATTTCGTCATTTTTGCCCTTATGCACCGGAACGCTCTCGCCGGTCAGGCTTTGATTGTCCACAAGTGCTTGCCCGTCCACGATGACTCCGTCAATTGGAACCTTTTCGCCGGGACGCACCAAGATGATGCTGCCAATCTCCACAACTGCTGGGTCAGTGGTGACAACTTTTCTCCCTTTCACCACATTGGCAAATTCGGGACGCGTGCGGGCGAGGCTTTCAATGCTTCTGCGGCTTTTGCCAACCGCCAGTCCTTCAAAGATTTTGCCGAGGGAATATAACGCAATCACCATCAGCCCTTCCATGTGTTGACTCACAATCGACGCCCCCACAACTGAGATTGTGATTAACAAATTTTCATTCACAATGCCCTTGACAAGCAGCGTAGCCGCTTTCCAATATGTCTTATAGCCCAAAAGCAAGGCACTTAAAACATACAGCGTCCAATATGCCCATGGCGGCATCGGGCAGAAGAAAATCAAAGCCCCAATCGCCACGCCAACAGCAAGCGTGCAGATGTCGGCAATCAAATTTTTCCGGGAATGTGCGTCTGCTTCGGAGATTCTTGCTTGCGGTTCGATTTGTTTTGTGAGGAGTTTAATCTTTTCAAGTGCCGCTTGAGGCTGCTCGCTCTCAAACACAAGACTGTTTTTGACAAACTCAATTCTGGCATTTTGCACGCCGTCAAGTTTGTTAATCTCATTTTGCAAATTTCTTGCACAATTTGGGCAGTCAAGCCCCAAAATCTTAGCCTTTGTTTTCATTTTTCATCTCCAAAACATGCTCCGTGCTGACCTCAAATACCTGCCTCACGTGCTCGTCCGCAAGCGAGTAAATTGCCTCCTTGCCTTGGCGGGTGCAGGTGACAAGCCCCATCTCTCGCAAATTTTGCAGTTGGTGTGAGATGGCGGACTTGGTCATATTTAAAATTGCACTTATGTCACAGACGCAGAGGTCCTGTTTGTCGAGGGCGTTGATGATTTTAATCCTTGTGCTGTCCGCCAGTGCCTTATAAAAATCGGCAATGTCAATTAGGATGTCGTCCGAGAGCATTTCGTTTTTGGTTTTTTCAACATTTTCGTGATGAATGGTGTTGCAGTCGCACATCATGCATTTACATTTTGTCATAAACTTCTCCTTTTCTCATAAAGTTGTTAGGCGTTTTGCAATATCATATGCAAAACTTTGCAAACGGTTGAACGAATATTCAACCGTATTATAGTTGAATGCATATTCAACTGTCAAGCGTTTTGCTGGAAAAAATAAAAAAAATTCATTTATTTGAAATGGGGCAGGAGAAAAACAATTTTTTAAGTGGGAGGAAAAAATTTCTTGCGGGCGGAAGGAACATTTTTGTGGTGGACAGAAGAATGAATTTTTTCTAATAGAGGCATAAGAAAAATTTTTGTCCAAAACGGGCATTTTGATTTTTGCGAAGAGATGTTGCCAGAAAAATTTTTGTGCGGATTGTTATTGTTTTATAACAAGCCCAATGCAATTTTGGGGCAAAAATCGAGATGGAAATTTTGAAAAATTTTTTAAATTTTGCGTGGCATAAAAATTTTAAAAAAACACCATATGTTGTGATATTTGTTTGACTCAAACACTATACATGGTGTATAATCGTTTCTGTAAAAATCAACATTTAGGGAGCAAATTATGCAGGTTATCAAAAGAAATGGCAGTGTTGTGGACTATGACCCTTCCAAAATCAAAAACGCCATAGCAAAGGCAAATAAAGAGGTTGACCAGTCTCAGCGTGCCACAGACGCACAAGTGAAAGAAATTCTTTCGCACATCCAAGGTTTGGGGAAATCTCGACTTCTTGTGGAGGATATCCAGGACATTATTGAAGAAAAACTTATGTCCTATGGCCACTATGAACTTGCCAAAAAATATATCATATATCGCTACAATCGGGCGCTTGTGCGAAAAGCCAATACAACCGACCTTGCCATAAAGGAATTGATTGACGGCGAAAATGAATATTGGAACACCGAAAACTCCAACAAAAATGCCCATGTTGTCACCACGCAGCGAGATTACATAGCCGGCATCACAAGCACGGACATCACGCGAAGATTTTTGCTCCCAGAGGAAATTGTCAAGGCACATGACGAGGGCATCATTCATTTTCATGATGCGGATTATTTCGCCCAAAACGCACTTCACAATTGCGATTTAATCAATTTGGAGGACATGCTTCAAAATGGCACAAACATAAACGGCGTCATGATTGAAAAGCCGCATCGCTTCCTCACCGCCATGACCATTGCCACCCAACTTATCACTGCCGTTTCGTCCAGCCAATATGGCGGGGCGACAATCACGCTGACCCACCTTGCCCCATTTGTTAGGGACAGTTATAACTATTATCTGAAAAGATATAATAGTCGCGGGCTGTCGCCAGAACAGGTCAAAAAATTTGCTGAGGAAGATTTAAAGAAAGAAATCGTGGACGGCGTGCAGACTTTTCAATATCAAATCAACAGCATGACCACCACAAACGGCCAGGCACCTTTCCTTTCTGTTTGCATGTATTTGGGCGAGACGCAGGAATATAAGAAAGAACTTGCCATGGTGATTGAGGAAGTGCTTAACCAACGCATTTTGGGCATGAAAAATGATAAGGGCGTGTATATCACCCCGGCGTTCCCGAAACTTTTGTATGTGCTTGAAGAGGACAATATCCACGAAGACAGCCCGTATTGGTATCTCACTCAACTTGCCGCAAAATGCAGTGCAAAGCGAATGGTGCCAGATTATATTTCAGAAAAAGTGATGAAACAACTTAAAATTGACCAAAATGGCAACGGTCAATGCTATCCGTGCATGGGCTGCCGCAGTTTCTTGACGCCATATGTGGATAAGGACGGCAAGCCGAAATATTATGGCAGATTCAATCAAGGTGTTGTCACAATCAATTTGGTGGATGTCGCACTTTCTGCTGACAAAGATATGGATGCTTTTTGGAAAATTTTTGACGAGAGGCTGGAATTGTGTCACCAAGCACTGCAAATTCGTCACAAACGTCTTGCAGCCGCCACCAGCGATGTTGCACCAATTCTTTGGCAATATGGAGCTCTTGCAAGGCTCAAAAAAGGGGAAAGTATTCATGAACTTTTGCACAACGGCTATTCCACCATTTCGCTTGGCTATGCGGGGCTTTATGAATGCGTGAAGTTTATGACCGGCAACAGCCACACCGATAATGGCGTGGGCAAGGAGTTTGGGCTGCAAGTGATGCAGCACATGAATGACAAGTGCAAAGAATGGAAGGCTGCCGAGAGCATTGATTACAGCGTGTATGGCACGCCTATTGAAAGCACGACCTACAAGTTTGCCAAGGCCTTAAAGAAGCGTTTTGGCACGGTGGAGGGCATCACGGACAGAGGATACATCACAAATTCATATCACGTGCCGGTGTTTGAAGAAATTGACGCGTTTTCAAAACTGAAACTTGAAAGCGAGTTCCAAAAACTCAGCCCAGGCGGAGCAGTTTCCTACATCGAGGCTCCAAACCTCACAAACAATTTGGAAGCGGTGATTGAAATCATCAAATTCATTTACGACAACATTATGTATGCCGAAATCAACACCAAGAGCGATTATTGCCAAGTATGCGGATTCGATGGCGAAATGCAAATTGACGAAAATTTTGAATGGTTCTGCCCAAATTGTGGCAATCGTGACCACTCAAAGATGAATGTTGCCCGCAGAACTTGCGGATATATCGGCACAAATTTCTGGAACAAGGGACGCACGCAGGAAATCAAAGAACGTGTTCTGCACCTTGACAATAAGGACGCATAAAAACGCCTGGACAATGGCAAAAACTTAATTTAACCAATGCAAAAAAAAGAGAGTGATTTAATCAGCAAAAGCAGAAGCATTTTAATTGCAAAATACAACAATAAATTACACTGAAAATTGCTTAGACGAAAAAAATAAAAAGCGAAAAAATGGCCAAAAATGCGGGATTTTTGTCAAAAAAACTAGAAAAATAAAAATTTTATTGAGCAAAAATAAGCAAAAAAAATGAACATTTTACAAACATTTTTCTGCTTGTAAAACACGTGCGGGAAATTAGATTAACACAAATAAAAAAATATAGATGCGAGTGAAAAATTTGGAGTGCAAAATGAGATATAACAAAATCAGAAAAATGGACATATCCAATGGCCCGGGCGTGAGGGTTTCCATCTTCATGCAGGGCTGCACATTCAACTGCAAAAATTGTTTCAATCCGGAGACGCATGACTTTCAGGGTGGCGAGGAGTTCACAGATGCGACCATCGATAAAGTGCTTGCATTGGGCGTGCCGGATTACATCAAAGGGCTGTCCATTTTGGGCGGCGAACCAATGCATCCAATCAATGTGGCAGGCACCGAAAAATTGGCGAAAGCGTGGAAGGAAAAATTTCCTCAAAAAACCGTTTGGGTGTGGAGCGGCTTTCTGTTTGAAAACATCAAGGACCGTGCCGCTTTGCGATACATAGACATCCTTGTGGACGGGCAGTTTGTGGACGAGCAGAAAGATTTTCGCATGAAATATTGCGGGTCGAAAAATCAACGGATTATCGACGTTCAACGCAGCCTCAAGGAGAATCGGACAGTTGTTTTGACCGAAGATGACGTGGGAAAACTTGGAAAATGAGGAAAAATGTTGCGACATTTTTGCAACATTTATTAAAAAGAGAAAACGCAAAAAAGGCGAGAAATTATGCAAAAATTGAAAATTAACATTCAAAAAATTGACCCCAATGCACAACTGCCAACATACGGCACAGAGTTTTCTGCTGGGGCGGACCTGCACGCTCTACTTGATGCGGGCCTGACTATCTTGCCGGGTGAAACCAAGTTTGTCAAAACGGGGCTGGCGTTTGAAATCCCGGAAGGATATGTCGGGCTTCTTTTTGCTCGCAGCGGCTTGGCGTGCAAACAGGGGCTTGCACTCGCGAACAAGGTCGGCGTAATCGACAGCGACTATCGCGGAGAACTGATGGTTGCCCTGCACAATCATTCTTCCCAGCCGTGCACAGTGGCAAACGGGGACCGCATTGCTCAGCTTGTGATTATGCCATATTTTTGCGCTGAATTTGAAGAAGTGGAACGATTGAATGAAAGCGTTCGCAGTGCTGGTGCATTTGGCTCCACCGGCTGCAAATGAATGCGTATTTGTTTTTCAAAACTGGTTGAAACGAGCAAGAATAATAAGTTCATAATTAAGATGTGAACTGTTCATAATTAAGATGTAAATTGTTTATAATTTAGACCCGAGCAAAAAAATAAAAATCACAATCAAAAAAAACGAGCGGAAAAATTATATTTAAAAAGTGCAAATAAATTAAGAAAAGAAAAAAATAAAAATGTTGAAAAAAACGGGCAAAAATGCCTGTTTTTTTATTTTTTTTACATATTTTTGTCACTGATTTTATCAAAGAAATAGAGGTTTGCTTAATTTTCTGAAAAAATATTTTATAATAAAAACTTTTCTTGCAATTTTTTGAGATTTTTTTCTAAAAGAGGTGATTTTTACGGTTTTTGAGGGGTTTTCAAATATAAATAATTTTTTTGATTTTACTTTAAATGTGGATTTTTCTTGATTTTGAATTTGTTGTAATTTTAAGAATTTTTGAAGTTTAAGTTGATTCTTATTTTGACGCCGCTATTCTAATTCTCCTCAGTTTTTATGTGACAAGAAAATTGTTTTTCCATACATTGGATTATGGGAGGATTTACGTGCACGGAGACATTGACGCACAAAATTGAGATGCAAAATTTATCCAAAATTTTTTGGGATGCATAAATGGTGCCAAGCTGCAACTGTGAGATGAAAACTTGCAGAATTAAAAGCTTCTAAGTTTGCGAAAAATGCTTGCTTGCAAAATTGAAAGGCTTTAAATTTGCAAAAAATGCTTAACTTGCAAAATCTGACGAAAATTCCGTGTGCGATGCAAAAGAATGAACGAAACTGCGGTGATTGCACTGGGCTTTATTTTGCCGTGCCTGATGACGACCTTGGGTGCCGTGCTGGTGTTTTTCTTTAAAAAGACGTCAAAAATTGTAAACATGATCACAATCGGTTTGGCGGCGGGGATTATGCTTTCGGCGTCAATTTGGTCGCTGCTGGTGCCGGCACTGGATAATGCATCGAACGGCTGGGGAGATTTGGCATTTTTGCCGGTTGTGCTTGGGTTTGTGCTTGGCGGGCTGCTGATGCTTTTTATGGACTTTCTTTCCAACAAAATATACAAAGAAAAAGTGAAAGAAAAAGACGAAATCAGCCCAATAACTTGCCCAAAAACTTGTTCAGACATGGCACGTGAGCAGGGGAACGCAAAAGAAAAAGACGAAACGCACTTAAAAACCTGCCCAGAAGGTTGCCCAGATATGGTGCGGGAGAGGAAGAAGGCGTTCAAGATGTTCACAGCAATTACAATTCACAACATTCCTGAGGGGCTTTCGGTTGGGTTTGCCATTGGGACCGCCGTTGCGATGGGAAGTCCACTGCTTGCGGCATTGATGTTTGCTGTCGGCATTGCGTTGCAGAATTTTCCGGAGGGTCTTGCCACTGCCCTGCCAATCTATACTTCGCTGGGCAAGAAGGGCAAGGCGTTTTGGCTGGCAACGCTGTCGGGGCTTGTTGAGCCGCTTTTCGCCATGCTTGGATTCTTTTTGGCGGCATACATCACCTCGCTGCTGCCGTGGCTGTTGGCGTTTGCCGCCGGGGCGATGATTTATGTGATTGTGGAAGAAATGATTCCGGAAATTCAAGTGGACGGACAAAAAAAGTTGGGTACATGGTCATTCGTGCTGGGCTTTGTTGTGATGATGATTCTTGACGTCTGTCTGTGAAAAATTGGAAAAAATTGTTAGGAAGCGACAAAAATTTGAAAAAATTGTTAAAAAATGACAAAAATTTAAAAAATTGCTTATAAATTAAAAACATTGCTCAAAAGCCTAGAAAAATTTTGCTTAAAAAACTAAAATATGCTAAAAAACAAGAAAATTGCTTAAAAATTGTAAAAATTTAAGCAAAAAACTATGTAAAAAATTATTTGAAAATAAATAAAAACTGTCAAAATAGTTGTTTAAAAAATAGCAAAAAAAATTAACAAAAAAATAAGCAAAAAATATAAAAAATGGCAAAAAAAGCCGCAAAAATTGCAAAAAAATGATTAAAAAATAATAAAATATTTGACAAAAAATTAAGAAAATAAAAGAGGCTTAAAACTGGCAAAAAGTGACTTGGAAAATGGGCGGAAAATTGAGTGGAAAAGTTTGGAAAATCTGACTTGCAAATTCGACCTGCGAAACAAAACGATAAATTTGAACGATAAATTTGGTAGATATTATCAGAATGCGAGAAAGTTTTTATAGAAAATGAAGAAAATGAGAAAATAAAAACTTGTTGAATTTATGCAAAAAAATTTGTAAAAGTTTGTCGTTTAATATATAATATATATCATGAAAAATTTTCTGCTGGCTCTTTGTGCAATATTTATGGTGTTCGGCATTGCCTGCGGAACTACTTTTTTGACGGGCTATGCCACAGTGGTGTTGGCAGAAGAGTCAGCCGGAGAGTCGACCGATGGTTCAACAGACAATTCAACTGGCGAGTCCACTGACGGGTCCAGCAGCGAGACCAATGGTGATTCCACAGACAATTCAACTGAGGAGTCCAATGGCGAATCCACTGGGGAGACCACAGACGGTTCAACAGATGATTCAACAAATGGGTCAACTGAAGGGTCAGGCGAAGAACCGGGCGATGTTGAGGCGATGGCATCTGGCTATGCGACAGCGATTGACGAAATTTGGGACGGCGGCTATACTCGTTTTGACCCGATTCTGCTGCAAAAGCTTATACAGCAGGTTGCAGGACAAACCTACGGGCTATCAAGGCTTCCAAGCAGCACAATCACCGCGACAGACATGCGCTCCAGCACTGGTGGTGGCAAACAAAATGGACAAGATATCAAAGTGAAGTTTGGTGGAGTGAACTGGACCCCTGTGTATCTTTCTAAAGACACAAACGGCAATGTGATTTTGACGTTGTGGGAAACAGATGTTTTGTCATCAAATTACACAACAAATTGGCAAGCCAGTCTGTCCAACGTTAATTCAAGCACATACCCCGCAAACATGTATGCGACTTCAAGGGCTGCAATTGCATTGCTTAACAATGCAGGGTCATATTTGGCCTATAATGGAAGTTCGTTCATAAACTATACCCAAACTACAACGGGTACATATGCAAAATTTACGATGTCTTCGGCTACTGGAAGCCTTGTGAGGTATTTGGTGACCCCCGACAAAATGAGCTGGCAAACCTCACAGTCTACATCAAACACGGGTGCACCAAAGACTGGCAAAATCACTGGCGGTGGACCTGGGGTGGTAACTCCGTCGGAATCGGGTGCAGATGCGATCACTCCAGGGACAACAACGTATTATAACAGGTCAAACGAGGCCGTATCTTCTGGCGGCATTCTGTTCTATAGTGCAGATTATAACTATTTGAGCAAATTTCCAACCTATGCTGGAAAATGGGGATCTCATTACTTATGGCTGCCTTCGCTTACTGAGGCGGGCGGGACTGCAACATATGCACAGGACGTGACGGGTGCTGGATTGTGGGGATTGTCAGCAACACAGCGAAAAAGCACAAATAGCTCAAGTGGATCTTGGTATCGATCTGCTTCTATTGACAGTCAAGCATATGCTTATTATATCGACTACTCGACCGACAAGTTTGACAAAGCCAATGTGTGCACTGCGACGTACGACATTCGCCCTGCGATTCACCTTAATTTGACAGCTGCTGTCAATGATGCTAAGACAGTTGTAACATATGACCCCAATGGCGGAACAACAAAGTCTGGCGAGACATACAATGTTACGGTCAAGTGTTCGGACACATATAGTTTTCCTTCCATCGAACCAGTAAGAACAGGCTACGATTTTGATGGCTGGTATCCTTACTCCGGAAGCAGCGGCCAAGAACTGACAACTTCAACCCCGTTACGCACAAGTGAGGATCACACTGTTTATGCACACTGGTCGGGGAGTAACTACAGCATCGTCGCGAATGCGAACGGCGGAACATTCCCGTCCACAAGTGTGAGCGGGTGGAGTGTTTCCGGATCTGATCGTGCAAAATTCAGGGTGGCATACGACAGTTCGCTTGGTAATTTTCCTGCAGACCCGACAAGAAATGGCTGTATTTTCGCGGGGTGGTACACCACACCTTCCAGTGGTGGGTCGCGAATTACGGTGGATACAATTTTGGACGGCTCGGGGATTTCGTTCGATCACACCTACAAGATAGGCACCATTTACGCCCGGTGGACCTTGCTTGATTACAGGATTAACTATAACACTGCCGGAGGGAACATAACTTCGTCGAGTTACACCACATCATACAATATTGACTCCACCATCACACTGCCGTCGGCATCGAGGACGGGCTACACTTTCGATGGCTGGAAGGTGACGCAAAATGACGCAACTTCGTCGTGGTCAACAACCACAACATATTTGGCAACCGACAAGCTGACCGATATGTATGGCAATGTCACATTGATAGCTCAGTGGACGCCGAAAACCTACACCGTCACGCTTAACACAAATGGTGGGGCTTGGCAGACCGGCACCACAACGGGGACAAGGACGATTACTGTAACATATAATTACTCCATGCCAACCGCTTACAGATCTCCAGCCGGGCAAGCGTGGGAGGCTCCGTGGAGGACAGGCTATGACTTTGCCGGTTTCTATGACACTCCAAGTGAAAGCGGAGGCACGCAGTATTATAATGCTTCACTGTCAGAAGAACATGTCTGGAATAAGACGCAAGATGATATCTTGTATGCACGCTGGACACCAAAAGAATATACCATCACCGCAAACATGAACGGCGGCACCATTGCAAACAATGCAACAGACCTGAATGGGTGGAAATATTCATCCACCTCCGCCGCGACACACAGTTTTGGCTACACAAGCATCATCAGTCCGCTGCCAAAGCCGACGCGGAATGGCTATGAGTTTGCGGGGTGGTATTCCACAAAAGCATACGCAGACGCGGCAGGCTCTAGTGGCAAAATCAGCACAACCACACTGACCTCATCCACCCTGAAACTTAGCGAGGCCAACATCGGCGACTTGAACGATACCGCAAAAACCGGCACTATCTATGCTGGCTGGACGGAGATTGAATACACCATCACCTATCAAGTGAATGGCGGAAGTTTCACAAGCGGCACTTCGAGTTCGCAGACCTATAAAATCACATCCACCGCCAAACTGTACGACGCTTCCAAAATCACAAAAGCGGGCTTCGCCCTGTCGGGCTGGCTTGCGTCCAATTCGGAAGGCAGTTGGTCGGACGGGCAAACTTATGGTGCGGGATTGTCATTGAGTGGAAAATATGGCGATGTCACCCTGACCGCACAGTGGACAAACACCCAAATTAAGATTGTCGCCGACCTCGGCGGTGGGACCATTGCAAGTGGCAGCCTCAATGGCTGGACCAACAGCAGCGGAGTCATTTCCAAAAATGTGACCAATGCCACCACTCAGCTGGGCGGTCTGCCAACGCCGACCAAAAGTGGCTATTCTTTCACTGGCTGGTTTACGGCAAGCACCGGCGGCACCCTTGTGGGCTTCACAACCAGCACGCTGACGGCGTCAAATTTGAATATTGTCGCAGCCACTCAAACCGCCACAATCTACGCTCGCTGGGTGCACACGCCTGTTGACGTGACCTACAACGCAAATGGCGGAACTTTTGGCAGTTCAAATACGCTGACGCAAAAAGCGGCTGTGGACAACTATTATGGCCAGATGAATTTGTATAATCCGATATCTGGCGAACTGACCCTTGCACAAGGCGTGTTATACAGCAGCAGTGCACATACTTTTGCTGTCACTAGAAAAGACAACCGCTCCGGAAGTGCAGAAATGTATGCGGGTTTCAGTAGTGCTTACAATGGAAATGTGTTTGTTCAAAACACAACATACACAGCCGTGTTGAAAATTCTTACCTACAATGTAACTGCAAGCAGTTCGATTGCTGTCTGCGTTGCTTCAAATGGCAGAGATGTTTGCAGCAGCGATGTCAGAATTAACTTTTCTGGCACTGGCACTTATGTCAAAACTTTCACAACCAAATCAAATTTTTCTTCAATAGAATCAAATTTGCGTTCGCTTGTTTGCATTCCTGTTGGGGCGAATGTCTCAAGTCTCATGTTCACCCTGTCTATTTTCTTGGGGGACATCTCAAGCCAAATCAACACGGACAGTTTCATATATGAAGACCCAAACACCGCACCAAGCATCACATATGCAGACGGCAAATCTCTGCCAACACCGACGAGGGCGGGCTACACCTTCAAGGGCTGGGCAACAACTGCGGGTGCAACAACTCCTAATGTGACAGTTGCGACCAAAGTCACCGACTCGAGTGCAAGAACGCTTTACGCCGTTTGGGAGGCTCAATCTCACACGCTGACGGTTGACAAAAACAATGCAACAACCTACACGGGACAAAATTCCTACACGCTTGAAACTGACCAGGTTCAAGCAATTCCGGCACCGCAAAGGAACGGTTATACCTTTGCAGGCTGGTCTGTTTCTCCGTCTGGCACTGGCACAATTGTAAGTGGCAACAATGTCACAATGGGCTGGGCGGATGCAAAAATCACCGCCACCTGGACGCCGCATATATACACCATCTCGCTGAATCAAGACGATGCAGATGCAAAAGGCACGCAGACGGTTTATCTGAAATATGCCGATGGGCTTTATACGAGCAAGGCTTGCTCCACTTCGGACAAACTGACAAACGGAAAACTCACCTCTCTGCCGACCAAGGCTGGCTATGATTTTGACGGCTTCTGGACGGGCAGCGGCGGTGTTGGCACACAAATTTTTGACAAGAGCGGGGCTTTTGTCTCGAACTATACTTTCTATTATGGCGAAAACGGCTCGACCAAAACGCTTTATGTGAAATGGTCAGCAAAAACTTTCACTGTCACATATGACCCAAATGGCGGCACGCTTACCCCGTCAGGCACGGCAAGTTCCTTCACAATCACATTTGGTGATGCATATGGCACGCATGTGACTGGCGTAAGTGCAACAAGAACGGGCTATAACTTCTTGGGCTGGTGCCTGAACGAAAGTGCAGGCAATGGCACGGGAGCGGTGCTTAAATCAACAGACACTGTCACAACCGCAGGCGACCACTATCTCTACGCCAAATGGGAGGCGAAATCTTATACAATCACCCTCAACGGCAATGACGGAAGTGTCACTCCGACCAGCGTGAAGGTGGTGTATAATGACAGCAATGTTTATGTTGTCAACTCATCCAATGCCGCCAAAATCACGGCGAGCAGAGATGGATATAATTTGCTTGGCTTCTATTTCCACAACGGCTCAACTTCACAGGGGCCAGTGATGGATGCCAACGGCAGACTTGTGGCAAATGTCAGCGGCTTCACTGGGGCAAATGGCATTTGGACCAGGGATGGAGGCGTGACCCTCTACGCAGAATGGAGTGCACAGTCAAGGACGGTCATCTTGAACGCAAACGGCAGCAAGATTGACGGACAAAACTCCATCAGCGTCACTGCAAATGTTGGGGCAGAGATTAACATCAGCGAACACACACTTGCTTCGCGTCCGGGCTATGAATTTACAGGATGGGCTCTCGCAAGCGGCTCCGGCAACGGCACACTTACAAACGAAAACAATGTTTGGAAATATGTTGTAGGCACGGGAGAGTCACAGCAAGTGAACGCTCAATGGGCAAATCGCGTCTATTCGGTCACTTGGGACAAAGGTGCTGGCACGCTTACAAGCCCAACCACGCTCTATCTTAAATACGACGTGGGCTTCTTCTCAGATAAATCCTGCCAGACGAAGTTCACCGGCAAGGTGGCTTGTGCAAGCAGAACTGGCTACTCCTTTGCGGGCTATTATTCTTCGCAAACTGGCGGCACACAAATTTTTGATGGAACTGGGGCTTGCGTGACGACAAACTTCACATTCTATTCGGAAGCAACCGATTCCGTCACTCTCTATGCAAGATACAACGCACTTTCATATGATGTCACATTTAACCTTCAAGGCGGGACATGGCAAGACGGCACAACGGAAACAAGGAAGGTGCACGCAACATTTGACTCTGCTATGCCATCGTCCTTCTCAACCGGAAAAGTGCTGGAAGCACCAAAGCGAGCAGGCTATACTTTTGCCGGCTTCTATGACACCGAAAATGGCAAGGAAGGCAACCAATATTACACCTCTTCCATGACAAGTGCAAACGCGTGGGACAAGGCACAAGCAGCCACACTGTATGCACACTGGACTCCACTTACTTACACTCTTGTGTTTGAAACAGACGACGGCACTGACAGAACATCTGTCACTGGCAAGGCATATGGCTCCCTCTTCACAGCGGCAGAACTTTCCTTAACCGCAAGCACGCGGACGGGATATATTTTGGAAGGGTGGTATAACGACTCTTTGTTCACAACAAAACTGACAACATCACTCGCTTTTGACAGCACCCACGCCACATTTGATAACATTGGCAAGGCTGGGTCAAACGCGACAATCTATGCAAAATGGGTGGGCATGACTTACACCCTGACATACGATTTGGATGGCGGCACCGGCGTGACCAATCACACAAAAGTGTATGGCACAAAGTTCACTGCCGATGATTTAAAAACTCCGACCAAAAATGGATTTACATTCGACGGGTGGTATAACAACTCTTCTTACACAACAAAACTGACCACATCACTTGCTTTTGACAGCAGCACCGCAACATTTGCAGAGATTGGCAAAGAAAACACTGTGGCAACAATTTACGCAAAGTGGTCGGCAAACACATACAACATCACCTATCAGGCAAACGGCGGCAATTTCACCTCCGGCAGCACAACATCCAAAAAAGTTGGATACGAGCCAGACTCGCTGGTTCTGTATGGAACAAGCGATATTGCACGTGCGGGATACACTCTTGTGGGGTGGACGGCTTCAAACGCCTCTTCGACTGCAAGCAACTGGGAAAACGGCCATACATATGGCGTTGGGGCGGACCTTAAAAGTGCATTGATGTATGGAGATGTCACCCTGACCGCAGTCTGGGAGGGCAACCTCATTAAAGTCAACCTGAATGGCAACAAGGGCAGCGGCTCGACCGGCCCAACTTTTAGCGATACAAAATATCAAAATTCGACACAACAATACATATATATAAGATACGGCTCCAAGGAGGTGTATGCAGAGAGGTCAACAGCCAATCTGCACACTCCTGTGGGCAACGCACTTTCGGCAATTCCTGGCATATCACGCAAGGGATACTCTTTTGTCGGCTGGTTTACGGCAGCAAGTGGCGGCACACAACTTACTGGCTCGGACGGCAAAATCACTGTAAATTGGACATTTGAAACCGCGGATACGGCAACAATTTATGCACACTGGACGCCAAACACCTACACCATCACCCTCAACAAGGGCGACGGCGTTACTGATGATGTGACTTTCTGGAACAGCTCAACAAACACCACAATTTCAAGCACCGTGTATGTCGCTTTTGACGGAACAAAGTTCTATTCTTCCACTGTTTTGACCGAGGAGAATGTAATTTTGCCAGTGGCGAAGCGAAACGGCTATTCCTTCGACGGCTGGGCACTTGACGGAACTGTTGTGACAAATAAACTTGGCAGCCTGCTCAACGCCTGGACGTCTGACAACACTCCACCGACATTCACGCTGAAAGCAACTTGGGTGGCGAATAAATATAGGGTGTGCCTGAACACAGGCGTCGAGGATGCAACATTTGATGAAAGCAGCGTGAATGGGTGGAGCAGGGATTCAAGCAATCGCTACCTTGCTTATCGCACAATGACCTTTGAAGAAGCTTTCAATCTTCCAGGCGTTGACGCAACAGGCTTCACGGACGGGACAAATTTTATCACCTACAATGGCTATAGATTCCTTGGCTGGACCACCAACGAATCTTTGGCAAAGACATATTACAGCGGGCTTTATTCGGATGATGACCTCAAAGACTTGCTCGCGGGAACGCTTGTTTTGAAGGACGCCAAAATTTCCAAACAACTTGATGGCGAGCCAAACATTCTCATTCAAACTCTGTATGCCGTTTGGCAAAAAATCAACTATACTATTGAATATTTTGAAAGCGACGGCACGACAAAAATCAACACTCTTTCTCCAACACATTACAATGTTGAGGGGCAGGTGGACACTCGCAGCGGCGATGTAATCACATCCAGCGACTTTACACTGCCAGCCCATGTCAAAACGGGATACAGTTTCCTGGGCTGGACGCCTGTGAAAACTGCTGGCAACTGGGCTTCCATAACCTATCCAGCGGGCGGAACAAGCCTTAAAGGGATGTATGGCGACATCCAACTGAAAGCCGTTTGGCAGCAAAATGTGTATAAAGTCACGCTCAACCTTGGCTCTCATTCATTTGCCGACGCAAGTTTTGTACCAAGTGGAAGCAACGCCAGTGGCTTCAAAACGAATGATAGCGAAAATGCATACATATATTTCCAATTCATGTCCTCAAAAATTTATGCGGGACGCAGCTCGGAAACATATCCAAACACTCCGTCAAACGAACTTTCTGCAATCAAGGCAAAAGCGTTGGGCAAAAACCCAACATCGGGTGCTTTGGATGCATACATCTTCGCCGGATGGAGCCATAACGGCACCAAAATCATCGATAAAGACGGACATTTGATTAAGGGCGTAAGTGGCTACACAGACGCAAACGGAAACTGGATTCACGCTGGCGACGATATCATGCTGACCGCACAGTGGGATGCTGCAACTTTCAACTTGACGCTCGACAACGGCAACGGCACGGGCGGGGCAACACAGGCAACTGTCACATTTGGCAAAAATCAAGTGACATTCAATCAAACATCGTTCGCTCCGACCCTTGCGGGACACACATTTGCAGGCTGGACAGTTGACAACACAAATGTTGTGCTGTCAAGCGGCGGGGCATTGCAAGCTTACGACGGCTATGTGCAGGCATCTTCGACAAGCAGCACTGGCACAACATATGTGTGGACTCATGCCGCAAACGGCGTGACACTTTACGCCAAGTGGACGGCAAAACAATACACCGTCACCGTTCACGCCAACGACGGCGGAACATTTGCTGATTCATCTGGCGGCTGGTCTGTTTCTGGCGACAGCACGACCGCATCTAAAAATGTGGGATATCAGGATGCACTGACGGGCTTGCCGGCACTCAGTTCTCTTATTGACACAAGCCTGCCGACCACAAATCACGAAAAATACGTCTTCACGGGCTGGTTCACAGCGGCGATTGGCGGCACTTTCCTCGGTTTCGACCTGAGCGAAAAGACCGTCCAAAGCATTTTTGGCAGCGACTCTCAACTGACGCGAAATATTTACGCACATTGGGTTGAGAAGCCTTTTGACATCACCTACAACGCGAACGGCGGCAAGTTTGACGGCGACAGCGAAACGCTGACCGACGTTGGCGTCACCAGCGACTATTACGGCAAAAAGAATTTGTATAATCCAACGAACGGAGCATTATCTTTGGATGCGACTGTGAAATATGATACAAGCACGCATATGTTCAGTGTCACACGAGATAACACATCTGGCTCGGCGGCAATAAACTATGACTCTTCTTTCTTTACTGCATATGACGGCAGTGTTTTTGCACCTAACACCACCTACACCGCCGTGTTGAATGTCATCACATATAATGTGGAGCATTCAAGTTCTGCAACTGGGTCGGTGGCTGTTCACGTTGCAACCAATGGTTTGGACGTTGCCTATTTTGCCGGCACTGACGTTAGAATTTTAATTTCGGCTGTTGGAACTTATGTCCAAAGTTTCACAACAAGAGCGGATTTCTCTTCAATATCAAATAATTTGCGTTCGCTCGTCGCTGTCCCGACTGGCTTCAACATCAAGAACCTGCAATTCAGACTCTCAATTTTCTTGGGCGACCTGACGAAGAGAATTGACACAAACAAATTTACATATGAAGCCCCAGGGGCGAAACCTGACATCGTCAATGCAACTGGCAAATTTTTGCCACAGCCGACAAGGGCAGGCTATGACCTTTTGGGCTGGGCAACCAAAAACAATGCCTCAGCAGCGGACATCAACGTTGGCACGCAAATTTCCACAACAAACACTCTTTATGCAGTTTGGAAGCCGACTGAAAGCACAATCACATACAATTTCAACGGCGGTGACGCCAAGACAAGCACAAGCGGAGGGAAATATCCAAGTTCCGTTGGCTACAATATTGAAAGCAGCAACACGCTGTATGGCGACCAAGAAGTTGCTCGCACGGGCTACAAACTTTTGGGCTGGAAGCCGCAGGCAAACAGTGGCAGTTGGCTGGCAAGCACAACATACAGTCCAAACGAAACCCTTCGCGGCAAGTATGGCAATGTCACACTTGTTGCTCAATGGGAAAACATCTCAACGGACATCGAACTCAATCTTGTGCTGGGCGATTCAAGCGTGAAAGCAGACGCTGGACACAATGGTTACACAAAACACAAAGCCACCTACGACAAAGAAGTGGAAAAAATCGGCACGGTTGTAGGCTGCCAAGACCTGATGGACAACAAATTCAGCAAGCCGTCAGGAGTGGGCGATGTGGCTGCTTGGAAAACAGGCTATAAACTTTTGGGCTTCTACACAAAAGAGGACGGCGGAGAGATGATTTTCAACGCTGACGGCACTGTTGTGAACAAAGAAGTCTATGAAGGGACAACTCAGTGGCTTGGCAGGTCGGGCGGAAAGACTGTTTGGAAATATATTCCAACAAATGGCGTAGTGACATTGTATGCACACTGGCAGGCGATTGAATATTCTCTCAAACTCGTCTTCGAAACGGGCATCGACAGAATGCACGTGCAAATTGTCACAGACGGCAAGACCACCCGCCAGGATTATAGAGAAGATACAACCATCAATGTGGCATATGACAGCAGCATCACCATCACTGCTTATGCAAAAGACGGATATCAAATTCAAGAAATGCAGGCGAAAGCCGGCAGCGGCAATTTTGCTCAGGTCAGCACCTCCACGACATACGAATACGAATTTAATTTCACAAATGCACTTTTTGGCAATGTTGCGGTTATGCCAGAGGCAGGCTCGGAGGCTGCGACTTATCAAGTGAAAGCTGTTGCAAAGCCATTGGATGTTGACTACACTGTGAAGGTTTATCGTCAGCAGCAAAATGGGGAATATTCCGCATCCACCGACATAACAGGCAACAAGGCTCAGGCGGACAGCAGCCTGACATTGAAGCAAGTGCAAGACCTTGCCGCAGCAAATGTTGGGGCAAGTTTGACGGCGTTTACATATGCTGGCAACAAATATTCCACAAAATCACGTCAAATTCCAGACATTTTTGATAATGCAAATTCATTTACTGTTCAAGGTGACGGGTCCCTCGTCATACATCTCTATTATTCCACAAAACAATTCACGATTGAATATGACCTTGGGCTGGCGGGTGCCAACGGGAAGTGGGTGAATGACAATGCTGCAAGCCCGAAAAAGCTGCAAACTTACACCTTTTATGACGCCATTACCCTTCGCAATGCCGCTGATGTGCACTGGGCAGGTCATGTGCTTGTTGGCTGGAAGATTGAAAAAGCGGTCGGCACCTGGAAAGTGACCACAGAGCCATACGAGCCGGGACAGACTGTTGAAAAAGGACAATATGGCACTGACGGCGAAAACGTGAAACTTATTGCCGTTTGGGATATGGAGGAATATTCCATCTCATATGACGTCGATCAAGATGACGACAAGACCGGCAAGTGGGCAGCTGGCTACTCCGCTCCGAAAACCTATGCATTTGGCACAGAAACAACTCTTCCTGTCGGAAGCAATGTTGAGCGTGCGGGCTACACATTTGACGGCTGGACAGAGCAAATTTTGCTTGACGAGTGGCATTCCGGCAAAATTGTGGACGGTCAGTTTGTTGCGAACGGCACGGGTGATGCGGGCGTATATTCCAACGCTGTCACCTTGCGGGCAAACACCATCTACACCCTTGTTGACAGTGGCTCGGCAAGTGTCGCAGGCTGGAAAATTTACATTGCATCAAAAGGCACTTGGCTTAACGCACCGCAGCAAATTTCAATTTCGGGCGACGCCGGACAAGAATTTGTTGTGTATGTGGTGTTTGAAGGTGGGCTGGAAAATGCCACCAGGCACGACCTCAGATTTGTCAACGACAACAAAATTGCCAAAATTTCGGATGCCGCAATGGGCAATCGCTATTATGTCGGCACTTGGCTGAAAAAGAACATTGAAGTGCTTATTGACCTGAACGATGCAAGCAAGGGGCATGGCTCCACGCTTGCAGAACTTGCTGGCATTGACGACAGATTTTACATCAAATACGACACCACATTTGCATATTCAAGCAAGAGCAGCGATTCGCCTTTCACCCCTCTTCCAACGCGACCGGGATATGCTTTTGCTGGCTGGTGGACAACATCCGGTCATGACGGCAATGCCGGCAAGCAAGTGACAGACGACCGCGGCTTACTTTTGCAAGAATGGAACGAATCGTGGATTTCAGGTGCAAGCGTGGACGGCAAAGTGACGCTTTTTGCACGCTGGAAAGCAAACACCTACATCATTTCGCTGGCAGAAAACGGCGGGCATATGATTGACTACACCGCACGCAGCGGACTGACAAAAGAACCTGGCACAACATTTATGCTGGAAGCCACCTTCGACCAAGAAGGCGTGTTTGATGCGACACTCTATCACGAAGGATATTATTTGTCGCTGCAAGGATGGCGGGTTGCACTGGTGGAGAATGCTGACGGAACCAGCGGTTCACCTGGAAGCATCACCAAAGACGGCACCATCACCAAAAAATCTAGCACGGACCTTACGCACATCGACTGGACTTGCTCCGGCACAACAATTCTCAATCTTGCCTACTCCGGCAGAGTGGTGCTGGAAGCAGTTTGGGCACCAGAATTTATCACCATCACACTTAACCCAAACAAAGAGGCAGGACAAAGCAGTGAAGCCACAGTGCCAATTTCGACAATCTATGTCAAGACGGATGCCGCTTTCTCGACCGCAGTGAAGGACATGGAAAAAGCGGACAGTGTTGTGGGGCTTGTGAATCCAAACACCCGCGTGGGATATGAATTTAAGGGCTGGTATATCATTTCAAAGAGCGGCAAACAGCTGGAAGTGACCAGCTCCACCGTCATCACGGACGATACAGATTCGGAATATTTCGTTGACAACGTGACAGATTTCGATTCGACAAAACTTAAATATTCCGCCACAATCTATGCTCGCTGGGAAGCAAAGATATATGATGTAGTGTATGAAACAAAAGACAAGGACGGACAAATTAAATCGCATCGCATTGCAGATGCAATAACTTTTGACGGCGAATATAAACTGCTTACAGAAGCCGCGGTCATCGCTCTTGGCGGCTGGACGGAAGAAGATGTGAAGGGCTGGACATTCCTGTCTTGGAAGCCTCAAAATCCTTGGACAGGCAGCCAAGCGACATATGATGCCGGCACAACGCTGACGGGTTATGCATATGACGGCGACCTTGTTCTGCGGGCAGAAAGACAAGAAAACACCTATCTTGTTGTGTATGATGCAGACGACGAAAAACTGCTCAGCACTGCAACGCCAATTTCGGGCAGCGAAAACCCTGTCACGAAACAGTTCTTATATTCTGCAAGTGTGGATTTGTCCAGCAAATACAACTTGCAAGGCTACACTTTCGACCACTGGGAAATTGAAAGAAATGGCAAACGCTTGACCGTTGTGACAGAAGTGACGGACGAGGGCAGCCAGATTCTCAACACCCGTCTTGTGGAAGGCACAATCAGCGGCAAATTTGAAACTGAGGGCGAGACAAAAATCACTCTCTATGCCGTTTGGACGCCTGCACAGGTGAATGTGACATTATCTTATTATGGTCAAACAATTTCTGCGGCAAGAAACACCGTCACAACTTGGTCGAAAGACAATTTTGTGCTGATTCAAGAAAGAACTGACACCGTAAAACTTGACACCGGCACAAATTTAAAGACCATCCTTGAAGAGGACATCAAAAAAGACAGCCCGCTTTACTTCAAAAACTTCACCGGCTTCACAAAACTTGGCATGCACGAGGCAAACGGCAAAGCGGACATCATCGTTCAGCCAGACGGGTCGCTGCATGTTTATCTGCTCTATTATCGCAACGCAAATAACTTGAAAGTCAACTTGGGCGAAGGCATTTTGAGCGTCACAGCACAATATGGCGGCTCACAACAATCAGGAAGTGTGGCGTCGGGCGTTGTCACATTCACGGGGATTTTCTTTGAAGAGACCGTTGTGCTGTCTGCAAAACTGGATGCGGGCTATGAAAGTGCCACATTTGTTCCAAAGAAGCCAAGCACTTTGTCAATTGCGGAAAACTCCTTCACAATGCCTGATGAGGAAGTGCAAATTGATGCTCTTCCAACAAAAGGACTTGTGTCTTACAGAGTGAATTTGTTCACGATGGGCTTGGACGGACAGACCTACTCTTTGCATCAAACCTTCACCCGTCAAGGCACACTGGGAAGCACAATCACCATTTCGGCTGCCGACTTCCTGCTTGAAGGCTTCACATATTTTGCTGGACATTCGAGCAATCACCTCACTGACACGTTGCAAGCGAAGTTTGGCGAGGACGGAAGCGTGGTTGGCACAACCGAATTTGCACTTTACTACACACGCAACCAATACACAATCACAATCGATGCCAAGGGCGGAACATATGACGACGACGGCACCATTTCCACAAACCCAGCATTCGACAAAACAACAAATCAATATAAAAATGTATATTATGGTGCAACCATAACTCTTTCTGTGCCAACATATGCGGGCAGAACATTTGTTGGCTGGACAAAAGGCACAGGCAGCGTGGGCGACATTGAAGAAAATGTGTTCACCGTTGGAGCGGGTGCTGCAACACTTTCGGCTCAATGGATTGAGAGATATTATCAACTTGTCCTGGATGTTGGCACACCGTCAAATGTTTATGTCAGATTTGGCGACGCCAATTTGTATCGCACGCTGGACGGCACACCGACGTCTTACACACTTAGGGATGTTGTTGTTCCAACCGCAACAAAGACTGGATATCGCCTTGACGGCTGGGATTATGTGCAAAGCGGCTCGGCAAATGTGCATGTCATTGACGGAAACGGCAGCTTGCAACATCTTGCCACACAATTTACGGACGCAAGTGGTAAGTGGACATATGTTGGCACGCTGGAAACAATCAACTTGACGGCTCAGTTCAGCCCTATTGAAATTGAGGTTACTTTTGACAAAAATGTGAAAACATCTTATCCAACCGACAAAGTGAGCGGCATGCCGCAAACAATTACGGTTGTGTTTGATGATACATATGGCGGCGGCACGGCGGGCGATGGCAAGAATGCGGCTGTCTTCACAAACGGCCCAGAAAGAAGCGGCTATCAATTCTTGGGCTGGTTCTTGTCAGAGGATGGCACCGACCAAATCACTGCAACCAGCAAGGTTGACAAAACCACCTCGCACACACTGTATGCACACTGGGAAGCACTTGAAAACAATGTCACCTTCAATTTTGAGAACATCCAAAAGCCGACAGGCGAGCAGAAAGCAAAATCGCACGACAAAGATTTTGAGTTCACTTTGCAAGCGGAGCCTGGCTTTGGACTGCCTGGAAGCATCCGCGTGGAAATTGCTGGCGAGTTGATGACAAACGGCGTGGGCTATGACTATTCTTCCGAAACTGGCTTGTTGACAATTCATAAGGAATATATCAACGGCGACATCATAATCACCGCAGCAGGTGTTGCAGGTGAAAACAAGGTGAAATTTGATGTCAAATTCTTGACGGCGGAAGGTGAAAACAACGCCGTGAGTGGTCAAGAATATGTTGCAACACTTCATCGCGTGACCGGCTATGATTTGCCTCAGACCATCACAATCACAATGGAAGGACATGAGGGCGAACTTTCCGTTGGCACACACTATTCATATGAAATTGCTGCTGACGGCGAGTCTGCAACAATCACCATCAAGCAAAATGTCATTACGGGCGATTTGACAATCAGTGCAACAGGCGTTGTCAGAAAAGTTACCGTCACATTCAATGCAAATGGCGGAATGGTTGGCGGCGAAAAACAAATTGTTGTCAAAGATGTGGAATACGGAACAGCAATCACGCCATTCCCGGCACAGCCGACATGGGACGGATATGATTTTGTGGATTGGTATCTGGTCGGCACGGCCCCAGCAGTTGGACAAATCCCAACAGCCACAAAGTTTGATTCTTCCACCACTCTTCAAGGCAAGGAGTGCGAGCAAAACTTCACACTTTATGCCGTTTGGCAATATTTGACCGTTCAAGTGAACGTTGTCAATCGCTCCGGCAACGGATATGAAGGCAAGGTCAGCGGAAATGTTGACGGAATGGAGCCATTCACCAGTGCGTCACTGCATATTGACCAGGTTGTCACCCTCAGCCACACAGAAAATGAAGGCTTCACCTTCAAAGGCTGGAAAATTTCCATAAATGGCGAAGAAAGCGACTTCGCGGACGATTCATTTGAAATTGAGGCCACTCACGTGATGGATGGCGGCACAATCACCTTCACCGCTTATTACACCATTGTTGGCACAATTTTGGTTATCACCGACCAAGAGGTGGACCCAGCAGGCGGCTCCGCAATTTTTGACGGCGAATCAAGCGTCAAGACAATCGACTTTGAGGGGCCAAATCAAACTGTCAATGTGACAGCCACCGCACAGCATGGATTCAGTTTTGTCGGCTGGTTCGCAGACGCGGATGCTCTCAATCCTGTCAGCCCAAATGACAAGGCAAGCGGGGCACACGTTGTTGGCGGGGGCGGAAGCTTCACAATCTATGCCAAATTTGTGGCAGTGAAATATTACATCACTTATCAGGCGGGCGAAGGTTCAATTTTGCCAGACATTTTGGATGAACATGACAGAAAAGAGTTCACCGTCAAAGACAAAATTCAACTTCTTGACCAGCCAAACATTTCTCTCACAGGCAGAAAACTTGTGGGATATGACATCACTGTGGCACAAGAGGGCGAAGAATTTGAAAATTGGACGACCAAATTTCCGGGCAAACGCATTTCTCGCACCGACGACGGTTTTGATGTTTTGGAAGCAATGTATGGCGACGTCACACTGACGGCAGTTTGGGAGGCAGAAACTTACACGCTCATCCTCAACACCAATATTGCTGCAAACACCACTGGAAAAGTGACAATCGAGGACAACATCAGCGAAATCTCTGTCAAATATCTTGACAAATATGAAAATGCGACAGCAAACGGCAAAAAAGTTGGGCTTCTTGCGGGCAAAGTTAAACGCACGGGCTATGATTTTGTGGGCTGGTCGCTGACCGCAAGTGGAGAAAAAGTGCTTGCCGAAAGTGACACAGTGGAAATCACCTCAAATGGCATACTTTATGCCGTTTGGCGTGCCGCAACAAGTGAATATCGTGTGGAATATTGGCTGGAAGATTTGGACGGGTCATTCCATCTGGACACATATTATGATTATGTGACGTCCCATTCCACAACTGATGAAAGAAAATACACCACCACAACCGACACCACCGCAAAAATTGTGCAAGAAACTTTCTTTGGCTTTGAACTTGACTTGACTCATGAAGAGGACGGCAAAGTTGCGGCTGTTGAGAGTGGCATTGTTGTGGCAAATGACGATGGCAACATGCTTGTTTTGAAGCTTTATTACACCCGTCTCAGTTTCACTCTCAGCGTGACACTGCCTGCAAAAGGTGTGGAAAGTGCAACACTGACAGAATTTGCACAGGACGGCACTGCGTCCGAGCCTAAGCAAATCACAAGCACACAAAATTCTTTCTCAATCAAATATTATCAGTCCCTCAAACTTGATGTTGTCATTGCGGATGGATATGAATTTGGCGGCATTTATCAGGGCGGCGAAATTTGGTCAGACGCAACAAGCAAGACATTCAATTTGCAAGGCGACCTCAATTTGCGAGTGACAATCGCCGGCACAGAAATTGACTATTCTGTCAGGTTTGACTATGAAAGCCTTACACAGGCAGGGACTTTTGCGGCAAAATCCACAAAAACGGGTTTGAAGGCGGAAATTGACACCCGCGTTGGCTATGCCGATGTGGAAAATGTCATCAGGGAAGAGCTGCAAAAAGTCGACGCGAAGGGCTTTGAATATGACTCTCTGACAGAAATTGTCATTGGTGCAAAAGAAGAGCAAAATGTTGTTGTTGTCAAACTTAGACGCATCACATATACCTTGACACTTAACAAAGAAAGTCTTTCGGACGAAAGTTTGGACGACTTCACGGCAGAGATTGTCAGCAGTCTGGACAGTGCCGCATTGAAGGAAACAACTTCTGGCACAAACAGGACATATGCCGTCAAATTTGGTGCAGAAATCAACCTTGTTGTGAAGACCAAAAATGGCTATGCATTGGCAGACTTCCGTGCCGACCCAGAGACAACAATCGTCAAAGGCAGCGAAGCACAAGAAAGCATGTGCTTTACAGGCACCTTCACTTTGCAAGAAGATGTGACAATCAGCGTGGAACTCACTCCGCTGGATAGAACTTTTGCCATTGAATATTATGTTGAAAAGCTCAATTCTTCTGGCGAGGGCGACAAGGAAAATGACTATCAGTCAGCGGACGACGAAATCCTTAAAGACGGCACCAAAGTTTCTGAGGCTTCTGACCACAAGACTGGCGTTGGCAAGACGGGGATGTCTCCGTCGCTCTCTGCCAGTGACTTGTTGGAAATTGTCGGCTTCACATATGAATCATATGAAGCGGACGGCGTTATCAAGGCGGACAACACTTCGATTGTGAAAGTGTATTTCAAGCGTGACACAATCGACCTCACCGTTTCCATGACGGAAGGCGTGAAAGATGTCACTGTTTCCACAGACTATGCCGTTTCAAAAACGTTCGACTCCACAGGAGTGTTCAGACTTAAATTTGGCGGCACGGCAACATTCTCTGCGACCTTGTCACATGACGGATATGAGCTTGCTGGTTGGAGCAAAGACGGCGGCGATTTGCAGAAAAATGCCACCTATTCCATCACTGCTGGCACAGTGATTGATGGTGAAGAACACAAAATCATGCCAGCGGCAAGCATCCAGGCGGTTGCACAAGGCAAAACTTTTGTCATCACATTCAAAAAATTTAAAACAAGCACAGCCAAAGAGGAAATAAGCACACAAAACGTTGTGTTCAATCAAAGGACGTCACTGGACCCGAACCCATTCAAAAATGACGGATTTGGCTTTGTTGGCTGGGATATGCTTGACGAAGAGGACAACCTTTCGATTGGCACATATTCCAACATGGCAGACTTCACTTTGACGGAAGCAATTGGTGCAAGAAATGTCACCATGGTTGCCAGATGGAGTGCGGTGATATATAAGGTTAAATATGACCTCAACGGTGGACGCCTTAAAGAAGACGCCGACATTGGTCCAACTATGCAGGGCGAACTTGCGGCAGAATTTGAGGTGACCTTCACAGAAGAGGCTCACCCGCTTTTGAACGGCAAGGAAAATCTTGTTCGCAGTGGGCACACTTTTGAAGGCTGGGACGTTGTCATTGAAGGCTCCGTCAGCAGCACTTTGGCGGTGGATGCTGACACCTTCCCTCCACTTTCTTCTGTGGCAGGACAACTTGTCACATTGCGGGCACGCTGGAAGGAGCACACCTACACTTTGGTGTATAACTCCAACTATTCCACACAAAACCCAGATGTAAGTAAAAAGCCTGCTGACGAGACGCACATTTTCTCGACAAGCATCAAATATTCGGACGTTGTCACAATCTTGGCGGCAGCAAATGATGACTGGACTTTTGCTCTGACGGGCTACACTTTTGCGGGCTGGTCGAAGGATGCTGGCAGCAAGACTGCACAATTCAGCAGCGGCGATACTGTCAGCGACAGCAGCCTTGTTGGCGAAGACTCAGCGGACGGCATCACTGTGACTCTCTATGCCGTTTGGACTCAAAAATCTTACACCATTCTTTATGACAAGAATGACGATGACGTCTTTGGCGATGCCGCTGGGCAGGTGACAAGCCACACGGCACTTTATGACCAAAAAGTTGTGCTTAAAGGCACTGGCAAGGACGGAGACATTGGCTTCACGCTGGTGGGCTATAACTTCTTGGGCTGGGCAAAATCCGCAGACGCAACAGCGGCAGAATTTGTGCTGCAAGGCGGCGAGTTTAAGCAGGTGGCTGGCGAAGGCTATATCGACGTCATCAACCTGGCAACTGGCGAAGAGGAAGACCAGTTTGTCACACTTTATGCTGTTTGGGAGGCAATCCAATACACAATCACCTACAACGCTGGCGTTGACGGACACTTCACAGACCCTCAAAACGAGGCGGCTCAAAAGGTTGTGGTGACTTACACCATCGCTGAGAAGGTGACCCTCTTGACGGATGCGGACTTTGAAAAGCAAGGATATGTTTTGACAGGCTTTGAGCTGGAAGTGGCGGAAGGAGCGGACGGAAACTGGAAGAAAACATTCAGTGGAACCATTCCGCTTGGCAGCGATGTGCCGGAAGGCACATATGGAACTGTCACTTTGAATGCCGTTTGGCAGGCGGACGACTTTACATTGATTGTTGAATATGTTTTGCCTGAGGGGGCAAGCTCGGCAAAGCCTCAATCACACACCCAAACGGTGAAATATGAAGAGGCGTTCTCTGTGACCTCGCCGAATGTGGATGGCTACACCGCCAAAATGGCAGAAGTTGTTGGAACGATGAACTATTCATCCTTCCCAGACATCGACTTTGAGCACAAAACCCTCACAATCACTGTGGAATATTCTCCAAACCGATATGAAATTCAGTTTGACCTCAACGACGCGGCAGGCTCGTCAAGGGCAACGCCGCTGACAAGAGCGTCGGTG
The DNA here is from genome assembly GCA_947625515.1 of uncultured Clostridia bacterium. Lineage (GTDB taxonomy): Bacteria > Bacillota > Clostridia > Christensenellales > UBA1242 > Caccovivens. The sequence continues at coordinate 43,116 of CANQOO010000006.1, forward strand.
TTTGTAGATTTTGACAGCACTTTTGCTGATGCTTATCTTTGGGACGAAGCGAATTCCACAAAATCTTCAGCATATGGATTGGAAAAACCTGGACGCACGGGATACGTGTTTGACACCTGGATGTTTGACGGCATCAAGATTGACAACGGCACAAAAGTGACAAAAGATGTGCTTTCAGGCGTGGCAATCGGTTCTGTCACAACACTTGTGGCAACTTGGACGGCGGAACAATCTCAATTTAAAATTCGCATCGGATTTGAAAAACTTGACGGCTCTGACTTTGATTTTGAAGAAGATAAGTTTGGCGACGCAACCACCGACCAAAACATTTCTGAGGCGGAAGTGCTTGCTGCTCTTGAATGGGCAGCAATGAAGCCGGAGCCGGGCTATGAGATGCCAACCATGGAGATGACAAATGACGGAAAAGCGGTGGCAAATGTTGGCGACGCAATGACTGTTGTGACAATCAAATATAGGCGTGCAAACATTTCCCTCACGCTGACCAAAGACGCGGCAGACGTTGACATCACATTCTACGCCGAAAGCACAAACACCGCAGGAGAAGTGCAATACATTCAAGATTTGCATAATGGACAATATTTGGTTCGCTTTGGTGCCACCGTTGTTGTGCATGCAGAATCTCACAACTTGGGCTATGAAATTTCCTTCACAAGCATTCCGCAAAACAGCGGCTGGAAAGAGGAAATCTCTGGTGCAACAGGCATGGCAACATTCACAATGGGCAGCGAGGCGACCACAATCACACTTGCAAAACAAAAACGAGCATTCACAATCACATATCACAACTTGAAGAATCCTTCCGACAAGGTGCAAGTTCAGGGAAATGATGACGACAAGATTTACTATGACACAGAAGTGCAGTTGCTTTCAAATGAAACTATCGGCTTCACATTCGCAGGTCATCACTTCATTGGCTGGTCAACGCAGCCGGACGGAGGAAAAGAATATGAAGCTGGGGGAACATTCATCCTACACACATATCCAGAAAGTGGCAACGTGGATTTGTATGCTGTTTGGGAAGCGGGCGGACATCGCATCACCATTTCGGTGACCGCCGGCATTGAAACAAGCGGGCTTGACATTGTTGTTGGCGAGCAGACCTATCATTTTGAAGATGGACAAAACAGCGTTTCCGTTTCGGTCAGATATGGCGACACGCTGACGCTGACTTTGACGGATGAAAACATCAAGGGCGGATATAAATTTGACGGCTTTGTTGTTGGCAGCGAGGAGTTGGACAAGACATTGATGAGTCTGTCGCATCTGGTTGTCGGCGATGAAAGCATTCAAATTCGTGCTGTCGCAATGACGACGCCATTCAAGGTGACATACAAAGTTGAAAATCTCGCACAAAACGACTTTGAGGTCTATGGCGAGTCGGTTGTGGCATATGGCACCACCGATTCAGTAATTTCCACACTTGCCGATTTAAGCGAATTAAAGACTTCATCAGGCGGACAAGTGCTTATTGCCATCCCTGGCTTCGACCCATTGAGATTGCAAGAAAGCGTGCAAATTCTCTATCAGGCAGACGAAGATTCTTACAGCGAAGTTGTCATTCTCTATCGCCGCCTGTCCTTCACTTTACAGTTGGACACCACTGGCGTTTTGGGTATTGTTGACTTCCAGCCGCAAGAAATAGAGGGGCAAATCAGCCCAATGGATGATTCAAACACCAAAACATATTCCATCTTGTTTGGCAGCAAGTTCAATTTGCTTCTTGGCGTGCATGCGGGATATGAATTCAAGCCATTTGATTTTGAAATCACTGTCATTTCACAGGACGGCAGAACGCTTTATGTGCTCACGGATGACGACATACAAAAAACTGCAAACAAATATGTTTATTCATATGAAGGGAAAGAACTTTTCAGCCTCAGTCTCACAGAAAATGAGAGCGGAAACTTCACCTTCGAGTTTGACAGCATGCCGGCATACAGGCTGATAATGAAGCCGAAGACATCTGCACGCGACTTTGTTGTGACCTATCACAAAAATGATGGGCAAGAGCCAGAACAGACCCTTTCTGGCTCCGTCACATACGGAACACCATTTTCACCAATGGATTTTGCCGACACAGGTTGGCAAAAAGACGGTTATTCCTTCGTTGGCTGGGCGTTCTCGCTTTCCGACCTTGCCGCAGATGAACGCGGAGAGCTTGTGGTGTATGATTTTGCATCGGATGCAAACCTGACGCCAAACTTCTTATATTCTCAGCCAGTGCACCTGTATGCTATCTGGCAGGCAGGCACGGCAGAATATCATGTGGAACATTATTATCAACAGCTTACTGGCGACGATTTGACTGCCGATTTCACTTTGGAATATACAGACACAAACTTTGCTCATGTGGACGACTTTGTGACAGTCAGTGAATATCACAACAAGAACGGATTCGTGATTGACGAAGTTCGCTCCATATTCTCCGGCACTGTCATTGAAAATGTCGGCGAAGGAGAAAAGATGACGATGTTGGTGCTTAAAGTTTATTATCTCCGCGACACCTACACCGTGAACATCACATATGACGAGGGGCTGACCGGCGTGAAGGTTTCCGAGCGAGATTTTGGCATTGTCAGCCAAAGTGCGGATGCCGAAAACAGAACACTTACGTTGCAAGTGCTTTACGGAGTGAACATTGGCTTTGAAGAATGGACATATGCGGAAGGCTATGAAAACGCTCAAATCAGCGGAGTGGCACTGAAAGAAGACAACACCTTTGATGTGCCTTATCTTGCAGAAAAACGCTTGGATGTTTATATAACCACTTCAACAAAATCGTTCACCTTGTCATATGAAGGCGGCGACCGTGAAGATGGCACAGTTGAAATTGAGGGCAGCATGTCCAGCGTCAGTGTGAAATATCTTGACAGCATCACCCTTTCGGAGTGTTTGTTCACAAGAGAAGGCTACACTTTTGCAGGCTGGGAGATTGACGGAGAGATTTTTGATGCTCAGACGTCGTTCTCAATTGACCTGCCAAAAGACTATGTCGCAAAGGCAACTTGGACGGCAAATTCTGGCATATCATGGTATGTGGATGTCTTCTTGAAAGATATCTCTGGCAACTATGCTCAGCAAGACGGGGCTGATGTTGCCAGCCGCAGCGTTGCTATGAGCGGCAGCACAGACGAAATCATCACCCAAGAGGCGGTGATGTCGGCATTTGCCGGATTTGCCGAAGCGGAAGGATTTACATTCGAAAAAATCACCGCTGAGGACGGAACACCATTTGACGACAAAGTGCTGAGAATCAGCCCAGACGGAACAACTCACGTGAAGGCATATTATGTTCTTAAATCATTCAATGCAAGCTTCACCTTCAAGGGTGAGGATGACCTGCCTGTTGGCGTGGAAAATGCCGAAGTTTCATATCAACGCACCGGCACGGAAGATGCCAGCGAAAGCTTCGCAACCGACCGCACGCTTTCCATTGAAAACACGGCAAACATTTCTGCCACACTCACATTCCAGCAAGGCTTTGAGCTTGACCAAATTGTCATCTCTTATGCGGGCGGCGAATTGCAAACAATTTCTGACGACCGCTCTGAGAAAACTCAACAATTCACTTTCACATATCAAATGCCGGCACACGATGTGCAGATTGAAATTCGCACGCGAGTGGTGCAATATCACATCATCTTTGTGCGAAATCTTCCAACCGACACAGACGAGGTGACCTACCCGCAGGAAGTTAGTTACAAAAAGCCTTACATTCTTTCCGCTGACCCAACATTCACAATGGTCTATGGTTACAGTTTCCGCGGCTGGGCAGAAAGCAAGGAATATGAAGAGGGTGCACCTCTCTATCAAAACGGGCAACGCTTTGAAAGTTTTGACCAAACTGGCGATTTGCAACTTTATGGCGTTTGGGAAACATTTGTCTATAACGTCAGATATAATCGCAACGGCGGCAGTTTGAAGAATGAAGAAGATGTGCCAGCCGTCCAGACCTATGCATTCAACACAAACTTTGAACTCATCATTTGGGACAAATATTTTGCTGCACCGGACGGCTTCACATTTGCTGGATGGTCGCTTGACGGCGTCAGCATGGATATTGGCGAGATTGGCTCTTCTGAAGAGTTGACCGGTCAGACAAGCGGAATTTTCGTGGATGCGGAAGGCCAATATTGGGCAAGAAATCTTGGCGAGCGAAACGGTGACGATGTGACAATCTACGCAATGTGGAAAGAAATCACCTACACCGTCACAATTAAATCCACCGAAACTGGTGACAGCCACAAAGTTGTCAATGCCGCACGCGGCGGATTTGAATTCTCATATTCTGAGGATGTTGTGCTGCCAAGTTTTGAGTCCTTGAAGTGGACCCCACCTGAAGGGAACAGATTTTATGCTTGGAAATACACCCAAGACGGCGAAGAACAAATGATTCGCTGCTCGCCAGCCGAAGAATTCACTCTCAGCAAATTGACCAAGCAGGCTGGCGAAGTGGAAATCTTTGTTGTTTGGACAACTGGCAAATCCACTGTCCATGTGAAACTTCTTAAAGAGCTTATCACTGGCGGATATGAGGACCCTAAAAATGAAAACTTGATTATGTTTGACGCCGAATTTGACGTTGACGCCACCTTGACAAGCGAACTTGCATACGAGAACTTCATTGTGGCAGCAGATGGTGCAGGGCATGCCTACCTTCAAATTCCAGGCTTCCAGTTTGACCGCTCCTTCTCCGACGAAATTGTTGTTGATTTGGCAAACGAAAACAACATTATTGAAATCCACTATTGCCGAGTCTTCTTCAATGTGACATTCCAGTTGGATGAAAGCGTTGCAAGTGCAGAAATTTCATCCAGTGTTGCGGGGCAGTTTACATCGCAAGGAAATGTTTGGTCGGTGAAATTTGAAGATGTCATCACCTTGCAGGCAACTGCCGCAGAGGGATATGAAACTCCAAAATTCTCCTTCACTGGCTTTGACGGCATTGAGGCAACTCTGGACGTAGGCGGCACGCTCAAAATTTTGGGCGACATTGTGCTGAAAGTGCAGGCTCAGCCAAGCGACGGAACGGCATATTCAATCAAAATCTTCAAGCAGACGCTAAGCCTAGACTACTTGGCTGAACCAATAACAATCGGCGGCAGCGGCAGAACGCTTTCGGACATCGATATCGACGAAGTGCTTAGACTGATTGAGCAAGCAGTTCTCACAAATGAAGGGCTGAAAGATTTGAAGGTTGGCTTTGAATATTCTGACTTTTCGTTTGCAATTGGCGATGGAAAAATCCTTGGCAACGGTTCGAGCGTTGTTGAGGTGAGATATACACGCAAATCCTTCCAAGTTGAAGCAACAACAAATAAGCCAGAAGCATTTGACGGCTTCATTTCAAGAGGCGAACATCTCTATGAAAGCGTTGTTGAATTGTCGTTTGTTCTGCTGCAAGGCTTCAAACTTGAAGAATCCAGCTTTGTCATCACGGATGAAGACGGACTTCCAGTTTCCATTTCTGATTTTTCGACGCAAGAAAACGAGTCTGGAAAGACAACAGTCACATTGAGGTTCAATATGCCTGCCAAGGCTGTGAGTGTCACTGTCAGCCCAGAGGCTTTGCCTGCAAACTTCACTGTCACATATTGGTTGCAAAACACAAAACTTGATGACTATGAGCTGAATGAAGATTTGTTGGCTCAGGCACAGGTTGTAGGGCAAACGGGAGACATCATCACAAGAGCGATGCTGTTTGACGCAGACAAGTTTGACAGCTTTGAAGAGCTTGTTGCCTCAATCAAGGGCTTCTCGTTTGTTCGCACAACGGCAGACGACGGGTTGCTCAGGATTTCCGGCGACAACAGCACAAATGTGGATGTATATTTCGACAGACAGATTGTGGACTTCACATTGAAGTTCACCGACCCGATGAGCGGCTTTGACTCTGCATCGCTGCGTGTTATGGCAGAGGGCAGCCAAATTGTTGGCATTGCTCCGCCACTGTTGTGGGAAGCGGCATATGGGCAGTCCATCAGCATTTCTCTCGACATCTTGCAAGGTTTCTCGTTGGGCGGCTTCTTTGTGGGCGGCGTAAACGCAAACACACTTGACAACTTTGTTGTTTCGGACAAGACACTCACCTTCACGCTCGGACTTGAAGGAATTGAGATTGAAATTGTCATCAATGCCAACACCGACACTGAATTTTTGGTGGAATATTGGAAAGAAATCTTAGACACGCATGACTTCAACATGTTTGCATCCAAGAAAGACACCGGCATGACCAACAGCGTGCTGGATAAGGAAACAATTTCCAGAACGTATGTTCGCAATGCTGAAACATTCTTGGCAGAGCAATATCGTCAAGAAGACTTCTTTGGCAGCGAGTTTGCTTACTTCGAGGCGTTCCTTGGCGATGCGGACATTTCCACTCGCGTTGTAATTTCGGGCGACGGTCGCACCGTGATTAAGTTGTATTTCGCACTTGTTGAAATTAAAGTGGAAGTGCAATACAACGACCGTCATGTGCTGGCAGTTGAAATTTCACCGCAGCAGGAAGGTTATAAGTTTGGCAGCCGGATTTCCGTCAGTGCCACTCAGCGGCAAGGATATCTGATTGTGGGCTGGCAAGTGGACGGAGCTAGCGTGTCCGGCGTGCAAACTGATGACGACTTGCAGGTGCTGACTTTGACATTAAACTACGACCACGACATTGTCATTTCCATCCAGTCGGATGTCGGCACGGCAAACTTTACTGTGGAATATTATTTCGAATTGATTGACCAGGATGAGGACGAACTCCGCGATATTCTCATACGCTCTGGCCGCACGGAAAGTCAAATCAATGTTCGGGCTTTGGCTGAGCCGTTTGAGGGATATGTCTATGACCAATCTCGCAGCGAGGACAGAATATATTACGTTGAAGGGGACGGCTCGACGGTTGTGAGAATTTATTACACCCTCATTTGGGTGGAGATGCGTGTGGCGTATCAGACCGGCATTGACGCTGTGGACGTGCGAGGTTATTTGCGGGATGACGGACTGGAATTTGTCAACGGCAACTCGTCCGGCACAGTGCTTTACTATCGTGTCAAATATTCCAAACAGCTCAAACTTACAGTGTCCACCGAGCGTGGCTATGTGTTTGCGGGCTGGTCGCTGACACTTTCTGAGGGGAAAAAGCAAAAGCTGGAAAATTCTTCGGCAATCACCGGCTTCCTGTTCAACGCCCCTGCCCAGGATTTCTTGCTGACTGCCGAAACGGACAACTCCATTGTGACAATTTTCTATAATCCAAACAACGGCACTGGCGAAATTATGGAAATTCAGGTTAAATTTGGCGAGACCTTCCAGTTGTGGCACAATTTGTTCACAAATGGGAAAAAGAAATTTATTGGCTGGGCGACATCGCCGGACGGAGAAATTGCCTTCTTCGACGACGACATCCTCACCGCAGATTTCCACGGCACACTTGTTTTGTATGCCATCTGGAAAGAGACGACCAGTTTGATGTGGCTCTGGATTCTTTTGATTGTGCTGGCAGTGCTTATCATTTTGATTGTTCTTTCAATCTGGCTGGCAAGACGGCGTAACGAATCGAAGAACAAATATATGAGCAAGCAATAAAAGAGGGAGAGGGAAAACTCTTCCTTTTTTATTGCAAAATGAAAAAGCAAAAATTGCTGCAAAAACTTTAAAAATTGTTGCAAAAACGAAAAATAAAAAGCAAAGCAAAAAACGTTGAAAAGATTTACAAAAATCGCCGAAAAAATATTAGATAACACCGCAAAAATGCTTAAAAATATGGCAAAAATGTCGAAAAATGAAAAATCTAATAAAAAGTTTGGAGATTTTCTGCAAGATGTTGTAAACTTAAAGAAAGGTGGCCTGCGGGCAAAACAAAAGGAGTTAAAAAATGAAACAAAAAGGCATGCTGATTTCTTTTGAGGGCGGCGAGGGCTGCGGCAAAAGCACCCAACTTGCAATGTTTAAGGAATATCTTGAAAGACGAAACATTCCATATCTTGTGACGCGTGAGCCAGGCGGGACGGATGTTGGGGAGGAAATTCGAAAAATTTTGCTTGACCCCAGCCACAAAATGTCTGCCCGCACGGAGTTTTTGCTTTTTTCTGCCAGCCGCAGCAAAATTGTGCAGGATGTCATCAAGCCGGCATTAGCGGAGGGCAAAGTGGTGATTTTGGACAGATATTTTGACAGTTCTTTTGTCTATCAAGGCTTTGCGGGCGGGGTGGACCTATGTGACATCGCCAAAATCACGGAGGTCGCCATTGGCGAGGACCTGAAAATGAAGGCTGACCCCACAAGTGCGGTGCCGAAACTGACGGTCTATCTTGACCTTGCACCAGAGGTGGGCTTTGGCCGCAAGGCAAAAGACGCGAACCTTCAAAATCTTGACCGCATAGAGCAAAACGGGTTGGACTTTCACCGAAAGGTGCGAACCGGCTATCTCAAACTTGCCGAAGCGTTTCCGGAGCGGATTTGCGTTGTGGACGCATCTCAATCGCGGGAAGAGGTTTTGGCCGACGTGTGCAAACTTTTTGAGCAGCGATATGAAAAATTTGCCGGCAAGTTGCCGGGCCGCAGCAGAAATGTCGAACAATGATTTTTTCCGCCGAAATTCCGCAACAAGGAAAAGGCTTATCACAATTTTTCACTTTTCATAAAATCATCGGCGAAAATTTTTCTCTTCTTAAATATGTAAAAATGGGTGAAAAGCCTGGATTTTTCACCATTTTTTTTGTTTTAATCTCAATTTTCTTGACTTGCTTGCGGCAAATTTGATATAAAAAACATGATTAGGGCTTTGCATCGGCGTGCAAAGACAGGGAGAAAGAAAAATGGACATTTTTCAAAAGATGAGGTCGGAGGACTTAAACTATAAAATTGCGAAAAAGGCGGGGGTATATCCATATTTCCACGCACTTTCCACGGGGCAGGACACACAGGTGATGATGGAGGGACATGACACCATCATGATTGGCTCCAACAACTATCTTGGCCTGACAAGCGAGCCGCGGGTCATCAACGCGGGCATTGAGGCTTTGAGAAAATATGGCTCTGGCAACAGCGGTTCCAGATTTTTGAACGGCACGCTGGACCTTCACAAAACTTTGGAGAAAGAACTTGCCGCATTTTTGCACAAAGAGGCGGTGATGACATTCTCCACCGGATTTCAGTCCAACCTTGGCATCATCAGTGCGGTTGTTGGTCCGCACGACTATGTCATCTGCGACCGTGAAAATCATGCGTCCATATATGACGGCTGCAAACTTTCGTTCGGGAAGATGCTGCGATATAAGCACAGCGACATGGCGGAACTTGAAAGATGCTTGCAGCAGGTGCCAGCAGAGAGCGGCAGCCTGATTGTCACCGACGGCGTGTTCAGCATGGGCGGGGACATCTGCAAACTGCCAGAGATTGTTTCTCTTGCAAGAAAATATGGTGCCCGCGTGATGGTGGATGACGCTCACGCCCTGGGTGTTTTGGGCAAGCATGGCCGCGGGACGGCGGAATATTTTGGGCTTGAAGACCAGGTGGACATCTATATGGGCACATTCTCCAAGTCGCTGGCGTCGCTTGGGGGCTACATGGCTTCGTCGCAAGATGTTGTGGACTACGTCATGCACACCTCTCGCCCATACATTTTCAGTGCCAGCATCACGCCGGCATCGGCAGCGTGTGCACTTGAAAGTTTGCGAATTTTGGAAGAGAACCCGCAGAGAATTCAAGACCTTCTGGATATTTCGCAATATATGCGTGACGGCTTGAAAAAACTTGGCGTGAAAATCATCGACAGCATCACGCCAATCATTCCAATTTATGTGTATGAAGACGAAAAAGCGTTCCTTGCGTGCAAAATGCTTTTGGAGCGTGGCGTGTATGTCAATCCGGTTGTTTCACCGGCGACCCCAAAAGGGATGGCACTGCTGCGAACGTCCTACACTGCCACTCACACCAAGGCACAGATGGACCGTGCCATGAAGGCAATCAAAGAGGTGCTGGATTTGTTGCATGTGTGAAATCCATTTGAGATGTGAGTATGCAAAGTCATCCCCAAAAAGTGACCTTAGCACACACATGTGTCAAAAGAAATGGCTGAAAAGAAAAATTTTTCATTTTTTTACTTGACAAGTGTGTAATATTTGTGAAATAATAAAATGTGTAAAAGAAGGCATACTTATTGTAGGGCAATTTAGGAAACGAATTCTTCATTTCAGAAGAAGAAAAAGGAGGATTTTGGGAATAAATTCTGTTTAAAAAGTTTTGAGACTTTCTTTTCAAAAAAGTTCGGGTGGGAAGAATAGATAGTTTTGCCTAATCACTGTATATTCGGACAGAAAATGGGAAAGCAAAATTATAAAGGAGAAAATTAATGACAACAAAGAAAAAACTTCTCACAGCACTTTCAATGTTCGCATTGGTGGCAGTTGTTGCAGCAGTTTCCGTAGGAATCACGTTTGCGGCACTGAGTGGACAAGTTACATCTCAATTCAAAATCTCTTACACTGCATCCAACGTTGAAGCAGAACTTCAAGCAAAATATTCAACTGATGGTGGAAAAACTTACACCGCCATTGAAGTGAATGGAGCAGGGGACGGCGATAATCACACAATTAAATTTGAGAAAACAACTGAAACTGCACAAAACAGCAAATCATTTAAGGACACAACCAACCTTAATTTTAAGGATAAGGAAAACTTCTTGGTTATTGCATTCTACTTCAAGAACACATCAACATCAAGCAATAAGTTGGATATCACACCAAAATTTACACCAACTACCAGTGATGCAGAAGGCAAGAAGAATGTAACTGTCACTTATAGTTGGTTGGACAGCGAGACTGGCGGCGTCAGTGGTTTCGATACATTCTCCACACCATCTCCTATTAACACTGATATAACCTCAAATTTCACTAATGCAGAAGAGTTGGACGCAGAGGTTGAAGCAATCCTTTTTGTTAAGGTTGAAATTACCGAAGAAATCAAGGATGCAACTTTTGCGGGAACATTCACTTTCGACCTTAAAAATGCAAGTGAAGCGGTTTGATTGAAGCGTTAAGGAACATCAGAAAACTTCTTAAATGCTTAGTAAGTTGAAACTGAACAATTTGCGAAGTTAAAACTTGACAAATACTTATCAAGAGTTTGAGGAGATTTGATTGGGCGAACATTGTGTCAGCGATGCTGAGCAAACGCAAAAAACAAAAAAGTTGACAGTCATCTTGCAAGGAGGCTGGAAACGAAAAGTGGCAGCAGGGCGGAGGCTTGGAAAACAACTTAATATTTTGGATTATCCTTTCTCGTGATGTCTTTGATTAGGCGGGTATTGCGGGGGGGGGTAATTTTTTTGACAAAAATGGACTACATTTAAATTTTCAGAACATTTTGCAAAAAGTTCTCCCCTTCTCGTGCGAGACCAAGCGAAAGTGCATTTTGCGAATAGATGTTTGTCAAAGGCACTCGCGAGAAAGTTTAGATATAAAGTTTTGAAACTTTCTTCAAAAAAGTTCGGGTGGGAAAGAATAGATTGTTTTGCCAAATCACAATCATATTCGGACGATAATGGGAAACACAAAAATTTAATAAGGAGAAAACAAAATGACAACAAAGAAAAAACTTCTCACAGCACTTTCAATGTTTGCATTGGTCGCTGTTGTGGCTGCAGTTTCTGTTGGAATCACGTTTGCAGCGTTGAGCGGAAATGTTAAATCCACATTTAACATCACATACACCGCATCTAACGTTGAAGCAACAGTTACTGCTCAATATTCTCTTGACGGCAAAAGACCAAATTATCTTGGCTCATCTGGCGATGCAAGCGTTGGCACATTGAATGACATGCAAGCAGGCGAATCGAAAGAAATCAAATTTGAGCTTGCAACAACAAACGCTGATGCTCAAACCAAGACTTTTGATGCAATAACAAACAAGACATTTGCTGACCAAGACTCTTCAATCTACATCAAGTTCACATTCCAAAACGACAGTGCTGACTATGCATTGAAAGTTACACCAACTTTCACCCCAAAACAAGAGAACAAGAATGTAACTCTAAACTATTACTGGGATGAAACTGGAGCGGCTGCATTGCCATCATCCACCACAACATTTGTAAGCGGAAACATTGGTGATGCTGAACATGTAATTGCTGCTAAAACTAGTGCCGCTGTTAAACATGTTCTTTGGATTCGCGTTGACATCACCGACAACATCAAGGAAGCTACATTCTCTGGTGACTTCGGATTTACACTTGTAAACGGAGACCATGTTGAACCTTAAGGGTTAGACAAAATACTTAAAATTTAATTATCCTTTCTCGCGTGCCTATGATTTGGCGGGTATTGCGGGGGGGGGGGAAATTTTTTAACAAAAACAGGCACGGAGAAATTCCAGTCCTGAAAAACAAATGCTGAAAAAGTCATAAATTTCTCCCCTCTCTCGCGACATTATGAATTTTGCGAATAGTTTTCGCCCAGTCATGGCACCCGAAACAGGATTTTTAAAAAAAGTTTTGAAACTTTCTTTAAAAAAGTTCGGGCGGGAAAGAACATTTTGGTTTTGCCAAATCACCAAATGTTCGGACGATAATGGGAAAACAAAAATTTAAATAAGGAGAAAAACAAAAAATGACAACAAAGAAAAAACTTCTCACAGCACTCTCATTGTTTGCATTGGTTGCTGTTGTAGCTGCAGTTTCTGTTGGAATCACCTTCGCAGCTTTGAGCGGAAGTGTTAAATCCACATTTAACATTACTTACACCGCTTCAAACGTTACCGCAACAATGAAGGCAAAATATTCCACTAACTCTGCAACTTCTTTCACTGGCTTGACACCAAAAACAGGCTCTGGCACTGGCGATTCAATTACATTCGTTGCTGGCGATGCAACAGGAACTGAAAAAGAGTTCAATGCGGTTACAGCAACATTTGCTGGCCCTGATAAAGACATCTATGTTGCATTTTCATTTGAAAATCAACACGCTAGTGACGCTATGAACGTAACCTTGACATATAACAAGGGCACAGACTCTAACGTTACAGTGACATATGCTTGGGATGCAGCAGGAACAACTTATGGTGAATCTCAGGAAGATGCCGGCACTCATCCAGATGTATCTACAAGCCTTCCAAGTGGCAGTGCAATTGCCGCTCAAAAGATTGAACATGGCAAAACAGCCGTTCTTTGGGTTAAGGTTCACATCACATCCAACATCGAAAGTGCAACATTTGGTGGAAGCTTCAGCTTCGCTCTTCAAAATGTTGCCGCTGCTGCTTAATTGCACTGAGTTGCGAATACATTTCTAAATTGTCTTCACTTTTGACGCCTATGATTTGGCGGGAGTCCTTGGTGAGGGCAATTTTCTTTGACACTCGCGACGTCATGAATTTTGCGAATATCTTTTGCCCAGTCATGACACCCGAAACTGGATTTTTAAAAAAGTTTTGAAACTTTCTTTTAAAACAGTTCGGGCGAAAAGGAACATTTTGGTTACGCCAAATCACCAAATGTTCGGACGATAAAGGCAAACACAAAAAATTTAATAAGGAGAAAACAAAATGACAACAAAGAAAAAACTTCTCACAGCACTCTCATTGTTCGCATTGGTTGCTGTTGTGGCAGCTGTCTCTGTTGGAATCACCTTCGCAGCGTTGAGCGGAAATGTTAAATCCACGTTTAACATTACTTACACCGCTTCAAACGTTACTGCAACAATGAAGGCAAAATATTCCACTAACTCTGCAACTTCCTTCACTGGCTTGACACCAAAAACAGGCTCTGGCACTGGCGATTCAATTACATTCGTTGCTGGCGACGCAACAGGAACTGAAAAAGAGTTCAATCCGGTTAAAACAACATTTGCTGGACCTGATGCAGACATTTATGTTGCATTTTCATTTACAAATCAACATGCTACTGACGATATGAACGTAACCTTGACATACGACAAGGGTGGTGACAAAAATGTTGAGGTGAAATATGCTTGGGATGCAGCAGGAACAACTTATGGCTCATCTCAGGTTGATGCTGGCAAACATCCAACAATCTCCACAGCCCTTCCAAGTGGCAAGGCAATTGATGCTCAAAAGATTGAACATGGCGATACAGCCGTTCTTTGGATTATGGTTCACATCACATCCAACATTGCTGATGCAACATTTGGTGGAAGCTTCAGCTTCGCCCTTCAAAATGCTGCCCCTGGTAGTGAGGTGTCTTCACCTTGGTAAAAAGGCTGGTCAAAAGTCTAGTCAAGAAATCCTACTTTCTCGATAGTTACTTGCTCCTAGATAATAATGACATAGCTTTTTAATCGAATTAAATTGCGAATATTTTTTCGAATTGTTCTCACTTTTGACGCCTATGATTTGGCGAGAGTCCTTGGTGAGGACAATTTTTTTGTCTTTTTGTCATGTTTTTTTTGATTTTACTTGACTTTACATCACTTTTGTGAAATAATAAAAAAGGTGAAATAAGCCATACTTTTTTTAGACAAAAATTTTTGAGGTTTTGCTATGGAAACAAATGGCTTGCAATCAAGTCAACAAAACAACGGTCAAAACGCTGGGCAAAATGTCAAGAGTCTTGGGGCACAAACTCCAAGACAGCCTCAACAACCGCCAAAGACTGGCGTCCCAAATGAAGGCGAGGGCGTGAAATTGACCAAAGAAGAACACTCTCTTCAGCCAGAACAGCCTGAGGAAAAGAAAAAGCGAAAAAAACTTTTGCTTCTTCTTTTGCTTCTTCTGCTTTTGATTGGTCTGGCAGGCGGAGGAATTGCTGCCGCATTCTTGATTCGCCCAACTGAGGTGGATGCCGTTGTGCATGTTGGCTTTGACCCTCTGCTTTGGTCAGAACAATATCGTCCAATCCCAGGCGGGGCAGAGAACTTCGACATGCGGCTTTCAGACACCCCGCAATACACCACTCAAAACGTCAACCAAAATGTTTTGGAAGACCAATATCTTTGCTTCCATTACAGCCTCTTGAATGACGGCCCAAAAGAGGTCAGCTGGGCACTCAGTTTGGAAGAGCTTGAAAACAACGGCTTTGACATAACCTACTGTCTCGGCGATGTGAACAACCCCGTTGACCACATTATTGGGCAAAACACCACCGTCTCCTCGCAAGAGGGGCTCCGACCTGGTGCCACCGAAGAAATTTGGGTGTTCTTCCGTGTGGACACTCTTAACCCACCCGTTTCTGGAAATCCTTCCATTTCTGGTTCGTTGATTTTGACAATCTCAATCGTATGAGGTGACTATGGACAACATAATTGTTGTTGAAGACGACAGCGTCCGAAAAAAAATCCAGAAAACAGCAGAAAAATTGGAGAGAAAATACACCGCTTCAAGAAAAGTTAATGAAAAAGAACTCCTTGAAGGCAGGCCTTGGTGGAAAAAACTTATTTCCGCCGCGATAAATCTCATCCTCGCTCTGCTGATCGTTTTTTCGTGTGCAATGTCACTTTCCGTCATTGTTTCAAAAATTAACCGCACCGTTCCGTCCTTTGCAGGTTACAGTGCCTTGACAATCGTCAGCGGAAGTATGGTGGCGGCAGGATATGAAGTGGGTCAGACCATTGTCACAAAATCTGTGGACCCACATACACTCAGCATTGGCGATCGCATCGCATTCTATGTCTATGAGCCGGATTACAGACGCTATTCCTCCGCTGGCAGCACCGAGGTGACCACCCAGCAAGAGGTCAAAACTGAAACTCCATTTTTCAGTTTCTTTGGCCTTAAATCCGCAAAAATCACCGAAGCTTCCCGCAACGGAGCAAGACTTGTCTTTCACGAAATTGTCGGCATCTATGATGACGCCAACGGCGAAAGATGGTTTAAAACCAAAGGGGCGTCAAACCCGGGGGTTGACACTTGGATAACTTCCGAAAGCCTTGTGCTGGGCATTCTTGATGAGGGTGGCTTCGGCGGGGCACTTGCTTCCATCTTGACAACCATGACAAACAATATGGCAACCTTTATCATCATCATCATGATTCCGCTGCTGGCACTTGCTGCAATGCTTTCCTTGCAACTTATCCGCAGTATGTCACGCATCAAACTTGAAATGGACGTGGTTGAAGAGAAACGTAAACTCACCGACGAGATTTGCGTGAAAAACAACATCGGCTTCCGCATGGATAAGCAGACCAAACTGAAAGTGCTTGCTCAGGCAAAAGATGACCAAAAATTGGACTACATTTCTTTGCTTTGGGAGGACGGCTCCGCTCCAAACAGCATCCGAAAATATTATCTTCGCCACAACCAAATGCTTAAATACAACAAGCAACTGCTGGAACTTAACCGCATGTGCGAACAAATGATGCAAGACGGTGTGAAGATGGATGAAATTGCCAGATTTTACACCGAAGGGAAAACAAAAATCAACTCCGAACGCGAAAAAACTGAGGCCCGAATCAAAAAAATGCGTAAGGCATATAACGCCAAACCGCAAATTTAATCGAAGTTTTAATTGTTTGCAAATTTTGCGTTAAACCTCTTTTGAATGTGCCTGCTCGCGTAAATTTTCAAAATTTTCGCCAAAAATATTTACTTTTCACAAAAAACGTGATATAATGAAAGAAGCATTGAAAAATGCTTCATGCGTCCATAGCTCAACTGGATAGAGCGTCAGTCTACGGAACTGAAGGTTGGGGATTCGAACTCCTCTGGACGCACCACAATAGCAAGCCAGTTTCGCTCTCAACTGGATAACAAAAAAAGAAAGCTTTTTTTGTTGCGACATCGTCGAATCTTCGCAAAATGTTGCAAGCAACATTTGCTCTCCTTCTCCTCGTCTTAGAGCGTCAGTCTACGGAACTGAAGGTTGGGGATTCGAACTCCTCTGGACGCACCACAATAAGAACATGGTTGAACATGTTTAACGAAGAGGGAAAAGTATGGTAGGAAAGTATAAAGTTGTCACATTATGTGGAAGCACAAAATTTAAAGAGGATTTTCTTGCCGCCCAAAAGGAACTGACCCTTAAAGGGTATATAGTAATTTCAGTTGGACTTTTTGGACACTCTGGTGATAATGAAGTATGGACAGAAGGCACAAAAGAAATGCTTGACGATATGCATAAGCGTAGAATCGATATGTCCGACGAAATCTTTGTGATTAACAAAAATGGATACATTGGTTCAAGCACTCGCTCAGAAATTGAATATGCTGAAAAAACGGGCAAAAAGGTGAATTATTTAGAGCCGATAAAAGCAGCAACGAAATAAATGGTTCAAATGAAGTTCAATTCTGTGCATCAGAAACACAAGCCAGTTTCGCTCTCAACTGTATAACAAAAAGAGAGTTTTTTTGTTGCGACATCGTCGAATCTTCGCAGAACGTTGGAAGCAACATTTGCTCTGCATCTTTTCGTCTTAGAGCGTCAGTCTATGGAAAAACCTGGGCGGCAGGCTAAGGAATGAAGGCTAATTTTTGCTTTCTTTTTTATTCCCTTAAACTTGTTTGACAAATTGCTGCTTTATGCTAAAATTGAAATATGCTTGAAGATGTTAAAGAAAAAAGTGTGATTTTTAAGGGCTTTGAGCCGGTTTTCAATAATGAGAGCCGCATGCTTATTTTGGGGAGTTTCCCAAGCGTGAAAAGCAGGGCGGCGGGCTTTTATTATGGCAACAAGCAAAACAGATTTTGGAAAATGCTGGAAACGATTTTTGATGAGCAAATTGCCGAAGATAAGGCGGGCAAAATTCAATTTTTGCTCAAACATAAAATTGCACTGTATGACGCGGTTGGCGAAAGCGATTTGCAAGGCTCGATGGACAGCAACTTGCTTAAATCCAACAGCAAACTTGCCGACATGACGCTCTTGCTGCCGCCAAACACAAATGTGCAAAAAATTTTGTGTAACGGAAAGGCCGCATTTGAACTTGCATCTCGAAACTTGAAAACAAACTTGCCAATAATCTGCATGCCTTCCACCAGTCCGGCAAATGTGAGTTACAATTACAAAAAGTGGAATGACGAATTGAAAGCCTTGAAGAATGGAATATGAAAGGGAATTATGTTTTCACTTTGAATGCTTTTTTTTTATAATGTTTCGGCTTTTCTGTTTTTTTCTTATTTTTCCTGTTTTTGCATTAAACGGCAAAGATTATTTAATCCAGGTTGTCCTGTTTGGCGAGGAAATCTTTGATGGTGTGGGCAAGCGATTGGTGAATGCCTTTCACAAGACACAACTCTTCCAGGCTGGCCTTGCTGACGCCTTCACTGGTGCCAAACGCTTGCAGGAGGGCGTCAATTTTTGCCGGCCCCAGCCCCGGAATTTCCTCCAAGATGCTGTGCGTTTGAGATTTTGTTCGCAAAGAGCGGTGAAAGGTGATGGCAAAGCGGTGAGCCTCGTCGCGAAGGCGTTGCAGCAGCCGAAGCTCTGCACTGCCATATTTCAAAATCACTGGCAAATGACTTTGGGTGGTGAAGACTTCTTCAATTCGCTTGGCAAGCGAGATCATTTCAATTTTGCCATCCAGATTGAACTCTTGCAAAATTTCATAGCAGGACGAAAGTTGTCCCTTGCCGCCGTCAATCACCAGCAAATCCGGCTTTTCGCGGAAACTTTCGCCGTTCTGCTCTTTATATCGCGTCAGGCGGCGGGTGAGAGCCTCTTTCAGCGAGGCGAAATCGTTGTTTCCCTGCACTGTTTTGATTTTAAATTTTCGATATTGCGATTTTGCGGGCTGACCGTTTTCAAACACCACCATCGACGCCACCTTGTTTGTGCCACTGATGTGAGAAATGTCATAGCACTCCATCCGTCGTGGCAGGCAGGATAGGCCAAGTTTTTCTTGCAGTTTTTGCATAGCTCCCAAGCCTTGACTATATTCCAATTTCTCTTTTTCAAGATGTTTTTGCAGGTGTTCTTCTGCGTTCTCCTTAGCCATTTTCAAAAGCGTCAGGTTCACGCCGTGAGGACTGGTGATGACCTTCACGTTTTTGCCAAGATATTCCTTCAAAAGTTCGGCGTCAATCTCATGAGAAACAATAATTTCGTTCGGCACAAGGCAGTTTTTGTAATATTGGCAAATGAAATTGAAGAGTGTCTCTTTTTCTTCCAGTTCGGCGTCATTTTGGACATAGTTTGCGATGCCCAAAATTTTTCCTCCACGCACAACCATTCCAGTCACAACGCCCGAAAGACCGTCGGAGTGGAACGCAAAGACATCCTTGTTGACATCTTTTGGCAGATTTGCCACCACGCGTTGTTTGAGTTTTGCCACCATTTTTAATGCCTCGCGAAGTTCAATAGCACGCTCGAAATTTTCCAGTTCCACGGCGGTTTGCATTTTCTCTTGCAAAATTTGCTCAATTTCGTCGTCATTCCCGCTGAGGAAACGGATGACTTTTTTAATCTCCTCCGCATATTCTTCCTTGCTGACGCGGCCTGTGCAAGGTGCAAGGCAGAGTCCAAGCGAGTAGTTCAGGCACTCGCGTTTTGCCTTGCCATCAATTTTGTGGGTGCAGGTGCGGATTTTAAAAGCAAAATTGATGGTCTTCAAAATTTCGGCAGGACTGATGCCTGCAATGTAAGGCCCAAAATATTTCGCCCCGTCATCTTTTTTGATTCTTCGCACAATTTCCGGGCGAGGAAAATCCTCTTTCAGATTGATTTTGATGTATGGAAACGCTTTGCCGTCTTTGAGCAGGATGTTGTAAAACGGCTGATGTTTGTGAATCAGGTTGCTTTCCAGCCCAAGGGCGTCCAGCTCGCTGACGGCGATGAAATAGTCAAAGTCGTCCACATGGTCCACCATTGCTTGCACTTTGCTTGGCTTTGGCGAATTGCGAAAATATTGGCTCACACGATTTTTCAGATTTTTCGCCTTGCCGATGTAGATTATCTCGCCATTTTTGTCACGCATAACATACACGCCTGGGCGTGTTGTGAGCGTTTTAAGTTTTTGGCGGATTTTTTCGTTCATGGAACAATTATAGACATTTTGCGGAAGAAAATCAAGCAGGCGTATCACATTTTTCACTTATTGGTGCAGCAAAATATATTGTGCAAACAGGCATAGAAAATTTCTCAAAGCCTTTTTGTGAAAAAGTGAAAAATTTTTTGATAAAGAGTGTTGAAAATTCTTCCAAAGACTTCGTGGAAAAAAATATGAAAAATAACTGCAAGAAATTTTATATAAAAATTGACAAACTGCTGCAAAAAAATATCGAAAAAAAGATAAAGAACATGAAATTTGTTGCAAAAACTGATTTAATTTGTTAAAATGAGAAAGAATATATATCATCTGTTGATTTAACTTGTTAAAACGAGATAGAACGAGAGAGAATATATATCATCTGCTGATTAAATTGCTTGCATAAAATGGCTCGGATTGCCTGTTGGCAAATGATGGGGGAAGTCTAAATGGATTGGTTGGTAGATTTATTTGCAAGTCTGTTTGATATGATTCCAAAAATCATATATCTTTTATATACCTCAATGGCATGCCTTTTGGACTTTATGCAGCTTGCTTTTCGAAAACTTGCCGGGCTTGACGTGTATTATGATGCCAACGGCAACAAAATTTCGGGCGACATCGTCACAAATTTCATTGCCGGTGTTTTGGGTATAGATTTTGACGGCGGTTCTGGGGTGGCGTTCGATTATTCCATCCTCACCACTGTTTTTTGGTCTTTTGTGTTGTTCGGGGTGATTATCACATTTGTTTCGGTGTTTGTTGCACTTATCAAATCGCACTATAACTATGACGAAAAATCCGCAAAAGGGCCAATGCAACATGTTTATGCAGGCTTGAAAGCAATTCTCAACATTTTTGTGGTGCCGCTTGTTGTTGTGCTTGGGCTTTATGTTTCTCAGGCAGTGCTCACGGCACTTGACTCAATTTCGTCTGGTCCAACTGCGGCAACTTTGACAGATTTTGACACCTCCAAATTGCAGCCAACCTTGACGACACGCAGCGGAGCGGTCAACACCCAAGACGCGGGCGAGCGAACATACATATATTATGACATCTTTGGCATGGGCAGCGATGTGTTTTATGGTGCAAGCTCTGGCACGTGGGAAGGCTGGCGAGCGGATGACTTGGGCAAAATCGCCGCAACAACCCAAACTTTTTCGGGAATGCTTTTCAGGGTGGCGGCATACAACGCCAACCGTGCAAGGACGGGGCAGATTCAAGTGGGCAACACCACCATCTATGGCCTTGAAGAAAACGGAATTTTCAGTTCGCCGCGTGAGGACAGCAATGTCAGCCAGCAAGAGTCACTGGCGAACATGATTGACACCGCCTTCGTGTGCGACTTGCACCTGAGCGATGACTACCTCAACTCGCACATCACTGTTCATTATGACAAAAATGGTGCGTTGGAGTGGACAAGCCTGTCTTGGTTTACAAATTTCCTTACGGGAAGAATTGCAGCGTTCTCGAAATTTAACGTGGGTGCTGTTTGGTATTATTACGATTTGTGGAAATTCAATTTCATTGTTGGCTTTGGTGGCGTGATTGTGTGCATCACATTGTTCTTAAACATAATTTTGGGGCTTATCACGCGTATTTTCATGTGCCTGGGGCTGTTCTTGGTGGCTCCGCCAATGTTTGGGCTTTCACCGTTAGACGGTCCACAGGGGGCGGCAAAACGCTGGCGTGAAGCATTCTTGAAACAGCTTTTGATGGTTTATGGTGCCATTTTGGGGATGAACATTTTCTTCTTGATTTTGCCGCTGATGAACCAAATCAATTTCTTCGACCTTGCCGTGCCGGATTATCTCATGCAAGTGCTGGTCATCATTGTGGGGCTTGTTTCCGTCAAGGCGTTCATTGCCATGGTTTCCTCGGTTGTGGGGAGTGAAGACGCAAATAAAACGGGTGGAGACATTTCAAAAGATGTTGGCACCGTGGCGGGCAAGGCAGCAAAATTGGCAATTGGCACGCCGGTTCAACTTGGAGTTGCAGGTGCGAGACTTGGCGGAGCCATGTATGCCAAGACCAGGAAGAATGATTACGCAAGATATAGGGATGCGGAAAACAGGAGAGCAGAAAAAGCCGAAGCACAAACCGCCGCACAAAACAAACTGCTTGATGATGCTTTCAGGGACAAGGAGAATGGCGTTTTGGACGAAGCAGCATTTAAGTCAAAAGCGATGGCTGCTGGCATGACGGCTGCCCAGGCAAATGCAATGTATAACGCGGTCAACGCTGGCACGTCCAAAGACGATGTGCGTAATCGCTATTCCGCTTCTGGGGCTGACGCAGTTTATAGTCGAAATGCTGCAACTGCTGCGGTTGCAAGACATAAAGCCCAGAAAGCGAACGAGAAAATTGACAAATTTAACGGCAAAGTTAAGACTAGAATGAAAAATGCTAAGCTGGGAGCTCAAGGCGTGTTCAGTGGCATAATGAAGACATTCTCCTCTGTTCAAGGCGTCAAGGATTTTGGAGAGGTCATTACTCCTCCAACAAATTGGGAGAAAGAGGCTGCAAAGACACAAAAAAAGATTCTCGACGAGATGGCTGGCAATCCTCAAGAAAAAATACCTGGCTACCGAGAGCTTATGCAAAATCAAACCAACGCAACCCAGTCTGGGCTTGGCACAGTTGCTGAAAGAGTTTCTGCCGGCAACAGAGCCACCATGGCAGGCAACGCAAAACTTGAAAATATCAGTGCTCAAACTGATTATCTAGCAGAGAATGCTCAACAGATGGGCGTTGATTTGACAACCGTTAGAAACCGAGTGATTTTGGCAAACGAACAACTTGATGAGCAAACCAAACAGCTTGCAGATGCCAATAGTCAACTCGCAGATGTTGTTGCTGGGCATGAAATTGCCGTGGACAATATGGTTGATGAGATGGAGAGAGCAGAAAAATTGCAAGCAACAGTGGAAGAAGCGAACAAGAAGTTGGAACAGATTAAAAATAACACCAAAAAGCCATAACAATAAACCGCTTTAACAACAGATCAGAATTCAAGTTAAAACAACTGCTTAGCAAATAAAAAGCAAAAAACCGAACGCTTTGTTCGGCTTTTTTTGCTTTAAGAAATTACTTCAATGTATATAAGGTCTGCAAGGAATGCCACAAAAACAGCCCGCGTGCTGTTTCTATTGGTGGTGATAGGTGGGCTCGAACCACCGACCTTATGGGTATGAACCATACGCTCTAGCCAGCTGAGCTACATCACCAAAAGCGTAGTTATGATAGCATAATTTTTTGCCAATGTCAACCAATTTCGCAAACTTTTTGCAAATGCAGGCCTGCAAAAATGGCGGGCCGCGTTGATTCTTGGTTTTCTCGCACAAAAAAGTTGATTTTTGCCGGCAAAATGTTTATAATTTTCCCATAAGGAGATAAAAATGATTGAAGAACAAATCAAAAAAGCCAACATTCAAGCGATGAAAGATAAGGACGCTGTGGCTCGTGCATTTTACAGTGTTTTAATGAACAAAATTCTTTTGGAAAAAATTGCAAAAGGCGACCGCGAAAAGCCACTCGCAGATGCGGACCTTGCAAGAATTTTGCAAAAAGTCATCAAAGAACTTAATGACGAAAAAGAAAACTATGCCAAGGTGGGCAACGAGACAGAGGTCGCAAACATTTCAAGACAGATTGACATCGCAAAATCTTATCTTCCAAAAATGCTCTCCCAAGAAGAAATTCGGGGCATCATTTTGGGGCTGGATGACAAAAGTGTGCCAAGCGTGATGAAGCATTTCAAGGCCAACTACAATGGTCAGGTGGACATGCGTCTTGTGCAAGAGGTGCTTGGAAGCCTGTGAAAATTTTTGCAATCAGTGACCTGCATCTTTCGGTGAACAATCCCAAGCCGATGGATATCTTTGGCCCGGCGTGGGATAACTATATCGACAAAATTTTTGCTGACTGGCGAGAAAAGGTCTCTGGCGACGACCTTGTTTTGATGGCGGGCGATTTTTCTTGGGCGATGAAATTGGAAGAAACCGCCCCGGATTTTGCTATGATAAACACTTTGCCGGGCAAAAAAATCATCATCCGCGGCAACCACGATTATTGGTGGAAAAGCATTTCGGCGGTGAGAGAAGTTTTGCCGCAAAACTTTTATGCCATCCAGAATGACGCTCTTAAATTTGGCGATTTCATCATCTGCGGCACGCGGCTGTGGAACGTCCCGGACGGAACAAAAAAAATGACGCCGGAAAACGAGAAAATTTATAAACGAGAACTCATTCGCCTTGAATTGACCCTTCAAGACGCAAAAAAAATGCAGACAAATGACGAAAAAATTGTGTGCATGCTACACTATCCGCCTTACACTTTTCGCGAGGAGGACAACGAGGTGACTGCACTGCTGGAAAAATATGGCGTCGCTTGCGTTGTGTATGGCCATATCCACGCCTACTGCCGGCAACATCTTCAACTGGAAAAGCATGGTGTGCGATATTTTTTGACCTCTTGCGACATTGTTGAAAACAAACTCACCCAAATTTATTGACAAAAAGGGCGATTATGGGGTATAATAAACTTACTAATGGAGTTACTATGAAAAAGTGGGCAAAATTTTTGTGCTGTTTCGCACTTTTGGGGGCGTTCCTTGTGGGCGGTCTTGCAGGGTGCGGACCGACAGTCAACATCCAAAACAATTCCTCAGAACTGATATATAACGGCAATGCTGCCGCAGTTGTTGCGTCTGGCAACGACAACTTTGTCTTTTTCGGCAACGCATATGCCAGCACCGCACCAACCAATAAATCTGAATATTCTTCTGCAAAGGAATATTCCTATCTTGCCCGCGTGAACGGCAAAAATCTGGAAGCTAAGAACGCATATTTTTCACCTAAGCAAGTGGACAACATAAGCGACGAGGTGACGGCTTATGAAGACAGTTTCATGTTTGTGCTGGGGCAAAATGTATATTACGCCACTCCAAACCTGCAAATGGTCTCTCAGGACGGCGAGGCGGCATATCATTATGAATACACCTGCTTCTATAAGAGCGACTTAAACGGCGGCGGAAAGCACAAACTCTTCACCACAACCGGCGAAGTGTCCAACATTGAGGTGCTTAAAAGCGGCGAAACATATTACATTGTCATGCTCGCCGGCGAAAATTTGGTGACAATCAATCTTTCCAACGATTCCGCCACCACAATCGCATCCGGCGTGACCAGCGTGGCACTGCCAAAAACATATCGTCAGGACGTTGTGGGCAGCACACTTGACTGGAACGGCATCATCTACTTCACCACCGAGCGTGAAAACACAAGCGGCTCGGGTGCCACGACAAACCTCGTCAAAAAAATTGTAGTCACAGCCAAAAACGAGGACGAGGCACAAGAAGTGTACACCCAAGGCACGGTGACTTTCATTGCAAGAGAACGCGACGTGCTGTTCTTCACCGACACGGTTGCAAACTCTCAAAAAGCAGTGTATATGGTTGACATGTCAGGGGCGGCAAGCAACTCCGCTTTCCTGCCAAGCAGCAACAAACGCAAGGCAATTTATGAGGGCAGTTCAGTGACAGAAAGTTCGGTCAGCGATTTGCACCTTGTCACAATGACAACTTACAGCGGGGAGCAATCCACCAACATCGTGCGTGGCTACGTTTACAAAAC
This sequence comes from uncultured Clostridia bacterium, assembly GCA_947625515.1. Classification (GTDB taxonomy): domain Bacteria; phylum Bacillota; class Clostridia; order Christensenellales; family UBA1242; genus Caccovivens. The sequence continues at coordinate 68,668 of CANQOO010000006.1, forward strand.
AGGCTCAGCGTTCAGATTTTTGACCACAAGCGGCAAAAAAGGCACTTTCACACTCACGGGCGACGACATGTCCTCCGCCAAAGTGCTGTTCGTGTCCGGGCAAATTATGTATCTTGCCACAAACTCGGGGCTGTATCGTGCCGAACTTGCCAAAATCTTCAATGGCACTGCCACACAGACGGCGGCAGAAAAATTTGCCAGCCTCAGCGGAATTTCCACCAATGCGGCGGTGGCATTTGACGGCGAATATCTTTATGTCTATGCAACCTTGCAAGAAATTCCAGAAGAACTGCAAGATGATTCCGAAACTGAGGGAGAAACGGACGAAGAATCCGAGGAAAACACCGAAACGGATGAAAACCTCTATCTTCACCGTGCAAGAGTTTCCAGCATCGACGAATTTGAACTTCTTGGCAGAACAACCATTGAAAGCCGCAGAACAAAATAAAAAATGTGGAATTGCTTAGAAATTACTTTGCTAAATTTGTTTGACGGAATTGCAAAAAAAATGAAAAATATTGCTGAACAAATCAACAAAAGAAGCACTTAAAAAATGCAAAAATCCGCAAAAAATGCGGGAAAATTGTTAAAAAGTGGAAATTCAAATTCAATTAAAAAACAAATTAAGTAAAATAAATTAGACTAAAAAATAAAAGAAATTTTAATAAAAAGGAGAAACGAAAATGAAGCGAAAATTTGTGGGGGGGGGATTTTTGATAAGCTGAAATACACCGGCTTTGTTTGCTTGTTTCTCTTTGTTATCACTTGCACTATGGCTAACATTGTTTTGGCTGCTCTTTCGACTGGAATCGAGGGCGGCTTTTCTGTTATCTATGACATTCCTCAGGACCTATGGGATAGTGTGTCACAAATTTTTGATGTGAACAATGTAAATAAACTTCTCAAACAAATTTCAAACGATGAGGATGCATCTGTGCACAATATGAGTGCAGTGGAGGCCAAAGCCGCAGCAGTGCCAAAAGGTGAAAATGGTGTTGGTGGCACAAGTGCCGCAGATTTTCGCACTTTCAATGTCGCAAAGGAATTGGGTGCAGACGTTGAAGTCACATTTGGCGGATTGACCTGGCATGCAGTGTATCTTTCCCAAACGGGCAAAGACGGTGATGAAAATCGCGACGTCATTCTCACACTTTGGATGGCGGATTCCACGCAACTGAGTGGAGAAACTTATGCCGACGGGAAAGCATTTGATGAAAAGGGAACTTCCACATGGAACAGTGGTTTTTTTCCAAATGAAATCACGAGCGTAGATTATCCATCAGCAATGTATGGAACAAGTTATATGAGTGCTATTGTTTTAAACAATGGCGGCGGATATATCACAAGCCAAAGTGCAACAGAATTGACACAGGCACACCAAATTGCAAGCAGTGTATTTGCCAAATTCACAATGAAGGATTTTGGTTTGACACAATATTTAGTGACACCCGAGGAAGTTATGTGGCAGAAAGAAGGCCAAAGCATACTTCTTTTTGGTAGACCTTCATACAACTGCCCAAACGAAAATTGGTCAAATGATGTGCCAGATGATGGGTTTTATACACCTGATTTTAACTACGTTCACAAATCGGGCAACGATGCTTGGAAGAATGACTACCTTTGGTTGCCGTCGCTTTCAGAAACAGGTGAAAATGACAATTATAACGGAATTTGGGAAACATCGCAAAATCAACGCAAAAACGGCACAACTTTTTCGTGGTTGCGCACGGGTTATGAATCAAGTGCGAGCACTGTATATTCCTTGACTACATCTAACTGGCATCTCAATAATGTTCATTATACGCACGCAGTCCGTCCTGCCCTGCACCTTAACCTCACTGAGGTGGCAAAGAGCCTGAAACAATAACAACAGTTGAAAGAAAAAAAATAATTTGAAAAATAAAACAATTTTTGCAATTTGAAATAAAAATCTCTCTTTGGCAGAGATTTTTTCTTTATCGCTGAAATTTTTGCTTGACAAATATAATTTTTTCTGAGATAATATGAAAGAATTAAAAAAGTCATCAAATTTAAAATTTGAGCGAAAATATTATGATGAAAAAGGAGAGACAAATATGAGACGTAAATTCGCGGGGGGGGGATTTTTGATAAGCTGAAATTCACTGGCTTTGTTTTGCTGTTTCTCTTTGTTATCACTTGCACTATGGCTAACATTGTTTTGGCTGCTCTTTCGACAGGAATCGAGGGCGGCTTTTCTGTTATCTATGACATTCCTCAGGACCTATGGGACCGTGTGTCACAAATTTTTGACAAAAGCAATGTGAATAAACTTTTGTGGAACATTTCTGGTGACAGCACGGCGACAGTGGACAATATGGCACCGATTGAAGCCCTTGCAGCAAGCAGGATGACCTCAGAGGACATGATTGCAAACTACAACAAGGTGAACCCCGCGTCTGCGGACGAGGATTTGTCTGCGTATGCAAACTCCGCTGCTGCTGGTTCCGCTTATTATGCATCCGCAAATGCCGCTTCTGTTTCTGCGAATCACGCCACATCAAGCGAATATTTAATTCCTGCAAACGAGGACTATTCCGTCTCCGCCAAGAGTTATGAAGCAGAGATTATTGTTGAACTGGGTGGACTTAAATGGACGCCGGTTTATCTTTCCACCACAAACGAGGGCAAAGACAATGAGCCACATGATGTGATTCTCACCTTGTGGCTGGCAGACAACCAGCAAGACGCTTGGGCTGACAGAACGGCAGATGAGGGCGAATATTATGGTTTCTTGGATGGGGCATTATATAGCGATTGGGCATCCAACTGGTCAAGCGAAAGCCCAAAAGTAGATTATCCATCTTCTATGTATGGTATGAGTTATATGAGTGCAGTTGTTTTAAACAATGGGGGAGAATATGCAACTTCAACCAATGCAAAAACAACCGCTGAACAAAGCGAAACCAACCCATTTGCGATGTTCACAATGGCACAATTTGGCTTGACAACCTTCCTTGTCACCCCAGAACATGTTTCATGGCAGGAGGATGGACAAAGTGCAAAAAGTCAACTTTCATATTCATGTGACCTACCAAATGACAACTGGACACAAAATCCAACAGTAGAAAATTTCTATGAAGACTATCATTATGATGGCAAAGAAGGCAACGATGCTTGGAAAGACGATTATCTGTGGCTCCCATCCATGACCGAAACAGGATATGACAACAACGGCCACACAGGCATTTGGAAAATAACAACAAATCAAAGGAAACTTATGAATACTGACACGGATTATTTAGACAAGGTTGGTTCAAGCAATAACGACTATACCCGCCACTATTCCTGGCTCCGTTCCGGCAACCCCACCACTGCAATCGATGCTGCTCTTTTGCCTTCGTCCGGCAGTGGCTACAATTTCCACTATGTAAGCTTGGCTTTCGCCGTCCGCCCAGCATTGCACCTCAACCTCACGGAGGTGGCAAAGAGTTTGAAAAAATAGGCAAAAGCAAAATTATGCAACAAGCAAAAGTGTGCTTTTCAAAAACCCTGCAAGAACATGCCAAAAATATTCAGAAAATGAAATAATTTAAAAAAATAAGACAAAAAACGCCTGATTTTAGGCGTTTTTTAAGTTTTTAAAATTTAAAATAAGATTTTAAATTTTTCAATTTTATTTGTTAAAGTTAAAATTTCAAATTTTATCAGAGAATTTAAGAAAAGCTTGCCAGGAAAAACTTGCTTAAATTTCTGGGTCAAAGTTTTCAAAAATCACATTGTCGCAGTGCTTGACCACTTCCAAATAATCCTCTTTGCTTGGCACAGCCCATGCCAAAAGGGGCAATTTTTTAAATTTCCTCACATAGCGATTTGGCAGTGTGTTATATTCATATGCAATGAAATGCGGCTCGCTGACTTTTTTGTTTAGGCGCATGCTTTTAAGCACAAACTTTTTCAGCCAGCCCAATTTTTCGTTTTTGAAATAGCCCGAAAGTTGCCCGCGGATGAAGTTTGGGGCGTGCTGCTTGAAATATGCAAGGCTGTATGGGTTGAAGGACTGAATGGCAAATTCGCCATGATAATTTTTCATGAGGTCAATCACTTGCTGCTCCAACTTGCCCACCTTGTGTTTGTTTTTCACTTCAATCAGCAGGGGCACCTTGCCGTCCACAAGTGCCAGAACCTCAGCCAGTGTTGGAATGCACTCTTTTGTGCCGGCAAGTTTGAGAGATTTTAAGTCCTCTTTGCTTAGATATTTCAAATAGCCGTCATTGCCAGTCATGCGTGCCAGACTTTCGTCGTGAAAAACCACCACGGTGTCGTCTGCCAACAGTTGGACATCAAGCTCAATCGCGTAGCCCTTTTGCACGGCAGCTGCAAACGCAGCAAGTGAATTTTCAGGCACATTTTTGCTGTGATATCCGCGATGGGCGATTGGCGTTTCCACCAGCCAGGTTTTAAAAAGATCCATTTTTTATCCTCATTGATTTGCGTTTAACATTTGTTATAGTAAAAAAATTATAGGCTATTTTCCATGTTTTTGTCAAATAAAAAGTTATACTTTTGAAACAAAATTTGCAAGAAAATTGGGGAAAATATCGTTATTTTTGCACTTTTTTGCGAAATTTTTTCTTTTCTTATTAACATCAGATAAGTTTTTTAAGAAATTCAAGACGCTGCTTTGCGTCCGCCTTGCTTTCTTCAAGCAATTTCTCCGCCTCTTCGCCCTTCAGTTCTTTGATGGCGGCAAACCTGCTTTCGCCGTCAATAAAGTTGTCATATTTATCAAAATCACTGACACTGTCGAAGGTCAGTTTGTTCTGACGCGGGTCAAATCGCAGCAAGGACCAATATCCGCACTCCACCGCTTTTCGCATCTCTGTGGTGGTTTCGCTCATGTCGAAGCCGTGGTTGACACACGGGCAATATGCCACAATCAGGCTTGGGCCGTCAAATGCCTCCGCCTCCTTGAACGCCTTGATGCATTGCAAGTTGTTGGCACCCAAAGAAACTTGGGCGACATACGCGTTCTTGGACGCAATGGCAATGGCAACAAGGTCTTTTTTCTTGGTTTTTTTGCCAGCGTTGGCAAACTTCACCATGGCACCACGAGGGGTCGATTTGGACGCTTGCCCGCCGGTGTTGGAATACACCTCCGTGTCCAAAACAAGAATGTTTACATTCTCGCCACTGGCAAGCACGTGGTCCAGCCCGCCATACCCGATGTCATATGCCCAGCCATCTCCGCCAATAATCCAAACCGATTGTTTTTCGCCGTTTGGAGTGTAGCGATTTGCCAACTTCATCCCAAGGCCAAATTCGGCATTGTCCTCAAACAGTGAATTTGCCCAAGCGGGGCCGTGACCATCCTCGTTTTTCATATACGGACAACTTGGGAAGGAGCCGCCATATATGCTGGAACAGCCCGTGGCGTTGGCAATCATCATGCGGTCGCCAAACAATGTGGTGGCAAGGCGGATGTATGGCGTTTCGCCGCACCCAGCACACGCACCGGAAAAGGCAAACAAACAATCCTTAAATTGCAGCCCCTTTGGAAGGTCGGTGGAAAATGGCACGTTTTTTTGCGTCCTGCCCGCACGCTTCAACTCCTCCACTTGGGCAAATTCCCGCTTGGATTTTTCCAGAACTTCGCTGGCGTCATGCATTTCAAGGGCTTTCTTAATTGCGGGGCAGGTCTTGGCACACACGCCGCAGCCGGTGCAGTCCTCAGGCGAAACTTGCAGGCGATAGAAACATCCGTCCACGCCAAACGCCTTGGCAAACTCAATCTCTTCCGGCGTCTGCCCTTTCACCAAAACAGGGCGAATGGCGTTGTGAGGACAGGCAAGCACGCACTGTCCGCACTGGATGCAATTTGCAGGCAGCCAAACAGGCAGATGGGCGGCAAACCCGCGTTTTTCAAACTCCGCCGTGCCAAGCGGAACTTTGCCGCTGGCGTCAAAGACGGAAACTGGCAATTTGTCACCTTCCAATCTTTCGATTGGTCCCATAATTTTTTGATAGAATTCATCTTGCAGATTTTTCTCTGCCAACGTGATGGATTTGAGTGTCAAGCCGTCCACGTCAACCTGCTCAATTTGCTGCGTGGCACGCTTTGAAGCGGCAAGATTTTTGTCGATTGTCGCTTTGCCTTTTTTGGCGAAAGTTTTTTGGATATAGTTTTCAATTTGCTTTTCCGCCTCAGCGAAGGGGATTATGCCCGACACTTTAAAAAGTGCCGTTTGCATGACCATGTTGATTTTGTTGCCCAGCCCGCACTCTTGTGCAATCTTGTGGGCGTTGATGACAAAAAGTTTGGCGTGCCTATTTTGCAGCCGAGTTTTATATACATCCGGAAGTACTTTGTCCACTTCGGATGCCGAAAAAATTGTGTTCAAAAGCACAGTGCCGGCGTCTTTCAGGCCGCTAAGGCAGTCATAGCGATGCACAAACGAAAAATTGTTCACCACCACAATGTCGGCGTTCTGGACAAGATAGGTGCTTTTGATTGGATTTTTTGAAACTCTCACGTGCGACCGTGTCAGGCTGCCACTTTTTTTGCTGTCATATTCAAAATAGCCCTGCACATATGAGCCAAGTTCTTCGCCCAAAATTTTGATGGTGCTTTTGCTTGCAGACACAGTCCCATCCGAGCCAAGACCCCAAATTTTCATCTCAAACTGCTCGTGGGACGCTTTTGCGGCACTTTCCACTGCTGGCAGGGAGGAGTGAGTGACGTCATCATCGATGCCCACAGTGAAGTTGTCTTTCATTTGCTGAAAGTTTTTAAGCACTGCGTTTGCCATGGCGGGGGTGAACTCCTTTCCACCCAGGCCATATCTTCCGCCCACAACTTGCACGCCGCTTAACGCACTGGACACGTCCAAAAAGAGTGGCTCGCGTGAGCCGCATTCTTTTGTGCGGTCAAGCACAATCACTTTTTTCACGCTTTTTGGCAAGGACCTGCAAAGTTGCTGGCGGTCGAACGGGCGGAAAAGATGCACGCTCAGCAACGCCGTGTCTTTGCTGTCTGAAAGCACTTCTTCCAGACATTCGCAGGCGGAGCCCATGCACACCACCACATTTTCCGGCTCTTTCGCTCCGAAAAGTTGGAATGGCTGATATTGTCTGCCGGTGAGCAGAGCAAACTCGTGCAGGATGTCGGTCAGTTTTTGATAGACGCTCTCATATGCGGCAGAGGATGCTTCTCTGTTTTGGAAGAACACGTCCGGATTTTGAGCGGTGCCTTTTTGATATGGCTTTTCTGGCGTCATGCGGGCATTTCTGAATGCCTCAATTTCTTTGATTGGAAGCAGTTTTTGAATTACGTCATCCTCAATTATGTCAATTTTTTGCATTTCGTGCGAGGTGCGAAAGCCGTCAAAGAAATGCATCACAGGCAGCGAAGTTTTGTATGCCAAAATGTGGGCGATAAGAGCAAAATCGTGTGCCTGCTGCACGGAGTTGGAGCAAAGAAGGATGGCTCCCGTCTGGCGAATTGCCATAACATCGCTGTGGTCGCCAAAAATTGAGAGGGCGTGGCTTGCAATGGCACGTGCGGCAACATGAAAAACACACGGAAGTTGCTCTCCCGCAATTTTATATAGATTTGGAATCATCAGCAGCAGGCCTTGGCTGGACGTGAATGTTGTGCTCATCGCCCCGCCGCACAGACTGCCGTGCAAAGTCCCAGCCGCACCGCCTTCGCTTTGCATTTCAATCAAGGTTGGCAGTTTGCCAAAGATGTTTTTTCGCCCTTCCGCCACACAACTGTCGCAATATTCTGCCATTGGGCTGGATGGGGTGATGGGATAGATTGGAATCACCTCAGAAAGTTTGTATGCCACCATTGCGGCGGCGGTGTTTCCGTCCACAACTTTTTTCATGTTCGCTCCTTTAATTATTAGATATAATTTATATATAAGTTTAACTAATTATATCAATCAAGTCAAACTTTTCCGCAATTCTGCCAAATTTTTCGCAAACAACTGACTCGGCAAGCCAAATTGTTGGGCAGGCAACTAATTCGGAAAGTCAAATTGTTGGGCAGGCAATTTAATACAACAAAAAGCTTCGCAGCCGAGGCAAACTTTTCCACTGCATTTAAGTTGATTATTTGCCGAAAAAGATGTAAAATATTTGCATGAGGACGATTAAAATCACTTTGGAATATAAGGGGACAAACTTTTTTGGCTGGCAGAAACAGGACGGCAAAAGAACAGTGCAGGCAGAAATTGAGCGGGCACTGTTTGACCTGACCGGGCAGAACATTGAGGTGGCAGGAAGCGGCCGCACTGACCGAGGCGTGCATGCACTTGGGCAGGTGGCGAGTTTTGAGATGGAGCACTCCATTCCGCTTGCAAACCTTAAAATTGCACTCAATGACCTTCTTCCGCCGGACATTCGCATATCAAAAGTGGAAGAAAAAGCGGATTTTCACGCAAGATTTTCTGCCAAGCAAAAAACCTATCAATACATCGTCCAAACGGGCGGGCAGCGAAAAGCCATCAAGAGCGACCTTGTGGGCTTTTATCCGTTTGAGGTCGATTTTCAAAAAATGCAGTCCGCTGCCAAACTGCTTGTCGGCAAGCACAACTTTCACGGCTTTTGCAGTTCGGAAACCGCCGTCAAAAATTTTGAACGCGAGATTTTTGACATTAAAATTTCAAAACGTGGCCGTATCTTCAAGTTTGACGTGACCGGCAACGGCTTTTTATATAATATGGTCCGCATAATTGTTGGCACACTTTTGGATGTGGGCAGGGGGAAACTTTGCGAGGACGACATAAAAAAAGCCCTCGCCACTGGCGAACGCAAATATGCCGGCATCACCATGGAGCCTTGCGGACTTTATCTTAAACAGGTCAAATATGTGTGAGGCGATTTTAGACGCCTTGCGGCATGAAACGAAATGCAAATTGTTTCAATACGCATAGATTATTTTTAATGCCAAAATTTGAAAAATCAATCCAATGCCACATTTTGAGCAGCATTCATTTTCGCCGAAAATTCAATCCAACGTCAGATTTTCTGCAAGGAAGGACGGGTCGTCAATAAACTCGCTTGGCGTCATGCCCAAACCATGTGCCAACAGAATGATTGTTTTAAGTTGGATGCCCTTTGTGCGTCTTTGCATAATGCCCTTGATTGTTGGCAATGGAACATTGCTTATTTTTGCAAGTCGATATTGTGTCAAATTTCTTTCCCCAAGAAACTTGCAAATCCTATCCCTAACAACTTCACTTAAATTTTTATCTTCTTTCTTTGCTTTTTCCATATAATTATTATTAAACAAATTTTTTGAAACATGGGGTCGTCCACGACCCTTTTTTGTTGACAGAAGGTATTATATTATGATAAAATGGGGTCGTAAACAATCCTATTTATGAAAGTTATGAGGAGAAAAATTATGATAGATTTCAACAGTGACGAGTGGGTGAGAAAAGAAAGAAACGGGCGGGTGTATTATGATAGAAAAGATTTAATCGATAAACCGCTGCCGAAATATGAGGATTCCATCTTGGAATGTTTCGCAGAAAAGTTTGTCTATAAGGATGCCGCCAAATTTAAGCAGGTGGAAAAAGATTTTTTTGGATTCCCTCTCGCCGCAGCAGAGGGAAAAGTATGACAAGGTGGTTGAAATGCTGCAAGACTATCACGACCAGCGAGATTTAAAACTTGTCGCTTTCGTGCAGCAGTGGAGAAGAATTGTTTTTGATTGACAAAAGTTTCTGGCGGTGGTCGATGCGTCCACCGGACAGACTTCTTTGCCTTGCTTATCCCAGATGGCGGCTTGCTTGCCAATGCAGAATGATAAGATGAGCGAGGTGGTTTGCAGGCGGGCTGGCAACTTGGCTGGAAACTCTTTTCGCAACAAATTCTTGCAAAATTTCCGCTTTTGCAAGAGAATTTGACGATTTGCCTGACAATAAGTGAAAAATCGCAGTTTTGCGACTTTATTTTGCACTTTCGGGGATTTTCGACAGTTTTTCGAATTTGGCGACAAAATCGCCATTTTTTCTTCTTTCCGTTTTTCTTTGATTGTGATATTCTTCTCTTGTTTTGCAAAGCAAGAGAAAGAAAACAAAAATAAAGGGAGAAAAGAAAATGGAAAACAAAAAAACAACAATTTACGTTGCAGACGCAACAGAAGAAAACAATGTGATTGAATATTTTAGAAACAATCCAAATTTTGAATTGGTGGGTTCCAGTTTTGACGGTCAGAAAGTGGTGGAAGAGGTGCTTGCCCAAAAGCCGGACGTCTTGGTTATGGAGGTTATGCTTTCCAGCCTCGACGGCTTTGCCGTGCTGGACAAAATCAAAACGCTGGGTGCAGAAATGCCTAAGGTGTTTTTTGTGTCCAATCTTTCGCACAGCGGGTTTGTGACAAAAGCCATTCAGTTGGGGGCAAGTTATTTCATGGTCAAGCCTATCACGCCGGAAAATCTGGAAAGCCGCATTGTGGACGTGCTTGGAAGCGGCAAGGTTTCCTCCGAGAGCAAGCAGTTGGACGAAAAAATTTCCAATATTTTCATCAGCATCGGCATCCCGGCACACATCAAGGGCTATCAATTCCTTCGCGAGGCAGTCAAACTTGCCGTGGAAGAGCCTGAAATAATCAGTTCCATCACAAAAAAACTCTATCCAACCATCGCTGAACGCTTCGAAACAAGTTCCAGCAAGGTGGAACGCGGCATGCGTCACGCCATTGAGGTGGCTTGGAACAGAGGAAAAATTGAAAATATTAACAATATTTTTGGTTTGAAGATATATAATAGAAACGAGAAGCCGACAAATGGCGAACTTATTGCCCTTATTGCGGACAAAATGATTATGGATGTCTGATTTTGCAAATATTTCCCTTCAAAGTTGCATGGGTTGCAAAATAAATTGCAAAATGCCTTAATAATGCAAAGAGTGAACGCAAACTTCAAGTTTGCAAGAAAGAAAAATTGCAATTTATGCCCAGGAGCGAGGCAAAGCCATTCTCACTTCAAATTTGGCGATGGTGACAAAATAAATTGCAAAAAAGCCCAGTTTTATGCAGAAAATTTTGGGTAAAATGGCGAAAAAAATCAAAAAAACCGCAAAAAATGCAAAAAATTTTTGATTTAGGTATTGAAATGTAAAAATCGTTGTGCTATAATAGGGGCATCTTTAGGAGGTAAATATGTCAAAAACAGTTTCAAAAATTTTGGCAATTTGTGCGATGGTTGTCGTAATTCCTCTCATGATCGTTGGCACAGCGTTCGTGACTATCTTTGGTGCAGACAAGACTGTTGATGTCAGCGTTGTTGTGGATGAGGCTGCGGCAAACTATCTTGACGATGCCGGCAATGAGGTTGTGGTTGCTGCTCCACAATTTGAATATGAAGAAGAGCTTTATTCCAGCCACAAAGTTTCGGCTGGCAAAGGTCAAACAGTTGAACTTAGTGCACAGGCTTCGGATGCATACACTTTCCAAGGCTGGTTTGCAGGCAGTGTGACAGAATATCAGGATGCATTGCAAAAAGGGACAGTTGAATATGTCTCCGACACTTTGGTGTTCAACCTTGACATGCAAGACGCAGCTGATGAATATCTTGCAGTTTACAACGTTGTAAGATTTAACGTTGCTTGGAGTTATAAAGCAAATCCTGCCGCAATGCAGGACGTCACAGCCACACCAGAGGGCGGAGCGACACAATATAAATATGGTGCAGAACTTCCAAAGCTGACATACACTGGGGCAGATTATTCTTACAAGGGCTGGAAAGTTAAGGACGCCAGCGGCACTGAAGGCTCCGGCAAAAGATATTTCTATGCAATTTTTGACGAGCCAACAGTGAGCGATCTTGTCCTGACCGAACCTTGGCTTGAAGCAGCAAAAGTTACACTCAGCTATTATGACGAAACCGGTGCATTCAAGAGAAGCGAAGATGTCAGATTAAATGACGAAATCTCCTTGCCAAATGCAGCCGCAAACGCTAAAAATGTTCAAGAAGGATACAGATATTTCTGGAGTTCAAATCGTCAAGGAACTGACGAAATCACCACTCTCACATTGACTGAACAAGAAAATGCCAGCGTATATCTGCAAAAAGAAGCCATTGTTTACACAGCAACTGTAAATGCTGGCGATGCAACATACAAATCTGACATCTCACAGGGCGTTAAGTTCTCCGTTGAAGACAAGAATGCAATCGCTAATCTGTTCAATGCTTCAAACTGGACACCAAACAACAGCTTCTGGGAATTTGATGGATTGTCCTGGAGCGGCACAAAATATACAAATGCCGCAACATTTGCAGATGTCTTCATTCACGCTCATCCTCAAACAGCAGATACTGCAACATTGAACGTTGCCATCCTTAAGAACTACACCAAATTTAACTCAACGATTGGCTATGAAGTTTGGCTTACAGAGTTCACAGCCACACAGGTTAAAGAAAACAGTAATGTTGTGTCTGGAACAAGAACAAATGCAAATATCGATGAAAAACTTGGTGTAATGTTTGGATACAACCAGATTGAACAAGGAACTTGGTATGCTTACAGCAATACTGACAGTCACAACCACAAGATTGCACTTAAGGCAATTGAAGTTAAAATCAATGGCATCACAATGAGAATGGATATCACTTCCAGCACGCCATTTGCAAGCATTAAAGATCAAACATTTGAGAAATTGGTTCAATTCTTGCTCAGCACAACTGATGGCGAAAATACTGCTCATGTTTACAAGGCAATAAGAGATTCGGCTGCACAAATTGATGTTTTGCAGATTGAAAAAATTACAGGTATCTACGAACTCCTGCCTGATACAATTTAACAAGCCTTAAAAACTTTTTCAAAAAAAAGTCGAAAAACATTTGAAAAATGTTTGACAAGTGCTTCCAAGGTATGTTATACTTTGGGAGCATTTGGGAGTTTAGCTCAGTTGGTAGAGTACCTGCCTTACAAGCAGTGGGTCATAGGTTCGAGTCCTATAACTCCCACCAGTGAAAAACACAGTCTCGGCTGTGTTTTTTTGTCTATATTGGCAGTTTGATTTTTCATGTCCTGATGTGGGCGTCATATTGTTACACTGGCTTTATTTATATCATTGTATTTTAATTTTCTTATATCATTGTAATGTGGCTTTTGCAAAATTTGTGGCGTCGATGCTGATGGTGACGCCATTGTGACGTCGCATTGGAGCTATAAAAGTTTTTTTTGCAAATTTTGTCGAATTAAGATTGATTTTTGTGAATAAGTGTGTTAAAATATTGGCGATGAAAAGCAAATTGTGGGTGATTTTTTGCCCTATTTTGGGGATAGCTATTGCATTGGCGGTGGCACTTCCACTTCTTCTTCCAAAGCCAGCAAGGTTGGAGGAGGAATTTTTTCGTTCTTCAATGACGAATTTTGAGATTGAAATTGGTCAGACCAAACAAATCACCTTTGAAGCTTCCGGCAATGTGCTTTGCACAACGCACGACGAAAACATTGCTCGCGTTTTGGCAGGCGACAACATTCTTTTGCTTGGCGTGTCGGAAGGCGAAACGCAACTGATTTTTGAGAATCTGGAAGGGAAAATATTGAAGGCCGTGGATGTGACAGTTACACGGCACGAAGAGGAAACAGCCAATCCTTCTGACGACGGAACGGATGACAATAAGAGCGACGAGTCACAGCATCCTCAGGAAGAAGTTGGCAAAAATCCGGGAAACGAACCGGGCAACAACCCCGAAAAGAATCCGCAGCACCCACAAGATGAGGACGACCAAAATGGTGGGGATAATAATCCTAATGGCGGAAATGAGCAGCCGGAAGAACCGGACAAGGGTGATTCTGGCGACACCGAACAGGGCGGCCACAACACTGGCAATGAGGGTGGAGGAGGCTCAGATGATGGCGGAGACCCGCAGAGCGGTGATTCGCATGATGGGGACGAGCAAGGCGGAGACTCCCAAGAAGAAGGCGGACATGGTGAGTCTGGCTCCAATCAGCCAGGGCTTAACCCTTTTGAAAAATACATAGGCATAGATAGCAACGCAACCTTTGACGGCAAAGTCATCCACGCAAGCGTTGAAATGTCAATTTTCATTCAGTTTTACTTGCTTGTTCCGGAATTGGTGCAATCATGGCAAATTGTCAATACAAGGTTGATATCAAGTGGTGTTGAGACGCCTGTTTCCGTGAATTACGGAATGGCAATGCTTCCAACTCTTTCGGCGGGCATATATTCCCTTTATGTGGAAATAAGGCTTCTAGAAAAGGACAGCGTGGAAGAAATCACCGTTTGTCAGGCGATTGAAATTCAAGTGCAGTAATTGTTTTGGATTTTATTTGAAATTCAGAAACAGGCAAAAAACGCCTGTTTTTTTCTATAATTTTTAAAATTGACATAAATTTTTTTATGAAATGTTTTTTAATAAACTTTTTAATGAAAATATATTTTATATCAAGTTGTTTTTTTTGCTATAATAAATACTCCAAACAAGCAAAACTTCGACAGAACGAAAATTTCAAAAAAGACTTTCAAAAACTTTTAAAAAGAAAACTTCAAAAAAAAAGACTTCCCAAAAAACCTTCAAAAAACAAAACATTGCAAATTTGCATATTATTTTTTAGGGGACATTCAAAAGGAGAGTGAAAATGTCGCCAAAACAAATCGCGGAGATTGTTTCTCTGTGCATCTCTCTCCTGGTTCCAATCATCGGTTTTGTGACTGCCCTAATCAAGGTGATTAAGGACCGAAACTGGAATTTGCTGAAAAGTGCGTTGTGCGACTTCGTGATCAAGGCGGAAGAACTTGTTGGAAGCAGCGGCGAAGAAAAGAAAAACACCGTTTTGCAATGGGCGGAAGAGTTTTGTCACAAGGAAGGCATCAAGTTTGACGCCGACCAGGTCTCCGGAGCGATTGAAAAGCTTATCGAGGTTTCCAAAAAGGTGAACAAGCGGGAAGATCAGGCTGCCGCCGAAACGCACGACTCAAACAATCAAACCAATTAAATTGAAGAGAGAGCAATCCTTGGGAATTTTTCCCAGGGATACATAGAAGTGAAAAACAAAAAACAGCCTGTGGCTGCTTTTATTTTGATTTAGCAGAAGCTTTTGTTTGACTTCTGCTAGCATCATTTTGTGCATCAATTTCGTTGACCAAAGTTTGTGCAAGGTTTGGAAATTTCTGATATGTTTCTTCCGGAATGTGGTCGATTGTTTCAGGGTTTGCAGCACAATATCTTGCAACAACATCCTCCAACTTAACATCTTCTGGCAAGTGAGCGATTTTGTTATCATGGACTGGATTATAATAACCTTTATATTGCATATCAAATCTTCCCAAAAGTACGCCATCCTCGGTCAGAATATCATATTTTTGGTCGCCAGCCCAGTCTCTATCCTTCACAACGTGTGCCAAAATGAGGTTGCCATAAATAGATTTATCTAGGTGAAACATCCTGTCGTATGGGATTGCTTGCAATTGATCCTTGATAATTTTTGGTGCGGAATTGCCTGCACGAACTGCATCGCTGACGCTTTTATGCTCAAGAACCAGATCATTGCCTGCGACATATTGCTCCCTAACTTTGTGCTTCAAAAACGGAAAAATACGTCCTAAAACAGGGATAGGCTTTTCTACAATCCTTGTTTCATATCTATTTTCAAATACGCCATATTCAATCATAACGTCGCCATTACCAAATTTGAATGCATTGTCAATAACTTTCTTATCAATTTTTCTTAACATAATTTTTCTCCCTAGGAGCATTATAGATTAATCGGGGGGGGGCTTTGTCAAGCCTTTTTAGAAAAAATTTAAAATTTTTTCTTTTTTTTGCTTTGCAGATGTTTTTACAAGTGCGACTCGCGAATTTTTTGTTTGCAAGGCAAAATTTTTAGTGACTTTTCTGCGAACGCGAGGGTGCGTTGTGGAGGAAAAGAGGGGAAAATGCAAAAAAAGTTGAAAAAAGTTGAAAAATTTTTGAAAAAGTGTTGACAAATGGGTGAGCGGTGGAGTATAATAAGCACGTCGCATCTTGAAAAGGCTCTGGTTTTGAGTTTAGAAAGAGCGGCAAGACATTTGACAATTAAATAGTGTAAGAAACAAGAACTAAACAACTTTAACGCAATAGTTAAAAAGTCAATGTAAGTTATTGAAGTCAGGAAAACAAGCACAAGTGTATGTGCGAACTACTTTAACCTAAATCTTTTGTTTTTGCATATAAATCAAATTCCAATTTTGCGAAGTGTAGGGCTTAGCCCGGCGAGCACAAATTGGAATTCACCAAAAATGGAAGAGGATTGGGAAGAGAAACCGAATTTTTAGCGGTTAGGAAATTTTAATTTCCGTGTCCGCGTAAAAAATTTGGTGTCTGTCCCAGTATTTTATTGTAGAGTTTGATCCTGGCTCAGGACGAACGCTGGCGGCGTGCTTCAAACATGCAAGTCGAACGGATAAGTTGTTGGC
>CANQOO010000007.1 GCA_947625515.1 uncultured Clostridia bacterium
ACATTTTTGGACGAAGAAAAGAGCAAATATTGGGAGCCATATGCGGCACTTCCAAGTGAAAGACTTGAAACTTTGAAAATTTTGCATGACGATGGCATCAAGACCTTTGCAAGTTTTGAGCCGACCATCGAACCGGAAGAAAGTTTGGCGCTTATCCGCAAAACTTTGGAACTCGACTGTGTGGACCACTATAAAATCGGGAAAATCAACAACTACAAAAGTGAGGACAAGTGGCAAGACTGGGCAAAATATCTGCAAGATTGCGTTAATTTGCTTAGGCCGACAGGTAAACAAGTTTATTACAAATTTTGCCTTAGAAAACTCGCGCCAAACATTGAACTTTTGCCAGAAGAGAAAAATCCGGATGAATACATAGTCCGCGCGACTGATGAAAATGTCCAAACAAGTTTGTTTGATGGAGATTTGAAATGAAAACGGGATATTTTGGAAAAGTTAGGAGTTATCCAAAGGACAAAGGATATCGTTTTGTTTCAATCGCGAGATTTGCCAAGTTTTGGGACGGAGATACATATCCAAAGCTCGCGCCACCGGCGGAGATAATCAAAATCAAAGACGAAAAATTTTATAAGAAAATTTATTATGACAAAGTACTGTCAAAGGTAAATCCTCAACAAGTCTATGACGAACTTGGCGATAACGCAGTTTTGCTTTGTTATGAGAAATATTCCGACATTGAAAATGGCACAACTTTTTGCCATCGCAGAATGGTGGCGAAGTGGTTGGAAGACAATTTGGGGATAAAAGTGGATGAATTATAATGTTTATAACTCTAAATCAAACAAAACACTTTTATAAAACTTAATCCCACAAAAATTCTTGTGTTAGGATTGGATGGCGGTCTCTCCGCCAAAAGGGAACTGTTCGCACCCTAAACTTAAAAATGGGTGTGAACTTTTCTTTTTATATGTTTGTGATGTGTGGGAATATTTTTTAACTCTTGACTTTCTTAATAAATTGTTTATAATAATAACAAGAGAGGTGTAATTTCGATACAATTTTAAATATTGAGAACATTGATAAAATAAAAAATTTGAGTGGGAAAGTTGTTATTGACATAACCGACCACAATGTAAGTAAGCAGCAACTTGACATTTTAAAACAAGCAGCCCCAAGCAATCAAATTGTTGTGCAGGACACAAATTGGTTTGGTGGTGTTTGGTCTTTAAGCGATTTTTTGAACGCAGAAAACTTGCTGGAAATGACTGCCGAAAAAATTAAATCAAAAGAATTGTCCCCTTTTGAACAATTTATTTGTGCTTACCACTACGCAACAAATCGCAACTACAAATTTGCACCAAAAGGCTCCCCTTTCCAAGCGTGCAGAAGCTATGTGGACGTTTTAAACAATGGCTATTGTGTATGCGTTGGATATGCCACAATTTTGAAAAGACTTTGCGAAAAATTGGGGATGCAGTGTGCGGTTCAGGGCTGTTTGGCAAAAGACAAATATGGCAAAACAGTAAATCATGCCAATTGTTTGGTGTTTTTGAAAGATGAAAAATATGGCATTTGTGGACTTTTTTACAGCGATCCACGTATGGATTGCTTGGACTTTCAAGACAAAAGTGGCTTGGCTTGGAATTTGAACATGCTTGCCCTGCCTATAACTGAAATTGGCAAAATTATGATTAAGCTTTGGGATGATGACACGATAATTGAAATCAACGATTTTCAAAGCATCTATTATTCCAGAAAACCAACAGAGCTTGATTTGGATTATTTTGGCAAATTCTTTAACTTCAAAGAAGCAAAAACAGTCATGCAACTTAAATATTGCAAAGAAATAACTTTTAATCAAATTCAAACTGCGTTAAAAAATATTGGGTTTAATCAAGAACAACTCACAGCAACCGCCAAAAACTTTGCAGAGAGAAAGAGGCTGTTCTTACAAGAATTTGAAAGTTCAAACTCAATTTCAAACGAATGGGAAAAAAGATTGGCTTTTGGACAATATGTGCAAGATTTTGTCTCGCACGCTGGCAGAAAGAACAATGTGTGCAAGCTTGATTGTGCAACTTTTGTTTATTTAGTTTATAAAAATTTCTTTGGCGTTGATATTCTTGAAAACGGATATGGAGCAAGTTGGACAGGTAAAATTGCAACATCTAAAATTGGGGCAGAGCCGAAATTTATTGATGAGAACGCACCAATAGAACAAAAAATCAACTTCATAGATACAAAATGTAGGGTTGGAGATATTTTGTTGTTCCATAGGCAAGCGAAAAAAGCAAACACAGTTTCAGACAAAAATTATTATCCCGGACATTGTGCTATTTATTTAGGCAATCACAAATTTATTGATTCAAGATTAACCACAAGGGGAGGAATTGCAATTTGTGACATAGAAAATGATAATTATATGCCAAACTTTGTTGGATTTAAAGATGTTATTTCATCACTTAACATTGATAAAAAACCTAAAAATAAAAATTTGTCAATAGAAGTCTAGGTGCATACAAGCACCCTGATAGACCGCCAAGGAACAAATCCAAACACTGACGTTTGGATTGTTTTATGTTAACACCATCAATGCCTTGTTTAAGGCAAATTTTTTTGTAACGTTTTGTAAAGTATTGTAAAGTTTCTTCAAAACTCAGCAGATTAGCGTTGCATTGCGGCAACGTATGTCACTCACCCTGTGAAGTGTATATTTAAAAGTGTAAATTTGTTATAAATTCTTTTATTGATACGCCGCACAGGCCTATATACTTACAATATATATTACAAATTTTATTAGAGGTTTAAAAATTTTAAAGACATTTCGGAAGTCAAAACAATAATATATCAAAAATGTCATATAAAATGTCACTTTAAAATGTGGCAGAGCCAAAAGTTTGTCAAATTTTGGCTCTTTTTCATATTTTGAAATAGAGAGGTTTAAAAGAACATGATTTTTTATCGAAAAGGAAATGATGGTTCAAAGCCGTGCTGCGAAAATCTTTATCCGCCGAACATCACCTTGCCGCAAAATTTTTCACCTTCGGGCGTGTTGAGCGGCATGCAAGGTGCCGGCATGCAAGGAGTCACTGGGCCAACAGGAGCCACCGGACCTGCCGGAGCAACTGGTCCGACTGGCGAGCAAGGGCTGCAAGGTCCTGCTGGGGCAACGGGTGCAACAGGAGCGACAGGGGCAACCGGAGCCACCGGCCCTCAAGGAGCGGATGGCACTCCTGGTGGTCCAATTGGTCCAACCGGAGCCACCGGACCAACCGGCCCGACGGGTGCAACTGGGGCAACAGGTCCTGCCGGGGCAACAGGTCCCGCTGGGGAGCAAGGCATTGCTGGCGTGCCAGAGACAATTTCCATTGGCAGCACAATCACCGCCAATCCGCTTGACGAGGCAGAAGTTATTGACAACTTTTTGGGTGGCAATCACGAAATAAGTTTTGTTATCCCGCGTGGAATAACAGGCCAGCAGGGGGAAATGGGTCCTCCGGGACCACAAGGGGCTCCCGGTCCACAAGGTCCTGCTGGAGAAAGAGGTGAGCAAGGCCCGCCCGGTCCCGCAGGTCCACAAGGCACGCAGGGCCAAGAAGGTCCTCCGGGGCCATCCGGATTGCCAGCCATAAATGTGGCGGCATACTTTTCTGCCGTTTCCGCAACAATGCAAGACGACCCGCAATTTGAAATGGATTTAAGTCTTCCCGCAAGGCAAAACTCCATCTCTCTTGACATGGGCGTCAACAGCATCAAACTGGTGCAGGGCTATTATCAAATCAGCTATGGCACAAGCGTGAATGCCAACATGACCGGCCAAACATATCCAAAAATTTGGCTGGAAATCGACGGCCAAGAGCAGGATGTGACTGTGCGAGAAGGCAACCCGCAAGGGAGATACTTTTTGGGCGGAGAATTTTTCTATCACGTCACAAAATCAGAGTCCACACTGGACTTTGCCGTCACAAACGACAGCACCGTGCGTTTTTCAAACACCTATCTATTCATTCGCCGCATCTAATCAGCTACAGACTTGTTCGAGTCCTGCAAGCATCCGCCAATGCACGTTTTGTTCAAGGCATCCAAGCATCCGATATTGCACTTTGTTCGAGGCCTCCAAGCACTGCATTGATAAAAAATCTAATCCAGTTGCGTTTTTGTGAAATTTCTTCGCATTTTAATCACAAATTGCAACACACCCATAAGCCGCTTCTTTTTGCAAACGGCTTTCTCTTTAAACAAAATGCTTAGGTTAAAAATTTTCAAACGCCATGCTCGTCCATATTTTCAGGCATGCTTGCTGCACAACCACGCAATGATTTTGCCATTCCACTCCAATCTGCTATAATATGGGAGAGGAGAAAACATATGAAAACACTGAAATTTTTTAGATGCAAACACTGCCAAAACGTCGTTGTAAAGCTTGTGGACAGGGACGTTCCTATTTTTTGCTGCGGCGAAAAAATGGAAGAACTTGTAGCCAACACTGTGGAGGCGTCCACCGAGAAACACGTGCCGGTTGTCAGCGTGAATGGCGGCATTGCAACAGTTGAAGTTGGCAGTGTTGCCCACCCAATGGAGGAGGCACACTACATAAACTTCATCTCCCTTGAAACCACGTCGAATTGCACAATCGTTTCGCTGCGACCAAGCACCGCTCCAAAAGCGGAGATTTTTGTTGGAAATGAAAAAATTATTGCAGCATATGAATACTGCAATTTGCACGGCTTGTGGAAAACTGAGTTTTAATTTTTCTGACTAAGATTTAATTTTTAAGCGGTTTTTCGAAGTTCGAAATTTATTAAACAAATTTTATTTTCTAGGACTGAAATCAATCGTTTTTGACTGCTATTTTGTCAAAATTTTCAATCGTTTCAATCAATTTTCTTGGCGACAAAGTATTGCTTTTGCCTTGATAGGAATATATCAATTCCCGCAAATCAACAAGGCAGACAGCCACCCTGTCGTCATCTTTTTTATTGCAGAAATTCTCGTCCGCCCTGGCGTCCCGACAAGCATAGCCCACGCACTTGATGGGCTGGCTATCCTCGGCGGAGTAAGGCAACAAAAAGACAGACTTCACATGAAAATCTTGCTCTTTTTCGGGCAAATTGTCACGCAGAAAGTGATTGTATCCAATCTGCTTGGAAATGTCCGAGGAAGCCGGCAAATCTTTGGCACTGCCCGTGTATCCAAAGTTGTAATATTTAGAGTCAACAACATAATATGTCCAGCTTCTTTCATCTTTCATGATTGTGTCAGGTCGAAGTTTGGAGGACGGCACCCGCTGAGGTAAATAGTAGGAATAAGTGTTATAAAATTTCTTGACATCCTCCGTTCCGAACACATGATTTATCAAAAATTCAAAAACATATTCAAAATCCTTGTCAAAAATTGAAAAGCCCCAACCCGAAGTTTTTTCATTTTGATGATTGACAATGGAAAGCAAATGTCGAAGCAGAGTTTTCTTGTCATCTTTGTTTGTGCTTTGAAGCTCTTTTGTCAAGAAAAAGGAAAGAAAATCCTTGTCCTTTTCCACATCATACATCGCATGCTCCGTCCGCTCAATGCCAAAAATGAAGCCCAGCCTCAGCACCGAATATTCCAAACACGCCTTATATATCTGCGTGATAATTCTAGACTCATCAATCGTGACACGGCTACGGATGGGATTGGGATAAATCACATTTCCGCCGCTTAGCCACACCGGCGAATGTCTGATGGTCTTTCCCCAATGAATTCGACCAGCTCCGCTCGTGCCAAAAACTTTTTCCGTTTCCACATAATAGCCGTGGTCAATGTAGTCTTGCATAAGCCACAACATGGAATGAAATTGCAAAAGCTGTGCGTTACCGCCCCCAAACAGATATTTTTGCTCAACATGCTTCAAAAGGAGCAAAATATTTTTTGCTTCTCGCTTAAAAAGTTGTTCGTCGTGTTTGCCATCCAGTTCTGCATCGCGAAAATATTTGCATGGAAAGACAAAAGCCCCGTTTTCTGAATTGAAGCCCACAAATTCACTTTCGCCTTTGTCCTTTGGCACAACAAACTTAATTGAATTGTTCATCCAAACTCCGCATGATATTCGCTTTGATTACGTTAGCATTCTTAATATTTAATTTTTTTGCACAATTTTTACAATTGTCCGCTTATTTCGCGTTTTTTGTTTATTTTACATTTTTACTGCAACAATTTGTTGCAAATTTTGTTAAAATATAAGTATTTTTTTTCTTAAAATTTATCTTCAAATTTTATTAGTAATTTAATTTAGCATTTTTAAAAATAATTTTCCATAAAATTCCATAAAATTAACGCAAAAACCCACATTTTTCGTTTTTTTTGATTTTATTTACCTATTTTTCCATGCGTTATTTCCGCTATTTTATTGCGTTTTTATATTTCAACCTATTTTTTTGATATTTTTTTTAAAAATTTGACATTTTCGCGTTTTTTTTACGTATTTTTTTAGAATTTATTATATATTTTATGCGTTTTATTTGCAATTTTAATATGTAAAAAATTCTAAACAAAATTGCAATATAAAAAATTATTTTTTTAACTGCTTTTTGCGTCAATTTTCTTGTTCAATAATGACTGCTGAGGCATATAATTTTGCCATTTTTTCGCACCTATCATTAAAAACATTTTCGTTAGCCATAAATTTTTCAATCACAGCATCCAAAGTCTTCAAATCAGAACGGAAAAGTGTCTCTTTATTATATTTCACAACGTCGTTCCACAGATAGACAAAAATTTTCTCCGCAAACATCTGCAAATTGGCAAGTTCTGCTTTTTTCACAAAATGCGTGCCAAGAAGTTTATCCTCCGCAACCATGCCGTCGTTGCACTGGTCAACAATGTCGCTGTTGAGAGCCGTGGCAAAATCTCGCCAAGTAAAATTCCTGTCCGCCACTTGCATTTTAAGCAGGTCATCCGTCGAGTCATTGAAATTGTTTGGAACGCGGGACATGTGCCATCTTCGCTTAAATGCTGTGTCCAGTGTAAAAACGTTTTGGTCGCTTGTGTTCATGGTGGCAAAAATTGTAAGATTATCCGGAATAAAAACATTTTTCTGGATTATCCCATGTTTTGCCAGCCATTTCAGAATTTCGATGTTATAGACTGGATATTCGCTATTGCCATCATCGTCTCGGTCCAAAAGTTGGAATAGGTCTCCAAAAATTGCAGGTGCATTGCCGCGGTTTATTTCTTCAATCACAAGGAAAAAGTTGTTGCCCGCACGATCGGACAGTGCATCTTTGAGAATTTCCAAGAACGGCCCGGCATGAAATTCATATTTAATCTTATCTCCATCCATTTCTGGCAAAATTTGCCCAACAAAATCGCTGTAAGAATATTCTGGATGGAAGAGAATGCGTTTGCAGAATCTTTCGTCCAAATTGCTGCCACTTTGTGCAAAATTTTCAATAGTTTGGTTGGAATTTTCGTGATTTTTTGCAAAAACATCGCCTTCTTTGCCGTTTTTTGCAATTTTATGGTCAAATTTATTTTTCGAAAGATGCAAAAGCTTGTTCACCTTGTGGCTCTTGCCGCAACCTGGAACACCATAAAATATTGTATTTGCCGAAAGAAGTCCCTCTTTTTTAAGCTGTTCGCTGACAACTGCATTGACAGGGTCAAGCGTGTTTACATCAAAAAATTTCGAAAAACGCCCTTTTTGCGTGTTTTTTGAAACATTATTTAAATTTAGGTCATTTTGATTAGATTCAATTTTCGTGTTATTTTGAAAATCGGGTGCAGCCTTAGTACTGCTGCCCACTCCGATATATTTAGCACGCTCGTTTTTATAATCCACAAAACGTCTCAAATACGTTTCCCAGTTACGCAAATCAGAAAATTTATTTGCTTTCGCAGCGACAACATTTTCATCATTTCTCAATAGGTTCAAAAGGGAAGCACATTTGTCCTTTTCAAACTCCTTGTTCGCATCCACGCCAAATGCAGCCTCGATTGCCCGCACGCCATTGTCATAATTTGAAGCAGACTTGACTCCCTTTTCTTTAAGCCAAATCACAAAATCCTTCTTTTTCCCGCCCTGCGAGTTGACCGCACCGCCAACTTCGTCCAGTGGCGGGTTATTGTTTGAACAAAACAGGTCGTAAAAGCCCTTCAAATTGGCGATATTGCCCGAAATGACAGTTTTTCCGGACGAAATTACCTTAAAAAGCTTACTTTTCGAAGATTTTATGGTATATTCTCCAAATTTGAAATTTTCGCTTTTGAATCGTGAAACAACATCATCCGAAATGAAAGAGGCAGGGAAAAGCCTAAATTCTTCCCCAGATTTATAAATCTGAACATCCTCAGATTGTGGATTGACCTCATTTTCAGATTGCAGCACAAGAATTTTGCGATAATGTGATTCATCCGCCACATATTGCAGCACTTTTATGCGGTCAGAAATGACGTCAATCGCTCCAGGAGAGGCAAGCTGCAACTCAAAAAAGCAAATATTCCGCACTTGGCTAACACACTGATTCAAAAGATTCATGTCGAGTTTAAACAGTTTTAGTGCCAAAAACTGCTCATTTGTCCTAATTGGAGGCGAAAATTTGGCAACTAGACTGAAACAAAGCCTTCGAAAAGCAGGATTTTTAGCATCTTCCAAACGTTCTGCTTTCCACAATTCCTCCACTTGCCGACCTTCGGGATGGATAAATGCAAAATCACCCACATCAATGCCATTGAACCATTTTGGATGTTCCTCAAAAACCTTCTCCTCAACAATTTTAGGTGAATTTAACTTTGCAAAAAAGACTTTATTCATCCTTATCCTCCAAATTTTTCACATGTCAACAATACCTACAAACATACGCTTTTCATTTTATTTATCGCGTTTTTGCTATAACATTATCAATTATAAGTTGTGCATTGTTTTGCCGCATACAATTGTTGATATCAATATAATGGTTATATTAAAATAACTAGGCATCAGTAATACCTTGCTTGTCCTTATTATTGCAACAAGTTTTAGCAGATAAAAAGTAGATTATGGGTGAGATTAAAATTCCTCATTGTAAATTTCAAAATAAGCTTTTGGATGATTGCAAACAGGGCAAACCTCTGGTGCGTTTTCACCAACGTAAATATGCCCGCAATTCCTGCAAATCCACATTTTCTTTTCGGATTTTTTGAAAACTTTATTTTCCTTTACAAGTTCAAGAAGGCGATTGTATCTATCCTCATGACGACGTTCAATCTCAGCAACTGCATTAAATTTGTAAGCAAGCTCATCAAAGCCTTCTTCCTTGGCCTCTTCCGCCATTCTCTTATACATAGCGGTCCATTCTCCATGCTCACCTGCTGCTGCATCAATCAAATTCTCAATGGTGCCAGGCACTTCTCCGCCGTGCAAATACTTAAACCAAAGCTTTGCATGCTCTTTTTCATTGTCAGCAGTCTCTGAAAAAATGGCTGCAATTTGCTCATAGCCATCCTTTTTGGCCTTAGAGCCATAATATGTGTATTTATTGCGGGCTTGACTTTCGCCAGCAAATGCCTCCATAAGATTTTTTTCGGTTTTTGTTCCTTTAAGATTTTTCATTGTTTTTCTCCTTTTAAGACTATTTTCACAGCAAAATTATATCATTTTTCGCTTATTATAGTCAAGAAAAATACACTCAGCAAATTTGTCTAATGGCTCAGTTGCTTTTTCAAAATTATACGGTCTTCATAATTATACGGACGCTTATAACATAATTCATTTATCATCATAACTTCGCTCTTTTACAATACTTTTCGTGCTGGCATTAAGTTTTCTACAAAGCATTACTTTTCGTGCTGGCATTAGGTTTTTACAAAACTTTACGACATTTTACTTTTTGCTCTCTACACTTTACACTTTGCCTTATTTTTTAAACCAAAATGTTTCACGTGAAACATTTTAATTTCTTTATGTTATGTTATGCCAATTATATATCCTTCAAAGAAAAACATATTAATGCAAGCATTACTTTTACAATACGGTATAAGTTTAAGCAGCCGTAAATTTTAAGACAGCTCACAAACACTTTCTAAAATTTTAATTGTCTGTAAATCATAAATGATGAACAAAACTATGTAAATGTGTTTCGCTTAGAACATTGAAAGCAATTTTTAGGAATTAAAATGAACAATGTTTCACGTGAAACAATTTGAAATGAGTTTAAGAGAAATATAAAAGGAATGTTTCACGTGAAACATTCCAATTTAAGAAATTTACAAACAAGAACTAAAATTTTTATATGCACCTATGAACAAAATCGAGAAATTTATGAATTTCTCCCGTTGCGTCTATTGTAATTTTGCAAATCTTGCAGTGTCATTTCTTTTTTATTAAGAAGTTCTAATAATTCAGCAATGCGATCTAGGTCATCTCGGCTATAATAATCGATGTAAATTCTACCCTTTCGGTCGTTTCCTATTGCTGAAACTTTTGTTGCAAAAGTCTTTTGCATCTGATTGATAAGTTCTTTCAATTCAAGCGATTGTTCTTCCTTAACTTCTCGTTTCGGAGTTGGCGACGTATAATTCTTCACTGCTTTTTCCAGGTCACGCACACTTAAATTTTTGCTCACAATCATCTGGGCGAGTCTTAATTGCTCACGAGGGTCCTCAATCACAACCAAGGCACGAGCGTGGCCTGCCGAAATTTTTCCTTCTTCGACCAACTTCAAAACGTCGGGATAAAGAGTCAAAATTCTGAGAGTGTTGGCAATGTTAGAGCGGCTCTTTCCAATTCTTTCGGAGACAACCTCTTGGGTGAGATTATATTCATCCATAAGTTGCTTAATCGCTCTTGCAGCCTCAACAGGGTTCAAGTCCTCTCTTTGCAAATTTTCAATTATGCTTATTTCTTTAATTTGTTTTTCGGTGTAATTCTTAACGACAGCCGGAACCTTGTCAAGTCCACACAAACGGGCTGCACGCCATCTTCTTTCACCGGCAATGATAAGAAAATCTCCATTAGCCTGCTTATTCAGCACAATGGGCTGAACAATGCCGTGAACTTTAATCGATGCGGCAAGTTCTTTTAGGGCATCCTCGTCAAAATTCTTTCGAGGCTGATTTGGATTTGGCTTAATTTTGTCAATTTCAATTTCAAGAACACCGCCGACAGCAGGCTTTTCATTGGTTATGTTTTTATAATTTTCAGGCTCATCATATATGCCAAACAGTGCATTCAGCCCTTTTCCCAAACCCTTATTATTCATCTTTTTATTCCTCCTTCATTCCATTTCTGGTTTTTGCTTTTTTAACTTTTGAAATTTTTTCAAAGTCAGAATTTGCACGTTTAAGAATCTCTTCGGCAAGGCTCAAATACGCCTCCGCCCCTTTGGAATTTGCGTCGTAAAGAGCAATTGGAAGCCCATGACTTGGTGCTTCTGCCAGCCGAATATTACGCGGAATTGTGGTCACATACACCTTTTTATTGAAAAATTTTATGATTTCGTTGCTCACCTGATTTGTTAAATTATATCTCTTATCTTTCATCGTCATGACAACACCCTCGATGTCGAGGTTGGGATTAAGGTGATATTTAATCAGCCTAACAGTGTTCATCAATTGAGTTAATCCTTCCAACGCGAAATATTCGCACTGAATCGGCACAATCAAACTGTCAGCCGCAGTGAGAGCGTTCACGGTAATTAATGCAAGAGATGGTGGACAATCTATTAAAATAAAGTCATACGCATCGCGAATCTCGTCCAAAATGCGTTTAATCACTTTTTCACGCTGAGGAATTTGCACCAACTCAACTTCGGCACCAGCAAGGTCAACTGTGGAAGGAATGACATACAAATTTTTGATAATTGTCGGTTTAATCACGTCCTGATAGTCGCTTTCTCCGCCAATAAGGTCATAAATCGTCTTTAAATCCTTGGTTTTGTTAATTCCGACTGCACTTGTGGCGTTCCCCTGGGCGTCAACGTCCACCAAAAGCACCTTTTTGCCCATAAGTGCCATATACGTTGCGACATTCACGCACGTTGTGGTCTTTCCAACTCCACCCTTCTGATTCGCAAAAGCAATAATTTTTCCCATACACATCCTTTTTGAGAAACATCCTGAAACAAACAATTTGTCAAGAAAAACAATCTCAATCAAACAAATTATACAATAAACAAATTAAAAAAACAAAAAAAATAAGAAAAAATCGCGGTTTTTTGCAATTTTTCTCATTTTTTTTAAATTTTTAACAAAAGATATGCCGTGCTTTGAAAAGAATGATATGAATATTCTGAACGAAAAATAGAATTTGATGCAATTGTAATAAAATAACTATTTTTCAAAAGAAGATAAATATAACTTAAAAAAGAAAAGTTTTTTTGTAAAATGGCAAACATATCATGAAACAGAACGCTTTTCATTTTTTAAATAATCGGTTCGGTTTTAGGTTTATTGCCGCTGCGGGGATATTTTGTCGGAGTGGCGGAGACTTTTCGAATTATCAAAATTTTTCGCTCCATCAACTCCATGTCCGGCTCTTTAATAACAAAATTTTCAATTTTCTCCACTTTACCGCCTAAAACTCGAATGGACTTTTCTGCCTGAGAAAGTTCTTCGTCAAGTTTCGCCGATTTATATATCACCGCACAGCCACCAATTTTAACAAGCGGAAGCAGATATTCCGCAAGCGTGCAAAGCGGGGCGACGGCTCTTGCCACGGCAACATCAAATTTCTCACGATTGTTTTTCGCAAAATCTTCTGCTCGGGCGTGAATTGCGTGCATTTTGTCAAATTTTTGGCTTAAAATCACATCTTCAAGAAAATTCACCCGCTTGCCCAAACTGTCAACCATATATATGTCAAGGTCGGGGCGAACAATTTTCAATGGCACCGCGGGAAACCCCGCTCCGCTGCCAACATCCACAACAGTGGCACCCTTTGGCAAAAACTTGGCACCCAGCACACTGTCCAAAAAGTGTTTCACTGCAACATCTTTTTCCTCAATGATGGCGGTGAGATTAAAGAGCTTATTGGTTTCCACAAGATGATGAAAAAACAAATCAAACTGCTGCTCTTGATTTTTATTTAACTTAATGCCATATTTTTGAAATAAATTTGCTAAATTTTCCATGTTTTTGCACTTTTTCTTTTTATTAGTGTTATCTTTTTTATGTCACTTTTGATTTTTAAATCATTTTTTAAAATCAATTTCTTTAAGTTTCAGTTTAAGTTTTTAATCTTCTCTTATTTTTGTTAATTTTTAATTTCGCATTGTCTTTAAATTCACTTTGAAGAATTTGCCTTCTTAACAAGAATGGAGAGAATGGAAATGTCCGCAGGGGAGACTCCTGAAATTCTCGATGCTTGACCCAAATTTAATGGGCGAATTTGGCTCAGTTTTTCTCTAGCCTCAACACGCAGACCTTTGATTGACATGTAATCAAAATTTTCTGGAATTTCCACGCTTTCGTTAGCAAGCATTTTGTCAATTTCATCTTGCTGCTGCTTCAAATAGCCTTCATATTTGCACTTCGTGTTGACAATTTCAAGCAGCCTCTTGTCAAAATCGCCAAAAAGGTGATATGCCTGGTCAATTTTGAAAATATCCAAATTATTTCTTTTTAAGAGGTCTGCAAAATGTGGATTTTCCTTAGGGAGCGGCTCAGAATTTTCCGCGAAAAGTGTTTCCAATTTTTCATCCAATTTCACTTTTTGCGACAAAATTTCCTCAATTTTCTTGATTTTTTCGCATTTTTGGCAATATTTTTCCCAACGCTCATCGCTGACAAGCCCAACTCTTCTGCCAATTTCAGTCAGCCGCAAATCCGCATTGTCCTGCCGCAGCAGCAGGCGATATTCCGCTCGGCTGGTCATCATGCGGTATGGCTCGTTGGTGCCTTTTGTGACAATGTCATCAATCAGCACGCCAATGTATCCATCGCTGCGTTTAAGCACAAGTTGAGGTTTGTTTTGATTATACAAGCTTGCGTTGATGCCAGCAACAATACCTTGTGCTGCGGCCTCTTCATATCCACTTGTGCCGTTAATCTGCCCCGCGAAGAAAAGCCCATCGATTGTTTTCAGTTCAAGGGTGGGACGCAGTTGCGTCGGGTCGATGCAGTCATATTCAATCGCGTAGGCGTCCCGCATAATTTCCGCTTTTTCCAGCCCAATCACCGAATGCACCATTTCAAGTTGAAGGTCCGCCGGCATTGAGGTGGAAAAGCCCTGCAAATACATTTCTTTCGTGTCCAACGCCTCAGGCTCCAAAAAGAGTTGGTGACGGTCGCGGTCGGCAAATCGCACAACTTTGGTTTCGATTGACGGGCAATATCTTGGCCCAACGCCTTTGATTTCGCCCGAAATTGCAGGGGCCTTGTCCAAATTGTCTCGAATGATTTGATGTGTTTGCGGGGTGGTGTAGGTCAGATAGCATTCCGCCCGATTCTCCACCTTTTTCTCCGTCATTGTGGAGAAAGAGAGAATGTCCTCTTCGCCCTTCTGCACCTCCATCTGCGAAAAATCAACACTTCTGGCATGAATCCTCACCGGAGTGCCAGTTTTGAAGCGAAGCAGCTTGATGCCAAGTGCCGCAAGGCTGTCCGAAAGTGTCGCAGAATTTTTGAAGCCATTTGGCCCAATAAATTGCCGCGTATGCCCAATGATTATGTCGCTTTTCAAATACACTCCCGTGGCGAAAACAACACTTTTGGCACGATATTGAAGTCCAAGATGAGTTGTTATGATTTTATAACCATCGTCCGCAATTTCGATTTTGTCAACCTCACCTTGCCTGACAAAAAGGTTAGGTTCGCTTTCCAGAACCTTTTTCATTTGAGAGTGATATTCGTTCTTGTCCGCCTGCACACGCAAACTTTGCACCGCTGGGCCTTTGCCACGATTCAGCATTCGAATTTGCAGTGCCGTTTGGTCGGCATTTATGCCCATTTGCCCGCCAAGGGCGTCAATCTCTGCCACAAGTTGCCCTTTGGCTGTGCCGCCAATGGAAGGATTGCACGCCAAGAAAGCAATGGCATCCAAACTTATGGTCAAAAGCAGTGTTCTGTTGCCTGTGCGTGCAAGTGCCAAAGCCGCTTCACAGCCGGCATGTCCAGCACCCACAACAATGCTGTCAAAATTTTCCATTCTCATGTTCGCCTTATTTCCCCAAACAAAACTTGCTGAAAATTAGGTCAATGATGTCCTCATTTTCTGTGTTTCCAGTAATTTTCCCCAAAATTTGCCAAATTTTCTTAATTTGCATCGCAACAATGTCCAAGGACGGCATCTGTTCTTTCAAAACTTCTTGCATCACGTTCTCCGCTTCCTGCAAAATGCCAAACTGACGCTGATTTGTTATGACAAGTTTGTTGAAGTCAATTTCCTTCTCAATCACCAGCTTCTTAATTTTTTCCTTCAAGGCAGAAATGTTTTTGTTTTGCAGTGCGGAAACTTCAATCTCGTTGTCCTTCTTTGGAAGAAGCCGCTTTTTGTCCGTTTTGTTGATGACATACACCACATTTTTGGCACTTTGTTGAAGCAGTTTTTCAATTTGCTTGTCGTCCTCACTCATCGGTTCGCTGCCGTCAAGCACAAAAAGCACAACGTCCGCTGCCTTGGCACTTTGCTTGCTTTTCTCAATGCCCAGACTTTCCACAAAATCTTCCGTGTCGCGGATGCCTGCCGTGTCCGTCAGGTTAAACTTCACGCCATCGAAAGAAAAACTTTCCACAATCTGGTCACGGGTCGTGCCTTGAATGTCGGTGACAATGGCACGCTCTTTGCCAAGCAAGGCATTCATTATGCTGCTTTTGCCAACATTTGTCCTGCCCACAAGGGCAACGTTGATGCCGTCGCTAAGATATTTCGCACTTTTGGAGTTTTCCAAAATCTCTTCAAGTTCGCCGGAAAGTTTTTTCAGCCTCGAAAAAACATTCGTTTTCAATTTTGTTTCTTCCGTCTCGTCAGGATAGTCCATGCCGACTTCAAGTTCCGCCAAAATTGTTTTCAAACTTTCCTGGACAGACAAAATTCTTTGGGCGAGGGCACCGTTTGTCACCTGCAAACTTGACACAAGTTCCCCTTCGCTTTCAGCATTTATCTCCCCAATGATGGCCTCTGCCTTATCAAGCGTAATCTTCCCATTCAAAAACGCCCGCTTGGAAAATTCCCCAGGCTCTGCCAAAACCGCACCTGCCTGCAACACTCTTTCCAGCACTTTTTGTGCCAGCAGCACGCCGCCATGAATTTGAAATTCCACCACGTCCTGCCCAGTGTATGAAAAGGGGGCTTTGAAATACACCATAAGGCACTGCTCAAAAACATTTTCTTCCAAGCACAATCTGCCAAAATACATGTGGCGAGGCTGAACATCTTGCATGTTTTTTGAAATGAAAATGCTTTGGGCAATTTTCAAACTGTCCTTTCCACTCAATCTAACAATCGCAACCGCACCGGTGCCAAGAGGCGTGGCGATGGCGGCAATACATTTTTCCATGTGAATATTTTATCAGAAGCCCGCAAAAATTTCAAGCATTCTTTTCATCTTCCTGCCTCTTTTGCAAAAAATATGCACTGCGTTCCTGAAAAATTTAAAAAGGTTGTGCTTCTTCGAAAACAATTAATGGAATAGATAAAGATTTATTGTCCAAATCAATTTTTTCCAAAAGTTTTTGTCACTCATTTTGCACTTTGCTCATATGAAATGCTTGAAAAAGGAGTTTTTTATGCCAAATTCAGATTATTACATTGGCGGCAATGACGAGCACGGCGTCAATCCGCCCACTCCCGGAAAACGGACACCTGTTGTGCCGGGGCTTAACCGAACAATTTATGAAAACGAATTCAATCGTGCAGCCAAAGACAAATTTTTGGAGGCGTGCCTGAGACAGGGATTTTCTGTGTATGACGTCAAGCCAGAAGAGCAAGATGTTTCCATAACTCAGCGGGTGGTGAGAATCAATCGGCAAAACCTGACCGCTCTTGTCACTTTTGCTTACAACGCATATGGCGAATCCTTCAACAATGTGTCCGGCGTGGAGGTGTTCTATTCTCCAACAAATCCAAAAGCCACGCAAAGCCAGCGGCTTGCCCAAAGAATTTATGAACGGCTGTTGCAGGGCACCCCTCAAAATGGCCGCGGAGTGAAGCCTCTTGACGTTGGGGTGCTTTCAAGTGTGAATTGTGTCTCTGCCCTCATTGAGGCTGGGTTTATGACCAATCTTGCTGAGGCACGCAGAATGATTAATCCGCTCTTTCAGACGGAAGTTGGCGAAGAAGCATGCCAAGGCGTTTGCGACTTTTTGGGCGTGGATTTTGTGCCTCGCGGGAATCTGGAAAATTATCCTCTTCTCCGCCGCGGTGCCGACAACAATTTTGTTTTCTTGCTGCAATTCATTCTCAATCAATATGGTGCAAACTTGACCGTTGACGGAATTTTTGGTGCCAACACCGAAGCGGCTGTGCGGCAGTTTCAAACGCAAAACGGTCTTTCCGTGGACGGCGTCGTGGGGCCAAACACTTGGGGGACGCTTTTGACGCTTATGCCATATCCAACTCTTCGCCAGGGTCAGCGAGGGGCATACGTGCGGCTGATGCAAAGCCTGCTGGAAAGCAATCTTGTGCCTGTGGGTGGGATTGATGGAATTTTCGGAGCTAACACCGAGGCAGCTGTGCGACAATTTCAATCCCAAAACGGCCTTGCCGTCGATGGCATCGTGGGGCCAAACACTTGGAACGCTTTGACGGACTAAGTCAATTCAAAAGCGAGCTTCGCAAGAAGCGACTGACGTCTAATTCAATTATTTCTTTATTTATTTCATAAAATTTATTTCATTTTCATTTCTATTAATTCTTCTATATTAATTCTTATCTATTAATTCTGCTCTATTCTTTTCTTTCTTATAATAATTCACTTTTAACTGACTTTTAATGGTTCACTATATTGAAAAAAAATTCAAAAAAAAACAAAGATACACTCTTTGTTTTTTTATTTCAACTTAATTTTTCAATTTCAATCTTTTTATCTGTCTTTGCGGCGATAGTCAACCACAACCTCAGTTTTTTGTTTTTTCTTCTTTTCGTCAAGTTCATTCCATTTCTTCACAACAAAAGTTGTCAGCGGGGTGAGGGCAAGCATCATCAACTGCCCAACAATCAGATAGATTGCGAACAAACTTGTGTACATGAAGGTGAAAATTCCAATGATAAGCGGCATAACGAAATACATTGCAATGCTCTGCTTTTGTTTTGGCTCACCTTTCTTTCTCATCAAGAAATTTGACAGCCACATTGAAAGCACGGATGTTGCCACCGCAATGATTGTGAGGATGTAATATCCATTCACGCCAAGAGCGTCTTTGTCAATGCCGGCAACGACATTTTTGAAGATTGTGCCTTCAAAATCATTTTTCTCTTCGGCAAGTTTTTCGTCCTCGGAATAGAACGCCTGCATGTAGGACTTAATTTCGGACTCTGTGAAAAGCGGGCTTGTTGGGCTTTCCGGTTTATAGATGTTCTTAATCCACAAAAAGCCTTCCTGCTCTGCCTTATATTGCTCATTCACAAGTTCTTCCGCTGCGGTCTTCAACGCCACGCTCAATTTAGTTGGGGCATAGTCAGGGGCCTCAATTTTAGGAGTTTCCGTTTCAGGCTCTTCCTCATCGGCAGACGCTTCTGGCTGCTCAACTTTGGCAGGCTCTTCAACATATGTCTTAACAAGCCTCCACACTGCTTCATTGTCGTTTGCAAGATTTTCATCAAACTCCACCGCAGTGGTGCTTGCAACATCCTCGCCAGCCTTAAAGACAGAAAGTTTCAGTTGTCTCGCACCAGTCTCCAATTCCACAATTTCTACTTTCAGGCTGTCGCCCTCGGCAAAATCGACATCGTCAGCAATGCTGTTGAGATTGATGACATTGGCATAGATGTTTTTCATGTCTTGATATTTTTCCACAATGTTGAAGTTTGAAACTGCCTGCAAGGAATTCCAAAGTGTCAAAAACACCGTAAATTGCAACACAAGTGCCACCAGCATCGGCAGGCAGCTGCCCATCATGTTGAATTGATATTTTTTATATATCTCGTTTGTCTTTTTTTGCAGTGTGGCGGGGTCATTGCCATATTTTGCCTTAACCGCGTCCAGTTCTGGCTTCATTTTATTGTTGATGTCGGCATTTTTCATTGTCACTTTTTTGTTGACAATGTCCACAAGTGCAAACAACAGCCTAACAATGACGGCAATCAAAATCACCGCCAAAATGTATGTGCCAAGTGCACCCTTAAACGCCTCCAAAATGGATTGCCACATTCCCTGAGGCTGTTTAAGTGTGACAAGCAAAGTGCTTACAAAATCCATATGTTCTCTCCTTTAATGTTGATTGGCACGGGGTCAAGCCCTCTTCTTTTCTGCCACGGCACGCACCTAAAAAGCCGTTTCAGTCCCAGCCAGCCGCCCTTAAAAACACCAAATTCCTTGACTGCCAAAACCATATAGTTTGAGCAGGTCGGCACAAAGATGCAGCAGTGCGGCAAAAGTGGCGAAATGCAAAATTTGAAAAAATAAACCGGCAGCAAGCAAATATGTTTAACACCATTTTTCAGCCAGTGCTTTTTCTGAGCTGGGGGTTGCGTGCCGCGTTCTTTTTCGTCAGTTTTCAACTTTCTTCCCTTGACATTTTTTTTCAAACTTTCCAAACAAGTATTCCACTTGTTTTTTCAGTGTGGCATAATCCAAAGCGGTGGCGTTTTCTTTTGCCATCAAAACATAGTTGAAATGCCCCGGCACGGGAAAGTTTCTCACAATTTCACGCAGGCGGCGTTTCAGCAAATTTCTTTTGTTGGCCTTGCCAAGTTTTTTGCTGATGGAAAAGCCAATTTTATAGTCGCTGAATTTGCTCTTAACCACAAAAAGAGTGAAGTTCTCGGTATGCACCCTTTCACCCTTTTTGTAGATATAACTAAATTGGCTGTTCTTTTTCAGTCTGTGGTCCATAGAAAAACCTTAAGCAGAGATTTTCTTTCTTCCTCTGTTTCTTCTTCTTTTCAAAACATTTCTTCCGCCCTTAGTTTTCATTCTTTCGCGGAAGCCATGAACTTTGCTTCTTTGACGTTTTTTTGGTTGATAAGTTCTTTTCATAATTTTCTCCTAATTTCTTTTGCAAAATTTCCTGCTGCAAAAAGTTTCTGTGATATTATAAAGGAAAAAAAACAATTTGTCAACCTTCCGCATCCGATTTTTAAGGAATTTTTCATTCTTTTTTGTCAAAAGAAAGAAAAGATTTGCAAAAATCATCAATCGTGTTTGGCTCGCAAGGGAAATCCTAAATGGTTTTCAAATGAATGGTCTTCAAAAAATTTTTCAAATGCTCAGAAGAAATTCAAAAATCTGACTGAAAATTTTAAATTAGAAGAGATTAAAAAAATTAACTGAAAATTTTATATCGAAGGAATTAAAAAATTTGATTAAAAATTTTAAAAGAGAAAAAAAATACCAATTTTTCCAAAAAAAATTTAAAAAATTTTAACATTTCCTCTTGACATGTCGAAATTTCATGATATAATTTGTTCACCAAAAAAAAATAAAAAGGAGAATATATATGAAAAACAACATCGAAGAAGAACTTGGAATCACTGGAAACAAAAAAGTCGGACTTAGGAAATTGGCTTGCCGTCTTGGACAACGCAATATAGACAATCCTAACAGAGACCGCAAACAGAAATTGCCTCGCTGGCAGAAAACTATTGCCGAAAGAAGACATGCAAAAACGGCAGCTGATAACAAAGCAGAAATTGACGAAAACGCTTTCACAAACTATATTTTGGAAGCAGAAAAACAAGCATCAGTCCGTGAAACATATTCTGACAAAGTTAGGGTTGACCACACCTTCACAAAAGAATATGAAAAGATTCTTGTTGAACAAAACATTGAACTTGGCAAATAATGCAAACACGACACGACTTTCAAGTTGGTCGTGAGAAAATATTAAAAACACCATCGCTCAATCACGGTGGTGTTTTTGTTTTATCTTATTTTGCTTTTTATGTTTCATTCTTTGGTCTTGCATTGCTTATCGTTGTTTTTTTTACATAAGGCAAGACGTTAACGCTCTTAATTTTTAAAGCACAAATGAAATAGAGCAAATTGTCAAATAAAATTCCGTCAACTCACTTCTTTATATCATATTGCCTCAAAACCTTTGCACATCAAGCATTTCACAAAGACCTTAATTTCCTTTCAAACTTGCATTTCGCGTGAATCATTTGTGAAATTTCAATAACAACCTTTCACAAGAAGTTTCAGCCAATCATTCTCACTGGGAGGATGAGATACAAAAATTCGTCGCCCTCAACTGGCACAATAACACACGGATTGGCAGGGGCATTAAAGCAAATTTTCACAAATTCGTCTGTGTTTGCACGCAAATTTTCGATGAAATATCTTGCATTAAATGCAATCAAAAGTTCTTTGCCTGTGGTGTTGACTGGCACGTTTTCTTTGACATTTCCAAGTTCGGAATTTGATGTGATGCACAAATTCTTCTCTTTGACATCAAATTTCACACAATTGCCCTGTCCCACTTTGGAAAGAAGGGATGCTCTTTCAAGGGCGTCGGCAAACTGGTCTTTGTTCACAACGCAAATGGTCTCATAATTTGCCGAAATGATTTGCTTATAGTTGACAAAATCGCCTTCAAGCAGCCTTGATGTGAGTTTTGTGTCGCCAAAGTCAATCATTATGGTGGACTTATCCACATACACGTTGATGATGTCGTCACTATCATCCAAAAGTCTGGAAATTTCGTTCAAACTCTTTGCTGGCACAACAAAACTTTCTGTGATGTTTGAAATGACCGGCTTCTTAACTTTTGCAAGGCGATATCCATCCAATGCAATGGCGTTTATCTCGTTTCCGTTCAGGTCCAAAAGCACACCTTTCAAAATTGGGCGGCTGTCGTCAACTGCCACCGAAAAAATGGTTTTGGAGATGAGGGTTTTGAGATTTTTCTTGGAAATTCCAAAGAAATGCTCCCCTTCCACCTGCTTAAAATCCGGATATTCCTGTGCGTTATAGCACTGGATTATCGACTGGCTGTCGTCATATTTGATGATAAGCTGATTTTTGTCGTTCACTTCAAGTTCAATCATCTCGTTGGTCAATTTCTTGATAAACTCGGTGATAAACTTGCCTGGCACAACTGCTTCACCTTCTTCCTTGATGTTTGCCTTAATCTTTTTCTTGATGGAAAGTTCTGTGTCTGTGGCGGAAAGTGTGAGAGCGTCATCCTCGGCAACAAGTTTGATGCCTTCCAAAATCGGATTGGTGATTTTGTTTGAAATGGCCTTGCTCACACTCAAAAACGCATCAGAAAGTTCAATCCCGTGGCAACTTACAATCATTTTCTTCTCCTTCAAGTCTTTGCGACTTCTCTTACGCTTTCATTATAGCACTTTCGCCAAAACATTCCAACAAATTTTCAAACAAATTGTTCTCATTTCAAAAATTTTTCCTTCCCGGCAATTTCCTCCCACTCAAATTTCTTTTCATACATTTTTCTTGTTGCCAAACTTTTCTTTTATAACTTCCGCGACCTTTCCTTTATAATATTAAAATAACAAAAAAATTATAAAAAATAATATTCAAAAAAATTTTAGCAAGAAAAATATTGAAAAAATAAACAAAAAAAATAATAAAATAGCAAAATAAAATAGAAAAAAAATGAAATAAGCAAATAAAAACGCATATTTTTTAATATATTTTTCAAATCACAAAAATTTGCTTGTCAAGAAAATATGCCAAATATTTATTCCCCTGTGTTTATCGCGTGAAAAAAGATATTAAAAAAAATAATGTGAGCACCTGCGGCACCCACTTTTTATGTTATTTTTTATTTTTTTTAAGTTATTATTATATTTATTAGGGCTGTGGAAATGTTGATAACTTTTTGAAATATTTTGCAAACCCCAAAATGTGGTCAAAAATTGTCCGAAAAATCACAAGATATTGTGTGTGGCAGTTGCCCGGACGAATGTGGACAAGTTGTGGGAAGTTATCCACTTGTCAACATATTTCGAATGTTATCCACAAGCGTCTGAGTTTTCTTGTTAACTTTCAATTCTTCCGTAATCTTGTCGCGGCTGTGCATGATGGTGGTGTGGTCACGTCCGCCAAAAAGTTTTCCAATGTTCACAAGTGGAAGATTGAGAATTTCGCTGATAAGATATATGGCAATCATGCGAGGCTCCACAATCTCTTTGTTCTTCTTCTTGCCGGTGATGTCGTTGTAGGAAACGTTGAAGTAGTCGCAAACGGTGGAGATGATTCTGTCCGGCGTGAGGTCGTTTTTAAGTTCTTCCTTCTGATTTTTGAAAATTTCCTGAGCCTCTTCCATCGTGGCAACCTTTTTGCCGGAGAGGGTTGCAAGAAAATACACTTCCGAAAGTTTTCCTTCCAAGTCGCGGACACTGCTGTCCACATGCTCGGCAATATATTCAATCACGTCGTCCTCAACATAATATTTTTCGAGTTGGCTTTTCTTTTGCAAAATGGCAATGCGGGTTTCAATCTCTGGCTTTTGAATGTCGTGAATAAGTCCGCTGGAAAAACGGGAGCGAAGGCGGTCCTCCAAAGTGGAAATTTCCTTTGGCGGACGGTCGGAGCAGATGATGACCTGCTTGTTGCTCATGATAAGGTCGTTGAATGTGAGGAAAAACTCTTCCTGAGTTTCTTTTTTGTTTGAAATAAGTTGAATATCGTCCACCATCAGCACGTCAAGGTTGCGATATTTCCCGCGAAATTCCATCACTGCCTGCGTTTTGGATGGCGATTGAAGAGAGGAAATATAGTCGCTGGTGAACTTTCCAAACGGCACATATTCCACTTTAAGCTCTGGATTATTTTCGCGGATGAAGTTGCCGATGGCGTGCAAAAGGTGCGTCTTTCCAAGCCCGACTCCGCCATATATGAAAAGAGGGTTATATCTTTTCCCCGGATGTTCTGCCACCGTGCGGGCGGCAGCATAGACAAACTGATTGCTCTTGCCCACAACAAAGTTGTCAAACGTGAATTTTTCCACAAACGGATTTTTCTCTTCCTTTTTTGCGGACTGAGTTTGTGCCACCTTGCTGCTTTTAAGAAATTCCATCTCTTCATTTTGGTCCAGCACCACAATTTTCAGTGGTCTGCCCACGACCTCAAAACAGCAGTCGCCAATGGCATCCAAAAAATTTCGCAAAATTTGATTTTTTGCCGAAACGCTCTGTGCGGCAATTACAAAATTGTCTTGGTCGTCAATTTCAAGCGGTTTGATGGTCTTTATCCAAAGCATGAAAGAAACGGATGAAACACGCAGTTCAAGTTTTTCCAAGACTTGCTGCCAAATGAATGAAATGTCTTGCATACAGCTCTCCCACAAAAAAATCAGAAAATCTGACAAAAAGCCAAAAATTCTAACATTATTATATCAAACATTTTAAAATAAGTAAAACAAAAATGTCAAGCAGGATATCCGAAAAAAGATGTTTTTGAGGCAAATTCTTCAAGAAGTGGGATTCAGCATAAACAAAATTTGAAAAGCGAAAATAAAGATTGTTTTTTTTACAAGGCGTCGGAAAAACTGCGGCGTTAAAAAGATTTGGCAATAAAGTTTGGAAAAAAGAGAAATTTGTGATAAAATAAGTGTGTGAAAATAAGTGAGCTGGAAATTAAGAATTTCAGAAACTACAAAAGCCTCAAAGTGTCGTTTGACGAGAAGGTGAATGTTTTCATTGGCAAAAATGCCCAGGGCAAAACCAATCTTTTGGAGAGCATTTTTTGTTGTTGCATAGGCAAAAGTTTCAAAAACTGCAAAGATAAGGAACTGATTTTGTGGGGACAGGATGCCGCTTCCGTCAAAATGACGGCGGAAAAGAAATTTCGCGATGTGAAGGTGGAAATTTTTTATGACCGCTCTCGAAAAAAAACTGTCAAAATCAACTCGCTTCCAATCAAGCGGCTTGGTGAACTTATTGGCGAGGTGAATGTTGTTTTTTTCAGCCCGCAAGAACTTAAACTTGTCAAAGAAAGTCCGGAGCAAAGGCGGACGTTTATGGATATCGACATAAGCCAGCAAAGCAGGAGATATTTCTATCAACTTTCCCGCTATGAAAAAATTTTGGCAAACAGGAACAAACTTTTCAAAATTTGCAGCACTCTTGATGCGGTGAAGGAAACGATTGACATTTGGGACAGGGCACTTGTTTCGTCGGCAAAAATTTTGGCGTTTGAGCGTCAGAAATTTGTGCAAGAAATTTTGCCTTATGCACAAAAAGCACACAGTTTCATAAGCGGCGGAAAGGAAAATTTGCAACTTTCATATCGCTGCGGATGCGGCGTGCCGCTGGACGAAAATTTTGAAGAAAATATGGC
Organism: uncultured Clostridia bacterium; assembly: GCA_947625515.1. GTDB lineage: Bacteria > Bacillota > Clostridia > Christensenellales > UBA1242 > Caccovivens. Next base: position 25,314 of record CANQOO010000007.1, read on the forward strand.
AAAACTTCTTCGGAAAAATCTGGAAAAAGACTTCAAACTTGGCTACACCTCCATCGGGCCGCATCGCGATGACATAGACATCTTTTTGAACGATGTTGAGGTGAAAAATTTTGGCTCGCAGGGGCAGCAACGCACTGTGGCACTTTCGCTTAAACTTGCCGAACTTGAAAACATGAAAGCAAATTGCGGGGAATATCCAATTTTGCTTTTGGACGATGTTTTTTCCGAACTTGATGCCGAGCGTCAGGCAAGGCTTTTGAAGTTTGTCGGCCGCACTCAAACATTCATCACTTGCACGGACGAACGAGAAATTGAAGGCACGCTTTTTCATGTGTCCGCAGGACAAGTCACAAAAATCGAGCGGCACACCCAAAAAAGATAGTCTTTTGGCAAAAAATGACAGAATTTTTGTTGCAAATTGACGCACAAGTGATATAAAATAATGAAAACATTGGCAAAATAATTTTTGACAAAATTCATTTGCAAATTCAGACGAAAAAAAGGAGAATAAACATGGAATCAGCATTTTTGTGGGGAGGAATTGGCGTTTTGCTGCTGTTCATTTTGATTGGATTTGTGGCTGGGCTTATTCGCGGGCTGAAAAGGTCGGCTTTGCACATCCTCTTCTTTGTGGTAAGTTTTGTTGTGGCATTTTTCATAACAAAGCCAATCACATCTGCTCTTTTGGGCATTTCAATCACGATTGACGGCACTGCGACAACGCTTGGGGACATTGTTTTCACAATGATCAACAAGTCTTTTGATTTATCTCAATATCAAGCGGCGGGCGACTTTGCCAAAACGCTTCCACTTTCGCTTGCCAGCCCAATCATGTTCATCCTCATTTCGCTGATTGTATATTTTCTGTTTGACATCATCTATCTCATTGTGGCACGCGTTTCTTTTGGCAAGAAAAAACAAGATTTTGCTCAAAGAAAGCCACTGCGTTGGTATGGCAGTGCGGTTGGTGCTGTGGAAGGCTTTTTGTTTATGTTCCTTCTCTTCGCTCCGCTGGCATCTCTCACTTCAACATATACTCAGTTGGCATCTGGTGAAGCCGCACAAAATGCAACGACGACGGCATATGTTGCCGCACAGCAAGAAGATTCTTCTTCTGACCTTCCGCAAATATCTGACCTTATTGCAGACAATGTCCCAAGCCTTGTGGATGACATCATCAAAGCTTTCAACGGCAGCGTCGTGGGGCAAGTTGCAGGTGCGGGCGGATTGAATGACGCACTTTTTGACTATCTTTCCGCATCCAAAGTTAACGGGGAGAGCATCAATCTTCGCAAAGATATTCTCACACTTGCGGACACATATGACGAATTTGTCATTGCTTACAACGCGGCAAGGGAAGGCAAGATTGACCAAATTGAACTGACCGCTTTGAAAACAAATCTTGAAAAATTCTTAAATGAAGGCTTGTTCAGCGGTGTTGTTGCCCCAACAGTGAAAGATTTGGTGGTGAACATCAATCTTGACAATCCACCAGAATTCATTGCAAGCAACGAATTTTTGATGGACCTTGTCACTGAACTGAAAACAGGCTTTTCGTCAAGTGACTTTGAGGCAAAAACATATCTGAAAGACGACCTTTTGAAGATTGTCGATGTTGCAGACATTGTGCTGTCCAGCAACTTATATAATGATTTCCAGAATTTGGACACATCAAATATGGAGGCAATCCTCAAAAAAGTGTCCGAAAAAAGTGAGGACATAAAAACGATTGTGGATGAGGTGTTCACACTTCACATCCTCAACTATGGCATCAACGCAGTCGGCAACTTTGCATCCGACAAAATTTCCGAATATTTTGACAATGCAGACATCAAACTTAACCTCTCTGCACAGGACAAAACCGCACTTATTTCCCAGACTTTGGACGCTCTGCAATCCGCCCTGGAAATTAACGACAAGCTTCCAATTTCAAGCCTCTTTGACGGCGACCCGCTTGCCGCTCTTGCAGACATCACGGACCTTGACCAAATCCTCTTGCAGGTGGGCGAAACGCTGGACGAAATTCGCAATCTTGACATTCTTGTCTTTCCTGCACAAGCAGGTGGCGAAACAAAATATGTGTTCGACGAAATTTTGACGCATTTCCACATCTCGTTGCTTGGCGACACCGTCAAGGACACCACAATTGGCACAAATGGCAAGATTGATTCCTATCAAGCACTTTGCAAACACCTGTTGAAGCCGGTGCAACTTGTGGAAAAAATGGATATTCTCTCCATTATCAACAATGCAAAGGTGGAGGACATCCTTGACAAACTGCTTAACGAAATGAATGGCACTCAGCAAAACTCCAAATTGCTGGCACAACTGCTGCTGCCGTTCTACGAACTTGACGAAGCTTCCATCAACACCGAGGAGCCAGACTCCACAATTCGCAAAAAAGTTTTTGATGAGATTGTCACTCAGTTGGATGAAAATGTGAACGAAATCAGCTTTGAGGATGCAACCACTGTCAACACATATGAAAATTGGGAATCAGAACTTTCCAAGATGGGCGAAACGCTTTTGCTTCTGGATGACAAAAACTTTAAGATTGAAGCCCAGGGAAAAGAATACACCTACATCCGCTATATGCTTTCCGAAAACGGCGAGCTGAGGACTTTGGTGGACAAAATTGTTCAGGATGGAAGACTTAAAAACATCCTCAAATCTCTGTTCAACTGCAACACATTTGACCCACTTGTGGATGAAATTTTTGCAGAACTAGACAAAGCTCTTGCCGAACTTACTGGCGTTAAGCAAGGCGTTGTGACAACCGATTATTCGAGATTGGATGAAGCACAAGAAGACGAAATTGAAGCCGTTGCCGAGGTGTTTGAAAAGATGCTTAGCTTTGCAAACAACGATGCAAATCAAGACCTCAACAACGTGTCATTCACGGAAATTGGAGAACTTTTGGACAGCATCAAAACAAATGCCTACAATTCTGGCACAAAAGACGGCGTATTTAAGGCGGCATTTGAAAATCTTATCTGGTATCTCACTGGGCAGGACATCTCGGGAGGTCACACATATCAAAATGTGACAAGCAGCAAGCCTTTCTCTGAGAGCAACACATTTGATAAATATCTCAAAAACGGGCAAGGCACAATTGACTATTACACCGTCAACTTCCAGCAAGAATTTGCCGAACTTGAAGATGTCAAAAACTTTGTTCAGGCTTTGAAAGACCAGAATGTCACAAACTTTGTAATTGACAAAGACCCGTCAAGAATTCAAGAAAGTGTGAACACCTTGATTGCAAACTTCAACAGTGTCCTTGGGCAACACAGCACAACCGAGCAAGAAAAAATCACCGTTCTTACCAACGCGAGAAGGTTTATCGACGCGGCTGACGATGAGGGCGAAATCTTGCAGGATGCAAGCGACCCAACTGTCAAGCCTGTGCTTAGTGCTGCCATTGAGGCCACCTACCCTGACAGCGTTGACCTTCAAAATGCAGTCAAAAAACTTCTTGGCATTGAGGACTAAAAATTTTTAATAAAAAAATACATAAAGAGAGAAAGTGCTTCTCTCTTTTATGTTTTCTTTCATCAAAACATTTTGCAAAAACAACGTTTTGTGCTAAGATTTTTGTATGGAATTTAAACATATTCCCGTCATGCTGAGCGAAGTGGTTGACGGGCTGGACATCAAACAGGAAGGCACGTATGTGGATTGCACTGTCGGCGGGGCGGGACATTCGCTGGAAATTGCCAAGAGACTGAAAGGCGGCCGCCTTATCTGTTTTGACCGCGACCAAAACGCCATCGACAAAAGCAGACAGGTGCTGGCAAAATTTCCTTGCGTCACACTGATTAAGGACAACTACAAAAACGCTCCGCAGGTGCTTAAAGAAATGGGCGTGCAGCAAATTGACGGCTTTTTGGTGGATCTGGGGGTCAGTTCGCATCAGATTGATGAGGGCGAGCGAGGTTTTTCTTTTGTTCACGACGGAGTTTTGGACATGAGGATGGATAAATCGGAGGACGTGCCGACCGCCAAAGAAATTGTGGCAACTTTTTCGGAGGACGAGCTTGCACGCATTTTCAAAGAGTTTGGGGAAGAGGAATTTGCCAAAACAATCGCACGCAATCTCGTGAAAGCCCGCGAAAAAGCGGAAATTTGCACCACATTTCAACTTCGGGATATCATTGAAAGCAGCCTGCCTAAAAAAGTGGTGTTCTCCCGCGGCGGGGCTTCAAAAAAAGTCTTTCAGGCACTGAGGATTTTCATAAATGGCGAACTTGACGGTCTGGAAAATTTCCTCACCGAAATGATTGGCATGCTTTCCGTGGGCGGACGCGGCTGCGTGCTGACCTTCCACAGCCTTGAAGACAGAATTGTGAAGAATGTCTTTAAATTAGAAAGCACCGACTGCATTTGCCCGCCAAAAACGCCAATTTGCATCTGCGGGCATAAGGCGAGGGTGAAACTTGTCAGCCGCAAGCCGATTGTCGCAACTTTGCAAGAGCAGCAGCAAAACAGTCGAAGCACTTGTGCAAAACTTCGAATTGTGCAGCGGATTTAAATCAAGCGAAATTTGAGCTTTCAAAACAAAACAACACTTTGTCAAGAAGATGTAACGCTTTACAAAAAAAACTAAGATGATTTCTTTCGAAAATTCCGCAAAAATCTTGTGAAAAACATAAAAATGGAAGGAGAAAAATAGAAATATATGGACAGGCTTTTCGAAACGCAAAAAAAAGTTGAAACAAAGACTGAACAAAAAATTCCGCAAAGTAGTGGCGGCACAAAACGCTTTTCGCTGAAAACCCCGCAGGAGCAAACTTTGCAGTTTGAGGAAAAAACTTTTTCATTGCAGGAAAATCAGCCGCAGGCTCAGCAACAAAATTCTTCCTTGATTGATGCTCAGACTGTGGACTTTCAGCAAAATGTAACTCAATCGCAAAGCACTCAAAATTTCCAGTCGCAGAACGCCCAGCCATCGCAAGGTCAGCAAAGCCTTAATATGCCAGAGAAGACTGAGCAAGTTTCCGCTTCCACATCCTACATCCAGTCTTTTGAAAACAAAACGGTTGCGGACATTTTGCGGGACGATGCGGAAAGAAAAGCCGCCGAGATGAACGTTCTTGAAAAACAAAAAGAGGCGTTAGGCGACGGGGCGATTGACCTGAATATGACCATTGAGGCGTTTCAGCAAAAGAATGCCACGCCGCACGCTGGCAAGCCTACGCCGGTGCAAGCGGACGTCACTGGCACACAAACAGAAGAAATTTCGCAGGGCACGCAAGAGAATTTGACAATCATTGAAAAGCCCAACTATGATTTTTTGCAAGAGCCAAAAAGAAAAATCAAACTTTCCAAAAAAGAGTGTCACAAGACAAAAAGACTTTCCAGCAAAGCTGCCGCTGCCGTCTTGGCGGTGACGCTTGCAGGAAGTGGCGTGATTTGTGCTTGCAATGCACTTTTGATTGACCAAATGTCGGCGTCATATATTCAGATTGACGAAACTTACAAGATGAATTTGGCGAAATATCTTAAAGACATCAACAATCTTGATGCCACAAAAAAAAGTATGGAGTTTTTGGAAACATATCCAGACGACGTGCTGGATGCCGGCGACATCGGAGAAAAGAGCAACTGGTTTGACAGGCTATGCAATTTCTTAGGAGGGCTGTTTGGAGGTTAAATGCAGCGACCTTACACCCTTCATTCTCTTCAAAAACGCATCAAAGCGGTGTTTTTGGTGCTTCTTTTTGTTGTCCTGAGCCTGTGCGTCAGGCTTTTTGTTGTGCAAATAATAAATGGCAAGCAGCTTCAAATTCGGGCGACCGACCAGTGGACGCGTGACCTTGCCCTCACCGCTCCGAGAGGGAAAATTTTGGATGCGACGGGTGACAGTTTGGCAGTTTCTTACACCACATATGATGTGTATGTGCGTGGGAGAGAAGTTAAGGACGCCGAAGAGGTGACCTCGCTTCTTTGCAGCCTGCTGGATTTGGACCACGACAAGACTTATGCCAAAGTTTCCCGCAAAAACATCTCTGAGGTGCTCATCAAACTTCAAGTGGAAGGCGAAACTGCACAAAAAATATATGACGCCAAACTTGATGGAATATATCTGTCCGAAAATGTGGGAAGATATTATGTGTATGGCAACTTGCTGACGCAACTTTTGGGCTTTTCGTCAGTGGACAACGTGGGACAGTCCGGGCTGGAAGCATATCTTGACACCTATCTTAAAGGCGTGGACGGATATTCCTACGTGCAGAGCGACCTGCAAGGAAAAGAAATTGGCGGAAAAATCAGATATTATCTTCCTGGCACGGCGGGGGATGACGTCACCTTGACGGCAAACAGCAAGGTGCAAATTCTGTTGGAGCGAGTCTTGGAGCAGGCATATGTAGAGCAGCAAGCGAAAGCGGTGACGGGCATTGTCATGAACGCTAAAACAAGCCAGGTGCTGGCAATTTCTTGCAAGCCGAGTTTTGACCTCAACGACCCGCCGCGGAACGACCTATCTTTGCTTTTCGAGCAGTCCAAGATGAAGGCGATAACCGACACATATGAGCCCGGCTCCACCTTCAAAATTCTCACCGTTGCCGCCGCACTGGAAGCGGGCGTTGTCAGTCTGGACGACAGGTTCTATTGCCCCGGCTTTCGCGTGATTGACGGTCAACGCATCAAGTGCTGGAAAAGCATCGGCCACGGCAGCCAAAATTTGATTGAGGCGTTTGCCAATTCTTGCAACTGCTGCTTTATGGACCTTGCTCTTCGCCTTGGCGTGGACAGATTTTATGAATATATGCAAAAATTTGGTTTGGGGCAAAAGACGGGCATCACGCTGCGTGGCGAAAGTGGCGGCATTCTGATGCCAAAATCTCAGGTGAAGCGGGTTGACCTTGCCCGCATGGGCTTTGGGCATGCCATTGCCGTCACGCCGCTGCAACTTTTGTCCATTGTTGCGGGCATCACCGGTGGCGGAGTCTGGAAAACCCCAACCGTGATTGAAAAAATTGAAGATGTGCATGGGGCGGTCACATTCACCCCGCAAGTGCAGGAGAGGCAGATTATTTCCGCCAAGACCAGCCAGACAGTGAACGAGCTTTTGCAGTTTGCAGAAAACAAAACAGGAAAACTGACTTTTGTGGAAGGATACAATGTGGGCGGCAAAACAGGCACTGCACAAAAATATGGCGAAAACGGCATTATTGCACAAGGAAAATATATTTCCAGTTTCATCGGCACCTATCCCGCTGACAATCCGGACTATCTTTTCATGATTTTGGTGGATGAGCCAAGTGCAGGGGCGTATTATGGCTCTTTGGTGGCGGCACCATATGGGAAAAGTTTTTTCAGCCAACTTTTTGAGTTTTATGACATGCCAAAAGACGACGAAAGCGTTGTCGCAGAGCCGACCGTCATGCCCGAACTTGTGGGTTTGGCACTTTCGGACGCGGTGATTGAACTGAGAAGAGCGGGGCTGAATTTTGAAATTGACGGTGAAGGCGGCAGGATTTTGCAGCAGCTTCCGCCCGCTGGCACCAAACTTTGCAAGGGCGACACGGTGCTTTTGGTGACATAAAATGAAAAGCCTGAAAAAAGATTTGCTAAAATTTTTCAAAAATTGTAAAATAACAATATGTGGACTTATGTAATAATTGGCGTTGTTGTTATGCTGGTGGCGGGGCTGTGCTTTGCACTTGCCGTGGCAGGCTTTTCTGGCGAGAACTTTGTGGAGAAACTTCGGCAGTTGGATGCCACGCCAAACAGCCTTCGGGCAACCACACTTTCATATGTTGAGAGCATAAACAAAAGATATTTTGGCGGCAAATTGAGATTGCAAGATTGCCCAGAGTTTGAGGACCATTACAGTCGCGGAGTGGTTGCACTTTCGGAAAAAACGATGCAGAGCAACAGCATTGCGTCTTTTGCCATTGTTTCTCACGAACTGGGGCATGCCAAGCAGGATTTTTCTGGCGACACGCTGACCAAGCACTGGAAACTTCGCCGAGCGGTGAAAATATGCGGATTGTTTTTCATGCCGCTCTTTCTTGCAGGCACGGTGCTTTCGCTTTTGTGGGTTTTTGAGATTTTGCCCCAACTTGTCTATGTCTGCCTGGGCGTTGGGCTTGTGGCGGCGAGCATAGTCATCTTCTTTTTGGCAATCATTTTGAAATGGAGAGAGATTAAGATTGAACGTGAAGCCTCCGATTTTGCTTTGCAATTTCTGGGCGAATATCTTTCGGACGAGGAAGTGAAACTTGCACAAGAACTCTTGAACGCCGCCCGCTTGACATATTGGGCATCCTTAATTCGCACTCTGCTGTCTTGGACGCTGCTGACGGGCAAAACAAAATTGTTCAATTGAAAAAAAACAAGCACCCGCGGGTGCTTATTTTTCTTTACTGATGAAACTCTTGCAAAAGTGTGCTTTTTCTCCGTTTGGCATTGGTTGTCCGTCGCCTTGCGACACGTCAATGACAGATTTGTTGCAGTTGCAACCTTTTTCGTTATAGACGCAAGTTTTCACATTGCACCTAACGCCAGAGTTTAAGTCTTCGACCATTTTTCCCTCCTTCACCACCTAGTTTGTCACATAGGCAAGCGTTCTATTCAGCCACATCCCCAAAATTTTTGCCGACCTAGATTTGCGATTGCAAAAGAGCCGCCACATCTAAACTTTTCATGTGCAGGCACCTCATTTCAATCTTTTAATAATTTTTTTATTTCCTAAAAAGCAACATTCAAAATATTGCTTGCAAATAATCGGCATTGTAAAATGACGCTGTGTTATCTTAAAAAACATGCCAAATTTTTATGTGACGGGCGGAAAAAAGAGGATTTTTGTGATATTCTGCATAGAAAAAATTTCAAAAACATATATAATGTTGTTGAAATTGTTGACATTTCCAATTTTTTTGACTAAAATTGAAGTGTAACAAAAATTACAAATTTATTTAAAAGGAGAATTAGAGATGAAGGATATCATTAAGACATTTGATAATTTCCCACTTCTCGTTAAGATCATTTTGGCTCTGCCAGTTCTTGACATCTGCTGGGCAATTTATCGTCTTTGCCGTTCAATCGACAAGAAGAACACTGTTGGCATCGTTCTTGGCATTCTGATGTTGTTCTTCTGCCCAGCCATCGTTTGGGTTCTTGACATCATCACTCTTCTTGTGATGGGCAAAGTTATCTGGATTGACTAATTCCAGAGAAAAAAACTCTCTCGGCTTGCCGGGGGAGTTTTTTTGTAAATTATTTTTGTTTTCACATTTTTCACTTTATGTTTTTATAATGTTCACTTGATGTTTTACAATTGCAGCACCTGATGTTTATACAGTTTCCAATTTATGCTGTTGCTGTCTTTCAGTTTGAAGGACTCCGCTTTTCAAAATTTTTCAGTTTTGCCTTTATTGTTTGATGCCAACACAAAAGTTTCTTTCATAATATTTTTCCTTGATAAATAATTTTTTAAAATTTGATTTTGTCTTCAACATATTGCACAAGCTTGTCAATTTGCAGGCGAATTTGCTGCATACTGTCGCGGTCGCGGACGGTCACGGTGTTGTCCTCAAGCGTGTCAAAGTCGATTGTCACGCAAAGCGGAGTGCCAATCTCGTCCTGGCGGCGATAGCGTTTGCCAATCGAGCCTGCCTCGTCATAGTCGCACATGAAGTGTTTGGAAAGGTGGGCATAGACCTCGCGGGCTTTTTCGGAAAGATTCTTTTGCAGCGGCAGAACAGCCACTTTATATGGTGCCAGGGCAGGATGCAGGTGCATGACAACACGCGTTTCGCCGTTTTCCAAATTTTCTTCGTCATACGCCTCGCAAAGCACCGCCAAAACAAGTCTGTCCGCACCGATGGAATATTCAATGACAGTCGGCACAAACTTTTCATTTGAGACGGGGTCGAGATATTGCATCGACTTTCCGCTGAACTCCTGATGACGGGACAAATCCCATGTGCCGCGATGATGGATGCCATTTAGCTCCTCCCAGCCGATTGGGAATTTGTATTGAATGTCGCAGGCGGCCTTTGCATAGTGAGCCAATTTGTCATGGTCGTGGAAGCGAAGATTTTCCTCTTTCAGCCCCACATCTTTGGCAAATTGCAGTGCCGCAGCCTTGTTTTTTTCATAAATTTCCATGGAGTTTTCATCGCGACAGAATGTTTGAAATTCCATTTGCTCAAATTCAATCGTTCTGAAAAGAAAGTTTCCTGGCGTAATTTCATTTCGGAAGGACTTTCCAATTTGAGCAATGGAAAAAGGCACCTTCGCACGGGTGGTGCGTTGAACATTCAAAAAATTGACATATTCACCTTGACAGGTTTCTGGACGAAGATACACCACGTCTGCCTCCGCTTCCAGGCTGCCGCGGGAAGTCTTGAACATTGGGTTAAACTTCCTTATCGGCGTCCAATCAAAATTGCCGCAGTGAGGGCAGCAAATGTGATGGTCGGAGATGTATTTTTCAAGTTCTTCATTGCTCATAGCCTCAGCAGCGACACTGCCTTTGCTGTGAGCCTCAATCAAAGTGTCCGCACGGAAACGCTGCTTGCATTTCTTGCAATCCATTTTCGGGTCGCCAAAACTTTGCACGTGACCGCTGGCTTCCCAAACTTTTGGATTCATCAAAATCGCCGCATCCACGCCATAAGAATTTGGCTCTTCCTGCACAAATCTTTTCCACCAAGCACGCTTGATATTGTTTTTCAGTTCCACTCCCACCGGGCCAAAATCCCACGTGTTTGCAAAACCGTTGTAAATCTCGCTGCCCGGAAAGACAAATCCGCGACTTTTGCAAAGATTGACAATTTTGTCCATTGTTTTTTCCATTTTTCTCTCCTTTATTTTGTTTTTTTATTGTGATTCTTTGTTTTTGGCTTTAATTTAGGCAAATTTGTGCAAAATTTTCTGTTTTTTTTGCCGTTTTTTGCCAATTTTTTGCATTAAGGAAAAACAAAAACCCTATGCAAAAATCTGCATAGGGGCGATTTTTTAAGTTCGCTGTTCCACCCTAATTCGTGAGAAACTCACCTTATTTCACGTCTTTACGCCGACAAGCGTTTGCTCGGGAGTTGCCAATTCCGTCATTGCACAAATATCATATTACAAATTTTCAAAAATGTCAATAATTTTCAAGAAAAATACAAATTTTCGGCAATTTTTGCTTTTTTTTGTGTAAAAAATTAAAATTTGCTGAATTTTATGAGCCTTAAATTGGCATTGATGAAATGAAATTTGCCACCTGTTTTGAATTAAACGTCAAAGTGCGGCTGTTTTTGAAAATTTTGAAAAGTTTATGACTTAAACTTTTCCATATATTCTTCATAACTCATTTGCTTGTCGATGATTGTGTTTTCGTCCACAATGTCGATGATGCGATTCGCCACAGTTTCGATGATTTCTTGGTCGCCGGTGGCAAAAAGCATTGGACCTTTGAAATTTGTCATGCCCTTGTTGAGGGAGGTGATGCTTTCAAGGTCCAGGTGGTTGGTCGGCTCGTCAAGGATGAGCACATTTCCGCTTTCCAGCATAATTTTTGCCAGCATGCATCGCACTCGCTCGCCGCCGGAGAGGACATTGACCTCCTTCAAACTTTCTTCGCCCGAAAACAACATTCTGCCCAGCCAACCTCGCACAAAACTTTCCGTCTTGTCTTTGGAAAATTGCCTCAGCCAGTCCACAATGGAAAGATGGCAGCCTTCAAAAAACTCGCGATTGTCTTGCGGAAGATAGGACGCCTTGATGGTTTTGCCCCAGCGAATGCTGCCGCTGTCAGGCTCTTCTTTTCCTGCCAAAATGTTGAAAAGTGTGGTCAAAACAAGCGAATTTTGCGACAAAAACACAATTTTTTGTCCATGCTCCACAGTGAAAGACAGATTTTTGAACATCCCTTTTTTCGTCAGCCCTTCCACCTTCAAAATTTCCTTGCCAATTTCTTGCTCTGGCTTGAAATCGACATATGGATATTTTCGCGAGGACGGCTTGAAATCGTCCAAAGTGAGTTTTTCCAGTTCTTTCTTGCGGCTTGTGGCCTGCTTGGATTTTGAAGCGTTTGCGGAAAATCGTGCGATAAAGTCCTTCAACTCTTTGGCACGCTCTTCTGCTTTTTTGTTTTGGTCTTTCTTTTGCCTTGCAAGCAGTTGGCTGGTTTCATACCAAAAATCATAGTTGCCAAGATACATATTTATTTCGCCAAAATCCACATCGCAAATGTGCGTGCAAACTTTGTTCAAAAAGTGACGATTGTGTGACACGATGATGACAATATTTTCAAAATCCAGCAAAAAGTTTTCCAGCCAGCGGATGGTCTTAAAATCCAAATTGTTTGTTGGCTCATCCAAAATCAAGATGTCAGGATTGCCAAAAAGTGCCTGAGCAAGCAGCACTTTCACCTTAACTTTGGCGTCAAGTGAGCTCATAAGGTCATAAAAACAACTCTCCGGCACGCCCAAGTTTTGCAAAAGCGACTTTGCCTCCCCGTCCGCTTCCCAGCCGCCAAGTTCGGCAAATTCCGTTTCAAGTTCTCCTGCACGGATGCCGTCCTCGTCCGAAAAATCCGGCTTGGCATAGAGGGCGTCCTTTTCTTTCTGAATTTCCATCAGGCGTTTATGCCCCAAAAGCACGGTGTCCAAAACCGTTTCGCCGTCATATTTGTTCTGATTTTGCTCCAAGACGGACATACGCTCACCGGGGCTGACCACAACCTCGCCGGTGTTTGGCTCAATTTCGCCCGTCAAAATCTTCAAAAAAGTGGATTTTCCCGCCCCATTTGCACCAATGATGCCATAGCAGTTGCCCTTGGTGAATTTCAGGTTGACATCCTTATAAAGTCGCCTGCCGCCAAATGCGAGCGACACGTTGATTGCTTGAATCATGTTTTCTCCTTGCTGACATTTTTTTGTTTTTGTTTTGCTTGAATGCCAAGTTGTTTGTTTTGCGTGCGAACCTTTTGCACATCTTTTTGATTTTGCAATTTTTTGGCATTTTTTGCGGTTTTTTCTGCATTTTTTGCTTTTTTATTGTGCAAATCATGTGCAATTTTTGCTTCTTTTTGATGCTGTTTTTCTTTGGCAGATTTTTTCTTCTTCGCGTTTTCAAACGCCTGCAATTTTTCGGCATAACTTTTCATATACTTTCCTTCCAAGCCGGAAAGTAAGGCGGAAAAATTGACATTCGCATCATATAGTCCGTCCAAGAATTCTCCAAAGATTGGGTCAAGATTATATAACTGCCGATAGGCATCAATTTCGTCAAAATCTTGCCCATGAAAATCCTTCAAAAGTGCATGCGAAAGTTCTTGTCTCAGTTGAAGATAAAAATCAAATTTTTGACAAAATTCAACAGAAAAATTTGACAAAAATTGCGGGTTTTTTGCGAGTTTTTGAATTTTTTGAACATTTTTCACCGAATTTCTTATGTGTTTTTTGAAATTGTTTTTCTCTTCGTAAACAAACGGCGGAAAAATGTTTTCATTTGCAAATTCATTCAATAAAAGTCGCTCTTTGATTGAGCTTTCGTTCACGTCAAAGTCCATCGGCAAGCAGTGCGTCCCAGAAAGCCGATAAAGCCGCCCAAGTTTCGGATTTACGAGGTTGAGATAATTGAAAATTTCCATGTTGTTGTTAAGTTTTTTCTTCATGATGCCATTATACCTCAAAAACCTTCCTGTGTCAACCGAATTTTTTCTTCTTTTTCTGACGAAAGTGTAAATATTTACTTGATAAAAATTGTTTGAAAATGTATAATATATTTCAGATGCGACAGTTTGTCTCATAACCTGCGTGCAAAGCAAGATTGCTTTGCGTTTAAGTGGGCAAAACTTTTTTGGAGTTTTTGTATGAAAAAGAAACACAAAGTTTTAAGTTGGTGGGCGACCCTCTTGCTGACATTTGCAGCATTTGTGGGGGTTATTGGCGTCACCGTGCTTGTGATGTATTTGACCGGACAGTTCAACAAGGTTGTTGTCTGGCCGGAGGATATGACATTTTCCACTGATGTGGATGGTGCAGGATTTTTTGATGGCGAGGGCAACCTTTTTGTCGCCACAAACTTTTCTCGTGAAAGCACCAAGCCCGCCACGTCCGTTTTTTTGACCATCTCCACCACCACGCAAGAGGTGACAGAAGACGAAGTGACTTTGTTTTTGGATGGCGACCGCACAAAAACTTCCAATGGTGTGATAACCGTTCCGCAAACCATCCGCCTGAACAAGCCGTTTGAGGTGAAATTGGACGTTACGGATGGCTATGTGAATGGCGGCACTGCTGTGATCACTGCCGTTTCGGCCGACCAAACTTTGGAGCGTCAAACGTTGAAAGTATTTGTGGACAAGCCAGTTGAGAGTTTTGATGTGCAAATCTCTGGCGGCGAGAAGGACTCTGACGGACAATTCAATGTTGTAACTGGGGCGACCTTCAATTTTCAAACGCTTTTCACTCCGCAAGAAAGTGCCAAGGCGTTCAGCCAAGAAGATGCACAAAAACAAGTTTTCTTCCACAACACAAGTGCCTACATCGACTATGACTGGGAGAATCACAACTTTTTCACTCAAAAACAGAGCGGCGAGGCTTTTGATGAGGTGACATTCTATGTTTTTGCAAATGCCGCTTTTCAAAATCAGGTGCTGGACAGATTTTCTGACCTTGTCAATCAGCCAAGCATGTATAACTCTTCTGTCATCACCTATCTGACGCAAAACTTCCAAGAAAGTGAAAATACATATCTCACAAAAACAATCAATGTGCATGTCAAAAATGCCACGGTGACATATGTCAACATCGATAAAGCAGGCGGCACAATAGACGGCGGAACGCGGGATAAATATTTCACTCTCACTGCACGTTCCGCAAGTGGCGACAACACAGACTCTCTTGGCATCAACATCAGAGAAAATGCCACATCTTCAAATCTTGACGGGCTTTTGGGCAATGTCGGCATCAAGATTGACAAAAACGATTCTTCTCTCATTCTTGACAACCGACGCATTGACCAGTTGAATGTGGCAGGATATGTGATGAAGGTTGTCTCCAACGTTTCCAGCCAGGGCACAACATATCAAATCACGAAAGAACTTTTTGATAAGACAAACTATCAAAAATATCTCACAGCCCCAGCAGGCACAGAATATTACATCCTTCCTTGCACCAGCCCAACCTACGCCACGGAATATTATTGGAGAATTGCGGCAACGGACGTTCTGCCGCACACACTGCATGTGAACTTCTTCTTTGAGGATGCTTCGGGCAGATATGCAAACTTCTTCGCATTTGACCCAAGTGCAGAAAATGCAGAAAAAACTGTCACATATGTTGCAGAGGACCATCCACAAGAGCCGGCCGCTTGGACAAATCGAAACACTGTTGACCTTGAAATTGCATATGACGAAGAGGGCTTGGCACAAAATGCCCAGGTGACACTTTCGGACTATGTTCAAGAAATTGCTTCCACAAATGTCTATACAAAAACCAAATTTTTCTTGTTTGTCAACAACACCGACACGCACAATATTTCTTTTGATGCAACAGAAGCATTCAATGTTCAGCCAGCAAAGACATATCAGCAAGACTATCTCGGCGAAGAACTTAACATTTGGGGCTTTGCAAATGCGGCAGGATATCAACTTTTTGAGGTGGATTCTGACGACCTGTTGATTGCCAAAATACGTGTTCCAGAAAAAGTGGAGGTGTATGCACTTATCGCCATCATCCAAACGGATGTTGACGGAAAAATCCTTCTTGACAACGCTGGAAACTATAAGATTGTCAACCTCAGCGACCTCAAACGCGTGCGTGTGGACAGTGCACTTTCCGTTTCAAATATGACGCCGGTGTTTACATTCACCCAAGTTGTCCCGCAGGATATGGCCTCGCAGATTTATTACATCCCTTCTGCAATCAGAGGAGAGGATGGCAATCAAAGCATAATCCGCTTCACATTGCAATATAACTGCGGCGAAAATTCGGATGCGGAAGACTGGGCAAGAGACGCCAGAAAAATTGCATCTGCATTTGACACAAGGACGCTTCAAGTTGTTTGCACCGATGCACAGGGCGTGATTTTGGACGCACCATATGTCAGCATGAGCAGCTCTCCAAGAGAGATGTTTGAGGTGGACGGTCAGCCGGGGCAGTTGACTGCAACTGGCACGCGTAAGCAGACACTTTATTTTGTCGGCGAAATTGCCATCACAAAAGAACTTTTTGCTTATTCTGCAAGTGAAAACACTGTGACGTCCATGGACATCTATCTTCACCTTAAATTCAACAATGGCAGAGATGATTTTGATAAGTCCATCACCAAAGAGGGAGAGGCAACTTGCAACCACTTTGTTGTGTATTATCAGACTCCACAAACCCTCACCGCAGACTTTATGAGGGACCCAATCAACGGTGACACCGACATTTCCGTGACAATCGGACAGGGCGGCAGTGGCACCGGTCAAGTGACATTGCAATGGGGAAGATACAGCCTTCAAAACTCTCCAACCGACCCAAGGCAACCACTGACAATTCCGGAGCTTTTGAACTTTATTAACGGAAAACTGAATTTCACAATCACCGACGAGCACGGTCAGGAAATTGACACCAATCCGGACACGGGGCTTTATCGAATCATGTTCCGCGAGGAAGGCACTGCAAACCTGCTTCGCTTCAACCCAACCAGCAACGCTCTGCAAAACTTTGACGCCACAAAATCTGGTGAAAACAAAACAAAGCTGGTGGTGGAAATTATGGAAAATGTGCCAGACGGCAGGATAATTTCCAACCTGACTCAGCAATTTGATTTCACAATCACTGGCGAAGGCGTGACAAAGGTGGAACAAGAAAATGACGGACAGGTGCTTGATTCCGACCTTTCAGTGGAAGAAAACTATCATACAAGTGCGGACACTGCCCAAGTGGAAATCAGAAAAGATATTGCACCTGGAACTGACCAGATTTCTCTTAAAAAACTGCTTAGAGTCTATATCGGCACCAGCGGAGACTTTTATCAAGGCGACATGAGGGTGCGACTTGACAGCACTTTCATCACCACACTTTCTGACCAAGATTCTCAGGACCTTGCAAAGATGTTGCGTTTTGACATCGATGATGCCGCAGAAGCAAAAGAAAACATGCGAGAATATCTCGACCAAGACCTTGATTGGCTGACGCTGAGATATCCATTCAATGCCGACACAACCTTGTCTTTTGTTGTCACTGACACAAATGCAACGATGTTCTCGGTCGCACTTAATCTTGTCATCAGAAAACAGGTGAACATTGTCAATGGATTTGACAGTTACAATCAGCAGAAAGGCTATTCGGATTATCTTGTCAAACTTGGAAATGTCACCCCTGCACTTTTTGCCGACAATCAATATGACATCTCCGAACTCTTCCAGTTGACCAATCCAAAAGTTGGGCAGGTTGGAACTGACTATTCTTGGACAAATGGACTGAGCGGCGAGGATTTGCTTGTCACAGATTCCAGTCTGCTTACAGTTGAACAAGAAGGCGAAAATTATGTGCTTAAAATTGGAAATGTCACAAGATTTGACACCGTCACATTCACACTTTATTATGGCGTTCAGTCCAGTTTTGCTCTCAACACAGGCGACATAACGCTTTATATCAATCCAAACATTGCCATTGTGGAGCGAAACATTCCAACAGGCAAAAATGCACCATTCGTCAACCTGAACAAACTTAGCGACACCGAGGTCGGCGGAGAAGGACTGCTTTCCACAAACTTTGTCTTCTGCAAAGCTACATCCTACATCGACAATGTTGTGAATGGCACACAAAAATTGGAGGATTTGCAGGGGAGCGACCTTGTGGACATCATAACTTCGCCGTGGACTTTCACAAATGTCACACCTAAGCAAAACGGCAATGACAGAGATTTCATCAACATTGGCACAATCGGCTCAAATGCAGACAGAAAATTTGCCTACCTATTTAACAGGACGGCTCCAAACCTGTCACTCAAACTGGGCGAAAACTTTGTTCAAAATTTCCGCATCAAAACATCCGGCGACGACATGCATGCAGTCCGCGTGCAAGAAGTTGGGCAGGGTGCAGATGTGCAGAGAAAAATTATTCTTTGCAAAGACGAAAACGGCAACCTGAAAAATGTGGAAATTTCCATCGAACTTGGCTTTGGAGAGGATGAATATCAGACAATCCGAGCCATCCTATATCGCAGAAGCAATCAACCGGGCGGGGCGTTGGCACCAGAGCAGAAAGATGTTCAAATTGTCACTCTCAGCACGCAAGAGGGTGCTCAGCACGTTTTGAAAACATATGTTTTGCTTGCCCAGAGTGAATATTACAACATCAAAGATGGCTTCAACTTTGCCGGCAGCACGGGATATATCATCAACGGCTCAGCAAATCAAATTTTCACTGGGGCAATGACAGAATTTTTCAGCAGCAACAACACTCTCACAGTTTCTGCCAGTCCAACCGACGCAAATGGCGGTGCACTTCAAAATTTGACGCTGACCATCAATGCCATCATATCCAGAATTGGCGAAAAATTTGTCCTCTATGGCAATGACGACAAATTTAACGTGTTTGAGGACGCGGAATTTTGGGCATTGCTGCAAGACCCTGCATCCGTTGGGGCGTTCCAAGAATTGGAAGCTGGAAAGAAATATAAACTCTTCCACACACTGGATTTGGCTGGCGGCATTGAAACGGAAGAGGATATGACATATGGCACCTATGGTTTCTATTATGACCAGCAAAAGAGCGGAGCAGAAAATGGCTCTCGCCGTGCGGTGACCACTGAGGTATATCGCCTTGTGAACGGGCAAAAAACCATAATGCGACTTTCCGACATCGGCACCTTTGTTGACAAGGAAGGAAAACTTACTGGCAGTTTGGATTATCTGCAACTCAATCACGTTTCCACTGAATATGACAACACCTTCATTGAGATTTCCCTTCCGTTCAGACACAACGGCAACGTCTTTACATATAAATATCGCATCAAAGTGCTGCCAGACTTTGCACCGGGCAGCATGGCATATCCTTTTGCCGACGATGCGGAATATCTTGACAGTTTGCAACCATCATATGTTGGTCAAGGCACATATCAAGACGGCTCTCAGCAAAAGACGGGATTTGGGAATTATCAAATCAATTTGGATGAGGTGCTGGACAACACCAACAGCAAATTTGGCGGCGAGGCACATCGCTTCACATCTCCAACCGCACTGAAAGGCAATTTGGACGATTTGGTGGGCACATACAACCTGTCGGCCGCATATGTCAACAACTTCTCTGTGGATTTGGCAAACAACGCATATTTCACCTACACACTTGACGGCTCCAATTTGTCCGTGACACTCAAACAAGCAAATGTGCAAATTGAACTTAACATTGAAAAATCGTTCACGGCGGGCGGCATAAGGCTTTTTGGCGGCGAACTGACATATCGTCTGTGCTTCAATATGGGCAGCCCATATGCAACATATGTTGACCGCAGCAAGGTGAACGGAACCTATGAGGCCACCCTCACCGCAAATGCTGGTGAAAACACTTTTGCCATCGACCTGTTGATGGGCGAAGGCGTGCAAACACGCATTTCTGATTTTGACTTCATCATCAAGGCAAAAGACGGCAAAATTTCCGACGCTCTTTCTGCATATGAGCTTAAAGACGACGGCTCAAACGGCAAAGTTTTGGCTGTCACACCTTTGCAGGATGTTGCAAAAAATGTGACCATTGAAATTGGCATTTATCCAAAAGAGGGAATGTCACAAAGAGTTGTGCTTAAATTTGAAATTCTTGTGACCGGCTTCTATCAATTCCAAGTTGGAGAAAACTTTGTTGGCGGAACGGAATATTCTTTCTTTGGCGAGCATGGCATCTTCACACAACTTGACGACATTTCGGACGGAGTGCACAGCTTGTCTCAGCCAAGTGCCACACAAAATTATAGCGTTGCACTTTCGCTTACAGACGGAGCCGAAAAGGTGACGTTTGGAGCTGTGGAAGTGGAAAAACATGCACTGCTTAAAATTTCGCAGCAGACCGCGGGCGATTCCACCGATTTGTCTGCAAGCAAGATTGAATTTGCTCATCTTCCAGCAGGCGTCACATTCAATTTCCAGGCTGTCATCACACGAAAAGTGACTGGTGGTGCATCTTCTTCTTACACATTCAACTTCTCTCTTGACGTTGCACAAAGCGTGAATGTGAGCGACATCCTCCATGCAGACCTTGGCACTGTGTATGGCGGAGTAAAGTACGTGCTTGGCATGTATGACGTAAGTGACGGCGATGTGACAAGCGAGGATGCTTTTGGCAAGCAAGACAAACTTGTGGAAAAGGCCAAGTTTGCACTGAAAGGCACATCTGGGGAATATGCCTTTGCAGAGCAAGAGGAGGTTCCATACACCAATCTTGATGGCGGCGTGGCAGAGTGGATGACCTCCGCACCTTCCGAAAGACAAAAATTGACATTTGTGCCGATGTTTGTCGGCGGATACACTGAGTCATCCAAAGATTTTTATGTCACATACACCTTCAAAAATGGTCAGAAAAATGTTGACGGCAGTGATGTGGCATTCAGCCTCACATTTGTGCTGAATTTGACCTTCCAGATTATGCCAAGCGTGGATGTGCAGTTGCATACACCGGCACCTGACCAAAAAACACATACAAATGTGGAATATCTCACCACAGCTGTGGAAGCAAGCACTTCTTCAAACTATGATGTGCTGATTGACAACTTCTTTAACACTCAAACAGAATTTGCCATGAAAGACGGCAGCAGCGTTCTGCCAAGAGTGACTGTAAAAAATGTGGAAGCACTTAAAGCATATTCTTTGCAGAAGCAATGGACGATTTTTGTGGCAAAACTTGAAAATGTCAACCTGGCGGTGGAATATGTTGGCTCTGGTCACACCAACCGCGTCATCAAGCCGGAGAACTTCACGGCAGATGGCAGTTTGTTGGATGCGGAAGCCGCTCAAAACATTCGCTTGACATTCTCACTTGTTGACCCAACAAATGATGGCCGCGTGGAATTTGGCATCATGGTCAACGGAGTGCGTGCAACCTTGAAAGGACAAAACAGCAACTATGTTGTGCAAGTTATGCGGGTTGGCTCGGCAGCCGTTGGAGTTGTGCGAAACGCAACAAACTATGTCAACGACAGCGAAACCATCTATGCGGAAGACATTGCCACATATTCGGACAAGAGAATTTTTGGCGACGACCGCATTGTGCAGTTCAATGCAAAACAGGCAGGCACTTATCACCTTAAATTTGTGGACGACGGCTCGGTTATTAAACACGTTGTCGTCACCGCTCCAACTGCAAACGTTGTTGTGAACGCAGACGTTGGCGAGCCGCTGACCGGCTTCCACCTTGACGGGGTTTATCGCACTTATGACCGCACAGGCGGCTTTATGGAACAACTTAATTTGGAAAACACATTCAATGTTCTTCCAACAGTCACATCCAGGCTTGTGGCAATGTATGCTCTTGGCACAAGCGACGAAATGCCAATTGTGTTTGACGACACCATGCAGTTTGTGCTGGCAAGGGAAATTGTTGTGGACGAAGACACCACCACACGCGTTCTCACCAAGGCGTCAGACCTTGTTTTGACAAACAAAGAAGCGGCAAATGGCGACGAGGGCGTGAAATATGACGTCATCATTGCCAAAGGCGGCATCCAAAATGCCATCCTCACCAGCGGCACATACAACGTGCATCTGACGATTGATTTTGGCATCACTGGCGTGGCAGAAAACGGAGATGGCAGCGACAACCTCACATTGGAAATTGTTGCCGGACATGACTATGTTCTTCTTGGCGACGGCGGGGCTAATACGCTTAACAATCAGCTGCATATTCGCAGCACCAGACGCGGAACAGATTACACTCGCGAAATGATGAGACAGGGTTCTGGAAACTTTGACCTGAAAATCTATGGCTTTGCGGACACCCCAATTGTCACAGACACCAAACCTGTTGACCAGTTGCCTTCAACTTGGACGCAAAGAGAAATTGACCTTGCAGTCAGTGCCGGTCAGATTCACGAGAGTCTGATAAGCACTCCTGTCACACTTGCAAATAAGGACACAATATATTATTTCACCGGGCTGACACCTCGTGCAAACGGCTTTGCGATTAACGGGGAAAACAATCAGGCGAACACATACAACTATTTGACCACAATTGGTCAAGTTGACACTCAGCAGGGCGAGGCTTCATCCAGTCGAGAAATTGACTACACAATCTCCGCACAGGGTGCAAGCAACGACGGCAACCACGTGATGGTGAAAGTGATTTATTCTGTTGACATGGGCGGCTCTGATGAAAGCATAATCAGTGAATATCACAACATTCTTTTCAGGGTTGTTCCAAACAGCATGAATGGCTATGTTGCAGCAAACCAGAACGACACATCAATCAGCTTCAAACAAAACTACACTTCCGATTCAGGGGTTGTCATGGCAGACGTGTCTCGCACATTTGGCTTGCGGCACACCGTTGCAAACAACTATGCAAATCCGTTCGTCATCACAAACGACCAGATTCTCAAACAAGGGAAAAATGCCTTCTTCAATCTTGTCAACACTGATGTTGACGGCGTGGAAAAAGCCACAGACGCCATTGAACGCTCTGTTGTGACGGCAAACATGTTTGGCGGAAAGACAAATTCTGCCAGAGAATTCACTTTTGAATTTGGCCGCGATCAAACGGTTGTCACGGACGGCGTAACAACCAAGCATAACGACCTGCTTGATGCCCTCAATTTTGGGACTGGCTGGAATTCAACCGCTTCTGGCTGGTGGAAAGGCACTTCGACGGCAGACTCGGGCACATACAAACTATCTGTTGGCCTTGCGGGCGACATCGTTGAACTTGGCGAAAAGCTTTATTACATCGATTTTGAAAACAAGTTTGGCTTCACGGGACGTTTCTTCTTCAAGATTGTTGCGTCCAGCAAACCGACCATCAAATCTTCCAGCACGTCACTGCTTGTTGAGGGCGATTCCATTGCTGTCGGCACGGAATTTAGAGTGATTACCACTCAGACAGACAACGCCGGCTTTGTTCAATATTCTTCCTTCAAATATGTCAAGGGGCACGACGAACTGAGAACAGGAAGTTCCGCTTCAACCATAAAAGTTGTTGCACAACTGGCAACATCTGCGGATGGCGTGTGGATGTTGACAAAATCTCAAAGTGCATCTGCAAGCACATCATGGAAAATAAACGACGACGGCAATAATTGGAAAACTGAGGCGGACATCAAGAAGGATAATGTGACGGAGGATATGCTTGAAGGGGCGACCATCACTGTGTATGTCAAATATGTCGGAGATGCCAAAGATGCATCACTTCGCTACGGCACATCTAAATCTGGCAGCTTTGTTGACATTGTTGACGAGACCAAAGGCACCGAAGACCCTTGCAAGCCAATCACACTGTTGTTTAAAGAGGACCCAAGTTATGCACAGCCTGATTTCAGCAACCCAGATTCCGAGGATGGCTTGGCAAACATTCACACCGTCACACTTGCAAACTTCCCTGCATATGGCTTTGAAAAAGACACACCTGTGGACGACGCGATGAAACAACAATTTGTTTCCAGTTTGGACGACATCAAAGTTGCAAGAATTGAGTTCTGGCATGGCGGCAAACTGATTGACACAAGCACAAACAACACCCAAGGCACAACGCTTATCACGGGCGAGAATCATCAGTTCTATGACGGAAGCAGCTTCTCAGTCGGCAAAAAGCTGGTACAAAGCTTGCTGTTCAAAGTGCCATACATTGCTCCTAGACTGTTTGGGCATGGGCAAATTCTCAATGATGTGACCATGAACATCGTGCTTTCCAAAAAGCTTCCAAGAGGAGGAACTGTTGAAGCTGTGCTTTCAAAACAAGTTTCTATTTCAAGAGAAGAAGAGGACTTGTTTGGCACAGAAGGAAAGGCAAAAGACCTTCGCGACGGAGATTCTCCAATGCCAACTTACACTGGCGACGTGCTGAACGACACGCTTGAAGTTGAGCTTGACCCTGGCGAAAGCACAACATTCATCTTGCTGCACGATGTGAAATTCACGCAATCTTCTCAGCCAGATGCTGTCTTTGACCAAGGCGTTGTGACATTCAAAAACTATAACGGCAAAACAATCAAAACAACACCAATCACTCTCACAAACAACACAGACTATGTTCAGACGCAATACATCAGCATCACTGACAACCTGATTGATATGGATGACAAGGAAGAAAACTTGGCAGAAGGCGATTCATTCTATATCTATCGTTTCACAAAATTGAACCCACGCGTTCAGGTTGTGCCAAGAGACGCCGTGTTTGCTTACAATGGTGCAAGAGATGACGGCACAAGCACAAAAACTTTGTCAGTTGGCTGCCTGAGATGGGGCAACATGGGCAAAGTGCAAATTCGCCAAGCAGTTGACGTATGCCAAGGCAATACGATTGAAAAATATGGCACCTCAGACATAGGAATTGCAAACGCGTCACTTCGCATGTATATCCCAAGTGTCAAGGCACTGGGCAGCGAAAAGACCATGAGCCGCAAACTGTTTTTCCTGTATGAGAAAAACGAAAAAATATATCAGTTTGCTCAGGACTTTACAATTCACCCTGAATACAGTTTTGCGACAAAGCAAAATCTGACTGCAAGTGGCGACACAATTGAGGTTTCTGATTATTATCAGCTGCAAAATGGCACTTCCGAGACTTTCTATGCTGTTCCACTGCGTGGCTGGGCAGGAAAAACAGATTCGTTTGGCGGAGATGTGCATGTTTCTGACTTCAACAGAGAAAACTCCACATCACTTGCCACAGGCATTCAGCCATATGAGTTCAACTTTGTCATCTCATCCACAGACCCATCCGGCTCGGCATTTGTTGATGAATTTGGCACTCTAAGCACATCCCGCAACTTCACAATCTCAGACGATTTGCTGCTTTTGACAATTTATGTGAAAGTTTCGGGTGCGGATGGCAACTTTGAAGAATCCAACACCATCCTCGAACTTGCCAAGTTCAGCATCCGCCTTGTGCCAAAATTTGGCGACCCAGTTCTTATAAGCGGTCAAAACACGCAAAGAACATTTGTCAATGGTGATTCTTTTGTGATGCTTCCTTCAAATTGGACGCTGAGAGGTTCTGCTGGCTCGCTGAGCACAAGCAATGCACTGCAAACAACAACAAAAAATCTTGGCACATATGCTTGCAATGTCGGCTCCGTAATTGACTTCTCGCAGCTGCTTAAAGATAAGGATGCGGAAATTGGCATCACCGGCAATGCAAACAAGGTATATCACGTGCTGAAAGTTGGCAGCGACGAGATTTACTGCCGCGACAACATCAATCATTGGACATTCTCGGAGGCTGGTCAGCAACAAGTCACTCTTCTTGTCACAAGCAGAGACCCAGCCACAAGTGACTATGCTTGGCAGCTTTGCACGCTGACAATGCACGTATTTGGCACTGACACAATTCAGCAAAACTCCATTGCTTTGAGGTTGGAAGATGCTGAAACGGTTGAATACAACTTGCTTAGACTGCAAAGTGGGGATGGCACATGGTTTGTGTTTGATGAAAACACCAACGCTGTGCAAAGAATTGACAGAAGAATGGGGTCAAGCGGAAATGTCGCACCTTTAAGTTTGAATAAAGCGGACGGAGCAATTCAAGAAAAGACGCTCATCTTCTCATCTTCCGACAAATACATCGTGCACAAGGCCACTTTCTATCTGTATGAAGAAGGAACAAAGCCAATCAGTGTTGCATTGACGGTTGGACAGAGTTGCAACCTGCAAAGCCTTGTCAAGGATTTGTTCGAAACAACCGAAGACGGCACAACCTATCAGTTCCGCTCATTTGGCGGAAACAACGGCGAAGTGCTGAACGCAAACGCCATTTATGTTGCCAAAGGCGGGTCGGGCAACAGCGTCAAGGAGAATTTCTTGATTGTTGCCACCGATTCTCATGGCAAGGTCACAGTGCAGAGTGCTCAAATTTCCTTCAAGACCATTTCTTCCACTGTGGATAGCACTGCAGGAATGTTTGTGACAAGACAAAAAACTCCTGCAACCGAAAAAGGCAAGCCAGACAAATTCTTTGTCGAAGCCGACGCCATCAAAGGAAAGATTCGTCAAGTTTTGCAAATTCCAGACGGCACATCCGAAACGGAAGGTGGCACAAGAGCGTTCTACACCATTCAGACCCGTGCAAGCACCGGCGTGCTGAGCGGGATTGGCAGCCAGATTGAAGTTTCGTCTGCAAATCAAGAGCGGCAAGAGTTTGTTGTGACATATCGCTTGGCTGCGGATGGGCCAATTCGCATCAAGAGAGTGGCACTGCTGCTCTATTTCCACGAAAATGAAAACGAAATTGAAGTGACTGTTGATAAACTTGGCGAAAGCGTGCCGTTCGCATTGGCAAATGTGAATCAGCAAGTGCTTGACGCCATCAATGCCCACCTTTCTGCCAGCGACGATGGCGAGGTGAGCGGCGTTGTGGCATATTATACTTTGGATGAAAAAACAGGCATGCTCTCCGTTATGGACCGCATTTCAAAATTGGAGCGTGGCGTGGCAGGCTCGCCAGACTTTGAAGGGCAATTCCTTGTCACAGTTTCTGGCAGGTCATTCATAATCAGGCTCAAACTTTATGTTGATGCCGTCGGGACATCTGACCCATAATTTTGAGAAAGTTCGTCTGACTGCCCCATAAATTTGGGGCAGTCCCAAAGACGCATTGCAGCGAAGGAAACTTTGCAGCGATAAAAAATATTTAAGGTGAATTTATGAACGTTTGGTTTTGGGTTTTTATCGCCTATATTTCAATCAACTTCCTATTGTTTCTTTCCATGGTGTTTCTTGAAAGACGCAAACTTTCAAGCATCATAAGCTGGACAACAATCCTCACAATTTTGCCTATTGTGGGATATTTGCTTTACATCGTGTTTGGCAGTGGCCTTTCGGTGCGTGTCAGAAAGATGATTGCCGACCACAAATTGTATGAAGTGGAATATGACGAGGCGATTGCAAACTATCTTCTCTCGGACGAATCCAGCAAAGAGAAATTGAAAGACGAAATGGGAATGATAAGCTGCTGCTATAAGTATGGCAGCATCATTTGCCCGGGCAATGACATCCAATTTTTCCTGTTTGGGGATGACAAAATCAACGCCCTTCTCACGGACATTGAGAATGCGAAAGAAAGCATCAATATGGAATATTATATCTTCGCGGACGACAATGTTGGCAAGCAGGTGATGGACGCTCTCATCAAAAAAGCGAAAGAAGGGGTGAAAGTGCGACTCATATATGACAGTGTTGGCTGCCTGCACGCCCCAAGACGTTTCTTCCGAAAATTGAAGAAAGCGGGCGGAGAGGTGGCGGAATTTTTCCCGCCGTTTGCCCATATTCGACTTATCAACTTGAAACTTAACTATCGCAACCACAAAAAAATTGTTGTGATTGACGGAAAAATTGCCTACACCGGCGGCATAAACATTCGTGATGACCACATGGGCAGAAAAAAGCGTGTTTCGCCTTGGCGGGACTGCCACATCAGAATGATCGGTTCGGGCGTGTATCCTCTTCAAAACGCCTTCCTCAACGATTGGAGATATGCCAACAAAGAGAATTTCACTGCAAGCAAATATGTTGAAGAGGGGCTTTTCCCAAAGCCGGAAATTGGCGGGGACGCTTTCGTGCAGGTGGTCTGCTCCGGGCCGGACAGCGAGGTGCAAAACATCAAAGAGGTTTACATCAAAATGCTGACCAATGCAAAAAAAAGCATTCTGCTGCAAACGCCATATTTTGTGCCGGACGAGGCGTTTTTAAGTGCCCTTCGCATCGCTCTTGCCAGCGGCGTGGAGGTGAAAATCATGCTCCCGTCCAAGCCGGACTATCGCACAATCTTCTGGGTTTCGCTTTCATATTTGAAAGAATTTGCCGAATTGGGTGCAGAAATATATCTGTATGACGGCTTCTTGCACAGCAAAGTTGTGGTGGTTGACGACATGCTGATGTCTGTCGGCACTTGCAACCTTGACCACCGCAGTTTTGCCCTAAATTTTGAGGACACCGTCATAATATACTCCAAACAGTGCAACGCCCAATATCGCAAGTATTTCGACCACGACATCGTGCACTGCAAGCCTGCGGACACAATGTTTTTCAAGCGACAACGCTGGCTGACCAAGTTTGCACAAGCAATTTTCCGACTTTTCTCACAAATTTTCTAAGAACTTGCGAGTAATGGTTAAAAGAGGTTAAAAATGGACTACAAAGATTTCATTCCACGCCAAGTGGCATTCGACGGATTTGTAAAGATGCGTAAAAGAATTTTGGACAGCGTTGACCGCGGTGAGTTTGCGGACGTCTTTGCAGATGTGTGTGCAAACGCTCTTGCAGGCGACAGCATTGCTCAGGATGTGGCGGCATACTTTTTCAACAAGGGGGTGCCGGGCTGGCTGTCCGAAAATTATCATCTTTACATGTCTTGGCAAATTCTGGCGGGGGCAAACGGCAACGAATTTGCCCTAGAAAAAATGGAATTTATGCTCAATTCTGCCCTGCAACCGCTCATCTATGATGAAGAAATTCTTGGGGCTGCCCTTGAAAGCGGCATCCTCAACAAAGACAACGCCATTATGGTGATTTCAAATTTGATTTGCGAGGCAGTGGCAGACTTTTTGCACCTCAATCCGAAAGAACTTATCAAGTTCGACAACAAGCCTGTGCCATATTCTGCACAGGTCAACAGAATTTTTCTGGATGCCATTGCTGCCAGTGTGCCGATTGTCGCAAAATATATGCTGTCATGAAATGTGACAGCTTTTTTCACAAATATGTGCTGCCAAGGAATTTGGCAGTTTTTTATGTCACAAAAAGTGCCAATAAGTCATAAAAAAGCATATGGAAAAATATGATGACGAACTTCTCCCCGAAAGTTTTGAGCAAATTGCCAAGGCATATTCCAAAACGCTGAAAGACAAGGGCTTTGTCTTTGTGCGGCTGGAAGAAGAGGAATTTAATTTGCTGCTCTGCGAAATTTTTGTTCTTATTTCAAAAATGCAGGCGTGCCTCAAAAAACTTTCCCGAAGCATGGATTCGCACGTGCTTGCGGAAAAATTGCGAACCGCCAAAGCAATGCTGCAAGACAAATTTGGACAAAAAGCCACTCACAAATTTGTCTGTGTTGAGGACGAAAGCGGAGCGTTTTTAAGCCTTGTCGCCATAGAAAACACTCTCATCATCAAACTCATGCTTCTTTCGGTGAAAAGTGGAGAATTGGAAGTTTGCAATCATGCCATAACTGCAATATCCAGTGTGTTTGCTGAGAGTTTTTCGTGCGAGGGCTTTCGCGTGAAAAACGAATGAAATTGCTGCAAACACGCAATTTTCGCAAGAAAAAATTTGCGAGAAGCAAAATAATTAAAAATATTAATAAATAATGTAATTGAAAAAATATAGTTAAAAAATATAATAAAAAAAATATATTGAAAAAATGATAAGAAAATAAAAAAGCACATATTTGTGCTTTTTTTTGAAAATTTTGATTAAAATTTTAGAATTTTAGAATATCAAAAATTTTTGCTTGAATTAGAAGCTAAACGGGCTGGAATTTTTTAAGATTATCTTGTTTCTCATTTTGATGTCATAATAAACTTTTTCAGTGTCAAGACTCTTTGCAACGCCTGCCGGCTTGATGTTGTCTTTGCGATAGAAAAACGGCGTTTCATACGTTGCTGTCTGCCTCAAACGCATTGGGTCAAAACGGAACAACTTGACAATGACGGTGTTTTTTGGAATTTGTCCCAATTCATATGGCGTGATGAGGGCACGGGTTGTGCGTTGAATTTGCGTGCTTGTGCTTTTTTGTTTGCCGTCATCTGTTTTTCCACCCACATGTTTGGATTCGGAAGTGTTCTTTTCTTCGTGAATAAGTTGCACTTCGCCGCACTGCTTAGAGAAACTCTCCAAAGTGTTTCGGTCGTCAGTTCCCAAAAAGATTTGGGCGTTGCAGTTTCCGATGATTGTTTTTGCGGCGTCCTGACCATATTTTGTTTCCAACTGGGTGTAGGACTGCACAACCATTTCATACAAAATGTTGCGGCCGCGGGAGACGGTGATCATGCTGTCAAATTTCGGGATTGGCGGCAGGTTGCCGAACTCATCCAAGAGGAAATACACGTGTTGCGGGAGTTTTTTGTCTGGATATGACTGGGCCTTGTCAACAAGTCGTTTATACAGTTGCGATATGCACAAAATTGCCAAGTTGTGACGCTCTTCACGGTCGTCCGGGATGACAAGATAGAAAACAGTTGGCTTGGATGTGAAGTCGTCAAAGTTGAGATCGCTTTGGGAGGTCAGATAAGAAATGCCGATGTCGTTCATGAAAGAAATTTTTCCGTTCAACACGCCAATGTAGGATTTTGTGGTGTTTGGGGCATTGTTGATGACTGCGGAAGTGAGGTTCGGCACAACGGACGTCGCCTCATCTCTGCCCTGCAAAAGATATTTTCTGACCGTTTCAAACGGAGCGTCGGCGTCAGGGTCACGGAATGTGGCGATTTTGTAGAGGTTGAAAAAGTTGAATTTCTCTTTGGTCATTCCAAGTTCTGGAATGAGGCTGTCTTCCAGCATGGCAAGAGCACAGCCATACAGATAGTCCTGGGCACCCTCTTCCCAAGTTGGGTCGGAGGCGTTTTTAGATTTTGGTGCAATGGTGTTGCAAATTTCCTTAATTTCGTTTTGTGCGGTGTCGCAATAGACTTGCTCTGCCGACTTGACCGCCACACGCAAACTTTCTTCGTCTGGATATGCCACGCCCTCAAAGCCGAACCACTCTTTTCCATATTTTGTGCCATTGATGAGCTGATATCCAAAATCTTTTGGATTGGCACCATTGGAACATTTTTTGATGTTGTTTCTGCAATTTTTGCCTTTGTGATACAGGTCAAATGCATGTTCCATTGGGTTCCACCTTGTGGAAGAGAACGGGTCACGCAGGTCAAGCGAAATCACACGATAGCCCTCATCTTCCAGCACCTTGCTTGTCTGGGTGAAAAGTTCTCCCTTAGGGTCAGACACAACCAAACAAGGCTTTTCGCCCGAGTGTGCCAAAATTCTCAGTGTCGGGGCAAGGCAGGTTGTGGTCTTACCAGAGCCGGTGGTTCCGATGATGAGGCAGTGATATTCGTCCTTCATCCCCACTTGATATTTCCCATTGATAATCTGATTTTGAAAAACAATGCCCGTGTGTTTCAGCGAAGGCAGTTGTGCCCAAGTGGTGGAAATAAGCCCGCTCTTTTTTGGGATGTCCTCCGGTGCCAGCCATTTGGCATCATATGCAAGGTCCATTTCTGCCCCGCTTGCCGTTTTCCCTTTGGTGTTGGCTTCTGGCTTGGCGGAAGGCTTGCTTTTGGACATCATAGCAAATATCAACGCAAGTATTGCACCTGCACCTGCCCCAAAGCCAACATAGTCCCACGCCATAAGGGCTTCAACAATCTCGACATCTTCAATGAAATAGCACAGTGCCGCCCCGGCAAGATAGCCCACTATGCCCAAGATGATAAGTGCGATTAAAAATTTCTTTCCCTTTTTCATCAAAATCGCTCCTTTAATATAAAAATATTTTACCTATAAATCTCAAAAAAAGCAAGCAAAGAAGCCCTTTTTCCAACAAAACTTGTGTAAAACATAAAAATTCATGCAAAAATTCAATCAAATATGACGCGTTGCCCACAAGAAAAATTTGACAACCTTGCAAAAAAGTTGTATAATGAAAGTCAGTTGTCAATCAAGCACACAAGCCATTTCAAAACAGAGCCGAAGGAAACACAAATTTGGCATGGCAAAAGTGACAACATAATTGGCAGGCAAAGTAGTAAATTGCAACGACAACGGTCTTACAATTTGCAAAAGAGATGCTCCCATAGTGTAGTGGATAACACAACGGTCTTCGGAACAGATTTTGTGGGTTCGATTATCCCACTCAAAAAATAATCAATTATGCTCCCGTAGTGAAATGGATA
>CANQOO010000008.1 GCA_947625515.1 uncultured Clostridia bacterium
GTGGAGCTATCATCCATCCAATCCGCTGACCAATCACTATATAATGCCCCATCCAAGAAACCATAATATTCCCCCTCGTCTGCTTTTCGGTCAGCCCAAGCGTCTTGCTGATTGTCCGCCAGCCAAAGAGTGAGAATCACATCGTGAGGCTCATTGTCTTTCCCCTCATTTGTGGTGGAAAGATAGACTGGCGTCCATTTCAGCCCGCCCAGTTCCACAATAATCTCTGCTTCGTAACTCTTGGCAGAAACAGAATAGTCCTCGTTCGAAGGAATTAAATATTCGCTTGATGTGGCGGGATTCGCAGAAACAGAAGCGGCATTTGCGGATGCATTATATGCGGAACGACCAGCGGCAAATTTTGTAGCAGCAGACAAATCCTCGTCCGCAGATGCGGGATTCATCTTGTTGTAATTTGCAATCATGTCTTCTGAGGTCATCCTTGTTGCAGCGAGGGCTTCAATCGGTGCCATGTTGTCCACCGTCGCTGTGCTGTCGCCTGAAATGTTCCACAACAGTTTGTTGACATTGCTCTTGTCAAAAACCTGTGACACACTGTCCCATAGGTCCTGCGAAATGTCATAAATAACAGAAAAGCCGCCCTCGATTCCGGTCGAAAGAGCAGCCAAAACAATGTTAGCCATAGTGCAAGTGATAACAAAGATAAACAGCAAAACAAAGCCAGTGTATTTCAGCTTATCAAAAATCCCCCCCCCGCGAATTTACGTCTCATATTTGTCTCTCCTTTGCTTTTCTAATTCTGGTGTTATTTTGCCTTTTGCAGTTTACAGTTATTCCACAGTGTTTTCACAGCTTTTGTGACTTGCAGTTTTTTTTGCATTATTTTCTGCTTGCCGCTTTTATTTTGCAAACCGCCGTTTTTTTTGTTATTTTGCCGATTTTTGCGGCGGATTATTCCAGGCTTACAAGATAATAGTAAACTGGTTGTCCGCCGTTTGCAACGGTCACTTCACAATCTGGATATTTCTTTGCAAGAGCCTCTTGCAATGCGTTTGCCTCATCCTCACGGATGTCCTCGCCATAGAAAAGCGTGATGTTCATGATGGAATCATCAAACATGGTTTCAATCAACTTCTCAGTGGTTTCGCTCACAAGATTGCCCTTCGCCAAAATTGCCTTATCATCCAGCCCAATAATTTCGCCCTTGGAAAGGTCAAATCCGTCCACGTGCGTGTCACGCACTGCATATGTCACACTGCCCGAACGCACACTTTTGATGGCTTCCAGCATGGCGTTTTTGTTTTCTTCCTCGCTGGCATCCGGGTTGAACGTGATTGCCGCCGAAATGCCTTCTGGCACGCTGCGGGTCGGGATGACCACAATGTTTTTGTTTGTCACCTCGTTTGCCTGCTCTGCCGCAAGCTGGATGTTTTTGTTGTTAGGGAAAACAAACACTGTGCGTGCCGGCACCTTGTCCGCCGCGGTGGCGATGTCCTCGGCACTTGGATTCATGGTTTGTCCGCCAACAATAATCTCGTCCACGGTCAGTTCTTTGAAAATCTGAGCAAGCCCATCACCCGGAGCGACCGCAATCATGCCCAGCTCTTTTGTTTCTTCCACAGCCTGAGCCTTCTTTTTCAGCTCTCGGTTTTGCTCTCGCATGTTTTCAATCTTCAGGTTGTATAGTTCGCCCAGTTCCAGTGCGTAGCCAAGTGCCTTGTTTGGCTCGTTGGTGTGCACATGCACCTTGACAAGCGACAAATCCCCAATGCAAATCACGCTGTCACCAATTTCCATCAGTTTTTCACGCAGTTTGGTGATGTCCGCCTCAGTGGTTTTCTTATACATATTGATAATCATATATTCGGTGCAATAGCCAAACTCAATGTCGCCCAACTGATTGATGTCCGCAATGACATCATCCACCGTTTGAGGCTTGGTTTCGTCCTCAAAAGTGTATTCCAGTTCTTCGCCAATCAAGAAGCGATAGAACCCCGTGAAAATCACCAAAATGCCGCGTCCGCCGCTGTCCACAACGCCCGCTTTTTTAAGCACTGGCAGCATTTCTGGCGTCTGTTTTAAGATTTCTTCACCGATGTCCAGCACTTTTTTCAGGAAAACTTCAAAATCGTCATGTTTCTTTGCCAAACTGACGGCGTTTTCTGCCATAACGCGGATGACAGTGAGGATTGTGCCTTCCTTTGGCTTGGTGACCGCCTTATAAGCGATGCTTGCCCCTTCTTGCATGGCCTTTGCGAAATCTTTGGTGGAAACTTCCTTGCAATTTTTGGTCACCGAGCAGAAACCCTTAAAAATTTGGGAGGTGATGACCCCAGAATTTCCTCTCGCCCCGCGAAGAGCCCCCTTGGCGAACGCTTCCGAGAGGCTGACAAGGTCGGTGTTCATGCATTTGTTAATTTCACCAACAGCCGACTTCATTGTCAAAAACATGTTTGTTCCCGTGTCGCCGTCTGGCACAGGAAAAACATTCAGGCTGTCAATATATTCCTTATTTTGTTCAAGCAGGCTGACACCCGCAAGGACCATCTTCTTAAAGGTCGCTCCATTGATTGATTTAAGCATATTTTCAAGACTCCATTTCTCACACGCAAACGCCGACAACGTGAACATTCACTGTGTCAACAATCATGCCCGTGAAATTTTCGACAGAATATTTCACCGATTTCTTCAGGCTCTCTGCCACCGCACTGATAGACACACCGTATTTGAGAATGCAGTGTATGTCAATGAAAATTCGATTGTCAATGTGGCTTATTGTCACTCCCTTTGCATAACGCTCTTTATGGAACAGCTCTCTTGCACTTTCGCGGAAGTTTTTGGCAACCAAATCCACCACGCCATAGCAATCGAGGGCAACAAAACCAGCAACAGTGCGGATGGCATTGTCGCTGATTGAAATGTTTCCATAATAGTTGTTTGTGTCAACTGTCAAAGGATTGTAACCTCCCCCAGAAAAGGTGTCAAATTTTTAAAATTTCAACAAAAAATCATGTTTCTGCGGGTGACAAAAAAGGATTTTGCACCCTCGCATGGAAATATAATACACCATTTAGACAAATTTGACAAGCAATTTTAAGACAAAAAACAAATTTTTTCAATATTCCCGAAAGCAGCCCAAAAGTTGGATTGTTTTTGATATCACGTTGCATCACGCCCAAGAAATTGATTGCCTCGTTATGCTGGATGTTTTATTCCGTTTGGGAGAGATAAATTTTCCCGCGATTGGCAGTTTGAAAGGACTCTGTCGCAATTTGGGAAGAATGCCAAAAGTCCCGCGAGGCAAAAAGTTGCTTGACAGGACATTATATGATTTTTCCGCCCCACCATATGCAGACACGCAAAAGCAGAATTTCAAAAATCCGCAGATTTTTTTGAAGGGTCAACTTTTCAACAAAAATTTAAATCCGCAGATTTTTCTTTCAAATTCCGCCAAAACGCTTGCTTTTTGCAAAAAGATGTGATATAATCCTTCCCGATGAAAAAAATCGCACCATTTTTGGCACGATAGAAAATAAAAGGAGCATTGACATGAGCAGAGTTTGTGAATTGTGCGGCAAAGGCAAAATGGCAGGCAACACCGTCAGCCACAGCAACCGAAAGGCACCAAGAAAATATGATGCAAACCTTCAACCCACCAAAATTGACGGCAAAAAGGTGAAGGCATGCACAAAATGCATCAAAAAAGCAAAGAAAAGTGCAAACTAAACAGCCCCGGCTGTTTTTTTGTTGGCATAACCCATTCCGCAGATTAGCAGATGCTAATTTTATTAATATAGTTTTAATCAAAATCGCCTTCGCAGCTGTTTTTTTAATCAGTCTGCACAAAGTTGCTAAAATAATTCTTGCTTTCAAAACAAAGTCGCATCTCTATCTCAAATTGTCCGGCAGGTCATTTTCAAACAGCACCGTGTCGCCCACTTTAAGGAGGTCTTTCAAAATTTTCTTTTGCTCTTCGCGTGATTTAGCATACAAAATTTGGCATTTGCTGGCATTTTCTGATTTTTTGCCATCAGTTGTTCTGGTCGCCCCGGCAGTGAGAGCATCCTTGTTTGTTTCGTTCATAATCAAAAAGATGTCCGCACACTTTGCCACCTCCTGCCCTACAAGGCGATTCGTCTCAAACTGTGCCTTGCCCAGTTCCACAATGCCGGGCGAAACCACAATTCTTCGCCCCTCAAAACTGGACAACACCGCGAGGGCTTCCTTAAAGCCGGCAAGGTTGCTGTTATAAGAATCGTCAATCACATTCACAAAGCCCTTGATAAGTTCCAAGCGGTGCGGCGTCGGAACAAGTTTTTCAATCGCACGCACAATATCAAAGTTGCTCTCCCCCAAAATGTGAGCCATGGCAGCGGCCTCAACAATGTTGTCGATGTTCGCACGTCCAAGCAGCGGCGTGCGGCATTTCAGCTGCTCCCCATCCAGCACAAGCACAAACGCCGAGCCTTGCGGGGTGATTTGCACATCCTTGGCGTATGCAAAAGAGCCCTGCACCCCTACCAAATATTTTTTGCGTTCGAAGCGGTCGAAGAGTTTTTTGCTGGAATCGCTCTTCCCGCTGAACACCACCAAATTTTTTGCACTTCGACAAAGTTCAAACTTGGTGTTTTCCAAATTTTCGATGCTGCCAAATGTTTCCAGATGGCAGTTCCCAATCGGGGTGACAATCCCAAAATCCACCCCAACCAATTTGGCAAGTTCTTCAATGTCACCCACTCGACGTGCCCCAAACTCGACGATGAAAAAATCGTCCGTTTCCTTCAAATTTTCCAAAATCGCCCTGCACACGCCCATCGGCGTATTGAAGCTTTTTGGGGTGGCACACACGTCAAATTCTTCTTTAAGCAGCTGGAAGAGGATGTTTTTTGTGGTAGTCTTGCCAAAACTGCCGGTGATGGCAATGGTCTTGCACGAGCATTTTGCGAGTTTGTCTTTTGCTTTTTTGATGAACCTCTTTTTAATTAAATTCTCAACTGGGCACATGCACAAAAAAGAAATTGCCACCCAAATTGGCAAAAAAATGAAAAATAGAATTGAAAGAGCAAAATTAATCCAAAAGTGTGGAATAAGTCCATAAAAAATTAAAAACACGAAAAAATTAAGCAAAAAAGTGCAAAAAAACAGCCTTTTTACGCGATTTGTGAAAACAAGCGGCGTTTTTCTGCCCCAAGAAAAATTAAATTTTGCCGCCTTTTGAAGATATTTTTTGATTCTGTAATTTTCCAGTTGAAATGTTTTCACATATATGTATGACAAACCTGTAAGCCCAATCGAAAATAAAATTGCATACAAAACAAACATGTTTTACCCTCCATTAAATTAACTACGCTTTTGTTCGCCACTAATTAATTTTTTATAAACCCCTCAAAAACAAGCAAAAATGCCAATTTTTTGTCCAAAAAACAGAAATGTCCTGCATCTTCCAATATCACCAATCTGCTGCCTTTTATTTTTTTGTGCATCTTTTTTGCCATATAAATTGGCGTTTCGCGGTCATTTTCACCAAAAATTATCAGTGTTTTTGCTTTAATAAAAGGCAAAAAGTCATCCAAATATGTGCTGACAATGCTGCAAAAAATTGGCCTCATATTCGGGGTTAAAATGCGATAATCCTCACTTTCATATTTTTTTACGTCTTTTTTTAGCCATTTTTTGATTTTGTATGAAATTTTTCGGCAAAAATAGCGAAAATTTCGATGAGGCTTCAATCCGGCACTGTCCACAAGCACCAATTTTTGCGTTTCGTCCTTGCACAAGACTGCCAAAATTATGGCAATTCTGCCGCCAAAGGAATGCCCGATGAGGTTAAATTTTTTAATGCCCAAATGCGAACATATTGACATCACCATGTTTGCATATGTAAACACTGTCCAGTCAGAAATTGTCTTGCTGCTTTGACCAAACGGCGGAAAATCGATGAAAAGCGAACTTTGATTTTTCAAAAACTTGTGGCAGAAAAAAAGCGTTTTGTGGTCGCAGCCCCACCCGTGCAGATAGACATTGACAACCTCACTTTTTTTGTCCAAAAACCTATAAAAAATCTCCGCATCACGAAATTTTTTAACCATATTTTCATTTTATGTGAGATTTGTTTTTGTGTGTAATGCATGAAAACTTATTGCCAAAAATATGTAGTTTATATTTTTAGTTTTATACAAAAATTGTTGACATAATTAAGTTTTCTCACTTCACAAATTTTCTTTCTTATGTCACAAAGCCGTCCTGAGTCATTATTTGCGGCAAATCTCCCGCACCCAAAAACAGCAACGTCGTGTCACATGGAAATTTGTGCAAATGTTCTTTCAAAAGGGCAAAATTATCAAAATATGCCGCATTTTTGCCGTTTTTTTGCAAAATTTGTGTCAACTTTCTTGCGGAAATGCCATCTGATTCTCGCTCCCGTGCGGCATATGTTTTGAACAAAATTAAATTCTCCACGCCGTCAAAAACTTTCAAAAATTCTGACAGAAGTGTTTTTGTGCGAGAAAATGTGTGCGGTTGAAAAACGACAACAAGCGGCTTTTGAGAAAAGATTTTTTGTGCAGAAAAAATTGCTTTTGAAATTTCGGTGGGATGATGGGCGTAGTCGCAAATCACATTATCAAAGCTTGCACAAGTTTTTCTTTCAAATCTGGAATGGACCCCTTTGAAGTTTTCCAGACCTTGCTTGATGAAGCAGTCCTCAATTCCAAGTTTTTTTGCCACCAAATATGCATAAATGCAATTTTGCACATTTATTTCTTCGCATATTTTAAGATGCAAATCCATAATTTTTTCTTCTTTGCAAAAAAGCGAAAACATCAGTCCGCCAAATCGGTCGTGACAAATGTTTTTTGCAAAGTAGTCCGCTGTGGAATTGATGACATTTTCAGAATTTTCCTCAAACTGCCGAAAGGATTCTTGCTCCCGCTCGAAGGTGCGAAAAAAATCCAAATGCTCTGGCTCAACATTTGTGACCACAGAAAGATACGGCCGCAAAAACAAAAAATTGTCATGATATTCGCAAGCCTCGGTGACAAAAAATTCTTGCCCGCCGACGGCATAATTGAGATTGTCGTCAATCTTAAACCCGCCCAGATGCAGAGTCGGTTCTTTCCCCGCGACACGCAAAATATTGAAAATCATGGCAGTGGTGGTTGTCTTGCCATGCGAGCCTGCCATAGCGATCACTTTCTCGTAATTTGAGCTGACCCAGCCCAAAAGCTGCCCACGGGAAATGATTTTTTTGCCAAGCTTTTTCGCCAAAACGATATGAAAATCATCCTCTTTAATTGCAGACGATTGAACCACCAAATCGCAATCAATTAACTTTTCCAAACCTAAAAAAGTTGCATTTTTTCGCCTTTTTCGCGTGTTTTTTGCATTTTTATTTTTTTCCGCATCGCCTGCTTCATTGCAAAGACGACAGGCGGCATCTCCATTTTTTGTTTGCTTTTTAAGCTTTGAAATCTTCTCAAATGGCAGGTCCACATCAATCCCATTATCAAGCAAAACTTGCACGCCTCGCCCAAGATTTTCGTCCCAGCCACTCACCTCATGCCCAAGCTTTTTCAACATCACAGCCAGTGCCGACATCGACACGCCGCCAATCCCCAACATATAAATTTTCACAAATTCGCTTCCTTGTTTACTTTTATGATTTAAGCCGCATTGATGTTAAAACACTTGTGCATTTTATAAATTAAAACACATTTTCTCTTATTAAATTTTTTACAATACACATATCAAAAATTGTGCGTTTTTTATATTGAAAAAATTCACATCGCAAAATAGCATTGCACTTTCACATTTTGAAAAAAATTGAAAATAATAGAAATTTGTTTTGAAAAATTTTTTTTTGGTGATATACTTATATTGACCGAATGAGGTTAGACTAAAAAAAGGATGGTATGAAAACTTGAACATTACGGACATTAGAGTGAGAGTTGTTAACAACAGCAATGACAAACTCAAAGCAGTGGCATCAATCACCATTGATGACGAAATTGTCGTTCATGACATCAAAATCATCAACGGGGCCAAAGGATACTTCCTTCAAATGCCAAGCAGAAAGACCAGCGAAGGCGAGTTCAAAGACATTGTTCACCCAATCAAAACTGAAGTGCGTGAACAGCTGAAAGAACAAATCCTCAAAGCGTATGAACAAGCACTTGCTTCTGCAAATGAGTAAGAATTGATTCATAGAAAAAGACCTGAAATTAATCAGGTCTTTTTTCTTTTTATAAATTTTTTGATTGCCTAATTTCTATTTTTGCTCACTTTCTCGAACATAGAGCTTCGCGTGCGTTTTAACCAGTCTCGCAGGAAGTTATAAATCCTTAATGGCACAAATTTAATGCTCGCTCGACCTGCCACAATCCCGCCAATCCCACTTATTTCTCCTAACAGATACATTAGCATTTTTTTCACTTAAAAATTGCTCGTAAAATCAGCCCAAACACAAAACTGACCGTGGCAAGAAAGATTGACCGCAGAACCAACAGCCCAAAAGTGCGGCGGCTGCGTTTTGCGTCCGAGTTGTACGTCTGCCCATTTTTCTTCAAATTGACGCAGTAAAAATAGCCTTTTTTGCTTTCCGAAACAACAAAATCAATGTAATTTTGATTCGCCAGTTCCACCATAATTTCGTCAATTTCCTCAATCGACAAAATAAATCGCTTGGACAGTGCTTGCGTAATTTCCTGCGGCGAAATGAGATATGTCCGCTTTTGCTGACACTTGTTGCACAAAAAAGTCATCACCAATTTTTCTTTTTTTGTCATAAAGCATGCTCTTTGCTTATTTTTTTTCAATTCAACTTTTTTATTCCGTATGCCAACGCCTGTTCCGCCGCAATGCGACACCACCTAGCCCGAGCAATCAAAGCTGCCCTCCGTTTTATTTCGCCCCCCCCAACCCGAAAATTCAAAGCCCCCGCCTGCCGCCGCAATTTTCCCACCCGGCGAAATCTAGAATCTAAATGTAAGCCAATTTTTGCCCTACTCAGCCCTCAACCGCCTCTCACTTCAAACGCCGCTCATCTCAACCGCACCGCACGCACAAATGCATATAAAGTGCAAAAAAATTTAAAATATTGATATGATTGACACAAAATCGAAGCTCGTGCTTTCCATCTTGGCGAAGGAAAGTGCGGACGGCAGCTACAAAATCATTGAAATTCCCGACATCATCATGGCGTTGCCGAAACGTTTTCGCATGGACAGCGATGCGGTTAAGCACATCCTCACACACCTGGAAAGGCAGGACATCATTTCGGTGAAGTATGACGACGACGATGTCTTTTGTCTGGCCGTGATGCCATATGGATTTGAGATTTTGGAAAATGAAAAGCCAAAACTGCTGAAAAAACCAAAAGAAAAGCCCCAAAACATAAATTTTGGGACTGTTCTTCTGTGTTTTCTTTCGTCGCTGTTCGCGTCTGGGATTGCCATTTTGGCGTGCTGGCTTTTCTCTTTTCTGAGATAGCCGCTCTCTGCTCGCCCGCAGACGGCTGCTGAAACTTGAATTAAACGCGGCTAGCAATAATTTAATAACTTAGGATGATTTTGAAATTTGGATGTTCGCATAAATCTGGCTTTGTGCCAAAGCTTTCGATTTTATGACTTTGGATGATTTAATGTATGAACATTTGTTTTGATGATAATGCATTTGTCAAAACAATCATTCTGCCAGCAATTTTTTAAACTTTTCGGCAAGTTCTTCAACGTCATGAACGCCGCGGACATAACTTTCGTTCATTTGACTGAAAGTTCCGTCCTCGCCCACGATGAACGAGTCCAAAAGTTTGACGCCCATTGTGGCACAAATTTCGTTGATTCTCTTGAACGCTTCGACATCTTTTGTGGACTCAAATGCCTTGCCGTAAGGATGGCAGTGAGCCACCACCAGCGAAGTGGGATGGACATTGGCGATGAATGCTGTCAGTGCACCCGTATCGATGCCCACCTCGCTTGCGTTTTGATTGCTGAAAATCTGTTTGCGGATGATGTAGTCGGTTGGGCTCAGGCCAATCAGCAAGCCATATTCTGTCGTGCGGAACCTGAGGTTGTCCTCTACGATATCTATAAGCTCTGGCAAATTTGAAACGCGGATTTTTTTGCCCATGCGGCAAGAATAGAAGTAGAAGAAAAGTTCTTTAAAAGCGGAAATGAGTGCAGCGGAGCGTTTGTTTATGCCCTCAATGCGAATCAAGTCGTCCGGATTGGCCTCCAAAACACAGGTGAAGGATTGATATTCATCCAGCAGCCGATGTGCAAGCGGGTTGGTGTCTCCCCGAGGGAAGATGTATGTCAAGAAGAACTCCATCGCCTGCACCTCAGAGCAATTTTCCAGACCGCAGTTGGTGACCAGTTGCAGAAGCCTTGCCCGATGCCCTTCGTGAATGTTTTTCTTAGGCTTAGCCTCCTTCGGCTTTTGCTTAGCATCATTTTTATCATCTTTAGTCATAAATTTTTCATCCTTTTTAGTTATTTTGTTCATCTATACTGCCATCATATCGCAAAACATGGAAACTGCCACCGTCGTAATAGAAGAGCGAATGCTTGTCATTCAATGCCGATACTGTGATATCCGCAACCCACTTTCCATTAAGATTCCCCGCAGCAGAATCAACAATGCGATACAACTTCACGGTATCCTTAAGTTGATATTCCAAATTGTCTAGGCCATAAGTTTTTGTAAACGTTTCTTCAAGTTCGTCTTTTACACCGCTAACAGTAATAGAATAAGCTGTTTTATAAATATTCCTAGTGGCAGAGCCGGTAGTTTCGGTTATCCCGCTTGTGTCTTCTTGCACCCACATATA
The DNA here is from genome assembly GCA_947625515.1 of uncultured Clostridia bacterium. Taxonomy (GTDB): domain Bacteria; phylum Bacillota; class Clostridia; order Christensenellales; family UBA1242; genus Caccovivens. The sequence goes on from CANQOO010000008.1 coordinate 10,787, forward strand.
TTCTTCTCTATGATTATTGAAGGCATTCGTGTCTAGCAAATTGACAAGTATGACGCCTAAATCATTGTATGGGTCGTAATAGACTTTTGTGCCGTCATCTTTTGTCAGTTGCCATGTGCCAGACGAGCCGGCATCGTCAATCCATGTCAGAATTTTTGTAGAGGCGAATCCTGGAACGCTGACAGAGCCTCTGGTTTTCCAATGAACGCCGTCAAATTGCAGTTGTGTTTCTACATGAGCAGTATTATGCCATGGCAAAATCACCTTGATGGTAGGCAATTCGGCGTATTGACCTGTTTTTACATACATCTTGCCAGGATTAAAACTGCCCTTAACCATAGATGTAATTCCAGTTTGTTCTGTCTTCCAAGCGGCAGGAATGGCATCCTCACCGATTACTTCAATCGTGCCGTATTGTTTCAACTCATCGCCTGTCGATGTTTTGCCAGAGAAATCGGTCTGCCCTAATTCATTGCCCCAGTTCCAGCTTTCGCCGCTGGTCCAAATAACTCCTCGCCACTGATATACCCCACCGCTGCCACTATCGCCTTTCTCGCCTGTTTTGAGGCTGACATACACTTTGAAATCATCTGCCTTCCAAGCATGAACATTGCTTTCGATCTGTGTCTTCCAATTAGTAGTAGTGACACCATTGTAGTTGTCATCATCATCTCTATATTCCCACCATGCATTGTCAGTGCTGCTGAATGCACCTGTGGTGACATTTCCAAACACAAATGCTCCCCACGCACCTTCTTGCCCGTTATATGTGTAAGATGTATTGCCATATTCTTCCAATTTTGGAGCGGCTTCCAACTGCTTGGTGCCGGAGTTGCCATTATATTGCGTTATCTCTTGCATTGTACGTTTTGCGACATTGGTAGGCTCAACAATGTCATCTGTGATATCGCCTGTTCCAGACGAAACCACTTTGCCAGCATTACCACCTTTGATAACAACGCTGGAATTGTTCTTAGCATTGCCACCAAAGCCAGGCACACCGTTAACGCCCGCTTTAACAAAGCCAGCAAAATCTTTCTGAACGCCAACTACCCCAGCAAAGCCACTATATCCACCGTTGCCAGGTCTATCATTTGAGGATTCTGCATCTTTGCCATTTGCCCCATTCCCGCCATCACCAACAATAAGGATGTTGCGAGATTCATATTTGGCATTATTGTCGTCAGGGTCTGTAATAGTCACTGCATCCAAGAATGATGCGGCAGAATCGCCGTTAATCGAACTAATAGTTCCTTCCTCACCATCAAGTCCATTGATACACAAGAAGCTTGTCACATCCACATCGCCACTTGCATCCATGGTATACAAACTTTGGTCGTTAATGACATTTCGGATGTTGCCATACAGCGTCAGCCCCGAAATTGCGTGCGTTGCAGAAATAAGGGTATCGCCCGCAGAGTTAAATGAGCCGACCACCATCAGTTTGACGTCACTGATGTTTGCCCCATAATCCTTGAGGATGTAGCCTGTTCTGGTTGTCATTTTCACAATGTGTTCACCACCAAAAATGGTGTTTGATTTACCGCTGGCAATGTTCCCAATATTTTGATCACTCTCAAGCACAACATTTACCGTCCCAGAACTGTCAAGGATTGTGCTCAAGCCTTGGCTAGATCTGACAATCTGTGTCTTTTCGCCATTGATGGTGGCATCTTCATCCTCGCCTTCCACGCCTGTCTTTTTATTGATGTCGTCAATTTTGTCTTGGGCTTCGGTGGATGTATCTGCGTCAGTTGTCGGGTTATCTATCGCTTCAAATGTTTTATCCCCGCTGTCCACAACCATCAGCACACGGCCAAAGCCTGTGTTGGCGAGAGTATTGCCATCCACACCCTTCACTTCTTCACCTGTGAGGATTTTGTCATATCCGGCAAAAGTCACACCTTCGGCATATTCAGTTGTCTGCTTCATCAAGAAGTCGTCATGTGACAAAATCAAGCCATCTCTGAACCCTTCTCCCCCAACTGTATATGAGTCAAAAGCTTTCGGCTGTTCATTTTGCTTATTCCCAAGAAAATTCTTTCTTATGTTGTTAAAATCGAATGTTTGATCTCCCGGGGTGTCGAGCATACTATACCGATAATTCGTGACTGATCCATATTTATCAAAGGAATATGCAGAGGCTTGAATTCCGTCATTAAATTTGTTGAAAATGCCTTTATAATAGTATGAAACTCCAAGCTCAGTGGTGGAATGAACACCCGTCTTGTATTGATTGAAGATGTCGTTGTCAACAATGGTGTACGACTCTTTATAGCAAGATAGAGTATGATATTCTCTCTTATAATCTTCCCCAAGCACATAGCCTTCTCGGCAATAGTCTATTCCATCCACCCCGACAGAATTCTCCCAGCCTGGCACAGTTGTCGTTCCATAGACTGCCTCCAATTCTTTTGCAGTCGCCGTCACACTCACATCTTCCAAAATCCTGCCGTAGGTGCGGGTCATATAATCGGTTTTATAGATATGCATAGGAATGCCATATGAATCATATCCGTTCACATAATATTTATAGCCACTCTTTTCCTCACCCGTTTCAATGCTGCCGTCCACATTGCGAGTGCGTGCGTCAAAAGACGCCCAAACATTTTGTAGTGCATCCTTTACACTCTCTTCACTCACATTGCCCCTATACATCGCTTGCCTATCAAATGTGATGCTCTTTGTCTCGACAACCTGCCCGATGCAGCCATCGTTTTTGATGTTGTCGGTGGAGGTGGAGTTGTTGTTTTGAACGCCGTCCACCACAAAGCCGATGCCGTATGCATACACTTGACGAGATTTGCCCGGATTGTATGTCAGTGTGATGTCAAATTTCAGAGATTCCAGCGGCTTTTGATTGCCCTGTTTGACTTTTTCAATGTGATTTTCACTAAAATATGCATTTTCCTTTGTCCAAACTTCGTCTTTACTGTTTCCAGACGTGTCGCTGCTGCCCGTTGCATATCCGTCCGCATTAATGCCGTTGTTGTCCTCCAGCTTGCCCTTATTGTCCTCGCTGAGTTTCACATCAATGCTATAAATTTGGTTAGTGCGTGAAGGTGTCATGTCGCTCAACGCCTCAATACCGGCGTCGTTGACATTGCTGTCCATATTCACATTGACGCCATATCCCACAATGCCGCCCGCAAAAGCGTAGTTGCTTGGAGAGTAATAATTGCCCGCACCGACAAAACCGGTGTTATAGTTGTGCAACAGCTGAACGCATTCATCCGTCTGTCCAGCCGCATATCCCACAATGCCGCCAGCGACGTAGTTAGTTGTGCGAGCAACAGACTCGGTGTAGCCACTCAAAACCGCATTGGCGTTGTAGGAGTCGGAAATTGTTGTTGACTTATCTGCATAGCCCACAAGCCCGCCGACCATGTCGTGTAAATATACGGTCGATCCGTTAACCTTGGTCGATGCGACATAATTACCATCCTTATCAATTGAACTGAAAGGCACGCTATTGTTGTAAAAGCCTGTCACAATAATTTGTCCGCCACTGGAAGAATATGTCATCCTGCCGTTTCGGACGATGTTGTTGCCGTCCACTTTTGCAGATTCGTCAGCCGTAACGAATTTTCCAACCACGCCGCCAACAATACCGCCGTGTTCTGTGGTGATGTTGACAAGCGATGTCACTGCTGTGGCACTGCCGTTAAGCGTGCCAACAACGCCGCCTACTGGGGTTGCCGCAGAAGATGCTGTCAAATTCCCAACGACGGTCACATTTGTCAGTTCGCCCGTCATGGTTGTCGCCAACGTCGCAGCACCGCTCACATTGACATCATTCAATTTCAGATTTTCAATTATGCCTTTCACGCTGTTAAAGAATGCACTTGCCCGCCCGATTTTGTTAGCGAAATCCAATGTTTTGTTGTTTCCGTCAAAAATGAGGTCCACCCTGCTGATGCTGCCCATAGAGAACTGTTCCACTGATGGGTATGTGCCATCATTTTTCGGAGCCATGTCGATGTCGTGCTGCAAAACGAAGCGGAAAGGCTTGGAAGAAGAGGCGGAAGTGGCGTCCGAAATGGTGTCAATCATTTGGTTAAGTTTGCCATAGTTTGCCACACCCAAGAACCACTTGTTGAGTTCGGTTATCAATGTTGGATTTGTTGCGTCAACAGTGTAGAGTTCTTTTCTGCCGCCAGAGGTGAGAATGTCGCCATATGCCACTGCTTGATATTCATATTGTGGCACAGCGGTTGCATCTGCTGGGCTGGCGTTTCTTTCTTTGCCATAATCATCTGGTCTTGTGCCGTCTGCATTTAAATTGCAGTTGAACAGCAGCTTGTCGGCGTTTGTCACCTTGCGAGTGTATGTTGAAACATTCTTCAGATATCCAAAGCCGTGGGATGCATAGCCATTGTTTGTGAATGGCGAGAAATACCACTGCGTGTGCGTGGTCTCGTCACCGCCTTTACGCAAATTGTATACCGCATTCGGCTTGTCAGTTGTGCCTGAGGAAGTTGGACTTTTGCCAATGCCTGTATATGAAACCGCCATGCTGCTTGCGTTGGCAGCGGAATAGTTATAACCCTGAGAAGCGTCGGATGTAATGCCAGCGTTGCTTGCCCCAATTTGCACGCCATAACTTGCGTTTATCGCCTGATTGAACGACTCGGCATTCAGCCCGCGTCCATTTTCTTTGACAAACATTGGCGTATAGTTCCCTACATTGCCGCTGACAATTTGTGTGACAACATTGGCGTAGGAATATACATCAATCAGCCATACAAACGATCTATCATAGCCAGCACCACCAAAATCCACACTTGCAAAAGTGTAAACAGGTGCATCCACATATGTCTTAATTTCGCCAGCAGAATAGGTTGCTTTGATTGCCGAGACTCGCAAAGTAAGAGTGCCTGGCACAATGGAAAGATCAGGTGAAACATTTGCCACGCCAGAGACATGACCATAGTCTTCCAAATAGACCCCGCTTAATACTCTGACAGTTCGGGCGTCACGATTGCGATAAACAATGTTGGCGTCCACATAGCACTCGTTAATCAAACCCGACTGCATCTGACCTGCAATTCCGGCGAGGTTGACGTTGTGAGCACTGCCCGTCCCTCCGCCGACCGACAGGTCGCCTTCCACGCCAACGCCATAGATGAAAGCATTGCCATTCATCTGCCCGACAACGCCGCCGTATGAGCCATCCTCCGTCACATCCGCAACGACGTCAAGATCCACAATCAAGCCAGAAATCATACTGAAATTGACAGATGGCTCTGTGGAAGTTTTTGCTTTTCCCATCACGTCCACAAGGGCTCCCATTGTTGCGGAGCCAGCAGACCCACTTGTGCCTCGCGTGTCGGAAACTTGCATTCTTCTGCCGTTGCCGACGAATGCCATGTTGACAAATGCGTTTGAATCTGCCATAAGTGGTGTTGTGCGAACCTCATCCCCGGTAAAGTCGTTTGTCAGTGCCAGCCAGGAGATGTTGTGAGTGCTGCTCAATTTCTTTTGATTTTCGTCAGTTTCAACATAGTATATTCCGTCAACAGTTGAAATTTGCGATGTATGATTATCAAACGAATACGGATTCAATTTCTCGCCACAGGTTGCATCGCCAGTGAAGCCAGAAAGCATGTAGCCAAGATTTTTCGTGATAAGTTCTTCAAAGATGTCGCGGCTGCTCCACAGCCCATCTCCGCTTGCCCCGTCAATTATGTTGCTCTCGTCAACTTTCAACACGCCGGACTCATCATAGTCTGGCACATAACTTGAATAGCCAAAATATTTGTATGCGTCCTCACCTTTCAAATATTGTCTGTCGATGTTGCCTTCTTCAACCTGATATGCCATGCAGACCATGGAGGAATAGGCGTTGCTGTCATAATTGACAATTCCCGCCGATGCACCGACAATCGCCCCAACCTTATATTTCCCGTTTTCAAAACGACGGTTTTCATCCGCTGTCAAGCGATTGTTGAAGTTGGTCATTAAGGAAACAGAATTTTGGATGTTGATATAGTTTGCCGAGCCAACAATCCCGCCAAAGTTATATTTTGAAAGTTTAATTAGGCTTTCTTCGTCATAGTTGACAAAAACATCGCCATATGTGAAGCAGTGCGAAATGGTGTAATTGATTGCGTCCGGGTTGTGGTCTGCAAGCAACCAATCGCCCACAACACCGCCGGCAGTGACCTCATCGCCATAATCGGCACCCCAAACTTTAAGTGCCCCGCCAAACACCGTTCTTGAAATGGTGATTGGCAAGTCAGACTCAAAGCCGGTGGCATTCAACTTGCCAACCGCCCCGCCAAAATTAAGCGATTTCACATTGGAAAGCACATTGCCAGCAAAAACGTAGGCATTATTTGGGTCAGCATTGATGTCCATTGTGGCAGACGTGCCGCCTTCGCCGCCTGTTTCAACCACTTCGCCAATCATTCCGCCCACATTTGCCGTGAAACCATTTGGTTTTGACTCGCTGGTGAAAAGTTGTTTTACCGAAATGTTGATTTTGTTTACGCCGTCACTTGACAATTTTATGGTGAGGCTGCCATGGAATTTTCCAATCAGGCCACCAACATCCACAAAACGTGGGCTGACATCATCGGTTTGCACCGCAACATCCAAATTGCCTGCAACATCCACTTTACCGATGAATGTCAGATTACTGCCAGTCTTGGCGTAGCCCACAACGCCACCAATGGCGGTGTCCGCAGAACTGCCACTCACTTCAAATGGGCTGAGTGCAAGAACGGTGCCGTCCTCACGCACGAAAGAGGAATAGTCTTGCAAATTCTTTTCGAAGAGGTCGTCCAGCACCCTGCCGGAAGCATCTCTGAGCATATATTGTGGCAAAGCCTCTTCAAAATTATTAAAGTTGGTCAAGTTGTTAAGTCTGATTTTTGCCACTTCAAATTGAGCGTTCAGGCTGCCAATCTTGACGATGAAGTTCACTTGCCCAGCAAATGCACCAAGTTGGGTGTTGGAAACTTTGAGTGCAACTGGTGTTGTGCCAGTCGCCACCTGATAAATTCCGCCACGCAAGAAAAGTTGTTGGCCTGTTTGAATGCTCATATCAGCAGCCGAGGAAGCAACTTCGCCAAATGCCAAACCACCTTCCAAGGTGCCAACGCTGCTGTTGCTGTCGCCACCAAGCAAAATCCTCATGCTGCCAGCGTCAATTCTGCCCGCCGAGGCACTGATTGAGTCCGCCCCTTCAACGGAGCCCATAAAGCCGCCAATCCTCAAATTTTCTACGCTGTTGGTTTCAGTGCCATGTTTGTTGACAACAAACAGCACATCACTGTCAAGCGAGCTGATTCCGAGAATCAGTTTTGCCATCAAGCCTTCGCTTGCTGTTTCTTTGACAGCCCTGCCAATAAACAGCCCAGCTGAGACATCCAAAAAGTCTTCGGCAAGGTCAACACTGACCAAAACTGGCTTTTCAGCGTCAGCATTTTGCTTCACGATGCGGTTGTCAGCAACGGTGGTGTTTGAAACCTGACTTGCCTGTGCAAGTTCACCGGTCAAAAGACCAATGGCAACTTTGTCCGAGCCAGCCACTCCGTCAGCCGACATGGTGATGGTGCTGTCGCCTCGGACCGTGATTTCGTTTGAAACGTAGGATGTGGAAATTGAGCGACCCGCAATAAGCCCGGCACGCCCTTGTTTGGCATTGAGGACAAGATTGCTGTTCAGCACAAAGTTGTTAAACAAAAATGAACTGTTCAAAAGTCCCGAGCCTTCCTCATCTTCCACAAGGCTATAATCAATCACATCAGTTTCATTCGCCGCACAGAAATAGATGTTAAGCCCACGCACTGTGGCATGCTCTGCTTCTTTAAAGAGCGGCTTATCCAGAATAAGTCCCGGCTCGTCAGCATTCTTTTCCCCGCCGACGCCATATGGCTGAGCGTCCGAATTGATGGTATAGCTCTCGGAGTCCTCGGTGTATGCTGAAAGTGAAATGAGTGTTCCGCTGAAATTCTTGAATGTTTCAAACAAGTTTTCAGGTGCGACATTTGCCACACTTCTAAGGTCAATGTCGCCATATTTTGTGCAGTTCTCGTCGTCATGGTATTCTCTTCCTCGCACAACAATGGTCGCATATGGATTGTTGGCAATCACTTCAAGCACTTCTTCGGTGTTGTCCATATCCCAAAATGCTTCGTTGATAAGCGGAAGGATTCGCAGTTCTGGGAACAAATGGTCTTGCTTATGCTCCCAATACTTTTCATCCCAGTCGCTTTGCAAGAAATATTTTGCAAGATAGGAATATGCCGCAGACATGGTGGACATCTTACGATCCCCCATTGGCTGCATACTCACAAGGCTGTCTTGATCAAACTGGTCAAGGTCGCCAAATCCAAAGAATTTCATGAAGATTGTATTGTCCCCAAAGACAACCCTGTCAAAGCCTCCTACGGTTTTTGTGCCAATCTCGTTGCCGCTGAAAGAGTTTGCCGCAGTGTCATAGCAGCCGCCGTAGCTATCGATAATGTATGGCATCACAGCACTTGCCTGCTCAATCGAAGCAATTTGTGAGTTGCCGCCTTTCAGGGTGAGAGAATCGCCCTGATAAGCACGGCCGATAAGCACAAAGTGGCTGTCACTTTCTTTGTTGCCGCCAGACGCATGAGTTTTGTCGTCCATAATGTTGCCGCCTGACCTATCAACAGAGCGATAGTTGACCGCCAAAGATTTTGTCAGAGCAATTCGCGGTGTGCCATATCCAGCAGACCAGAACGCCCCAATAAGACCAGCGTTGGAAACAAGTGAATCGGAGGTGTTGCTCCACAAGCCGACATCGCCAGAAGCATAGACTTCGTCAAAATATGCATCCACACTTGGACGGCCAATCACATTTTTGAGAACAAACGAATTTCCAGTTGATGTCATTGCCCCAACGATGCCGCCCACGGCAAGCGTTTTATCGGAATAGGAAATGACATTAAGTTTGTTATAAGATTTATAGATATATCCGCCGCCCATAAATCCAACAAGTCCTCCAACAAACAACGGATTGCCCTGAGATTGGGTGGTTTCAGGCTCATATGACGTGTGAGAAAATATGGTCTGCTGGCCACGTTCCAAAGCATTTCCGCTTGAATAATATCCCGCTTCACCCTCTTCAATCAGCGTTTGAATTTCGTCGTCATATTTTGCATATGTGGCAAACAATGCCCCATAGCTTTCACCGACAATTCCGCCCGCATAGAGATTTTCTGCGGTGATATAGGATGGGCTGTCAAGTGCGGAACTTGCGTTCAGCACCACTGATGCATCATAGACATATGTTGTTTTGCCCAAATAGCCAAAAAGTCCGCCAGCAATTTCCGCCTTAACCTTCACCGACTGGCGAGCCTTGACAGAAATGATGTCATAACTTTCTTCTGACAACGATGCTTCAAAGAAAGCATAGTCAGCATTTTGGATGTTGTTGTTCACATCCACAAGACCGGCAATGGCACCACCATATGAAAGCGTTTCGCATGCCGGGATGTCGTTGGCATCGATGGAAGAGCGAAGCATTCCCAACGCATCTGCGTTGTCACCCACTTTCTTGGAATTGTCCCAATAGGACGCCTCCACCTCAATGCCTTCCACTTTGGCGTCGATAATGCGGCTGGTGCCAAGCACAGCCCCCACAACGCCGCCGACGATGTTGTTGCCGACAATACGCAAATCTGTTTGCTGCTCGGACGCTTTTTCGATTGTGATTGCCACAATGCGAGAGTCGATTGCCGTTCCAGCGAGTGTGCCGACAATATGCCCGCTCTTGGAGCCATTCACCGAAACAACTTTGATATCCAAATTCATGATGACTGCATCGTCAAGTTTGGCAAAAAGTCCAAAATTAAGCCTGTCTTCGGCAAACTGATTGGCGTTGAGGTTGAGGTTGAGGTTTGAAATTGAGAAGCCGTTGCCATCAAAAATGCCGCCATTTCCATCTCGATTGCTTGTGAAGGTTTTTGTTGTTGTGGAAAGTTTTGCGATGTCAGATTCTTCACTTTCAATATCTTGGTCAATTTCGGCAAGGTCGATGTTTTGCACAAGACGATAAGTGCCATACACTTCATTGTCGTTGAAGTATTCTCTGTATGCAGACATTCCGCCCTTCACATTGGTGTCGCCTGTTGCGAGAGCAAAATCGCGTGCGTTTCGGATGATGATTGGGTTGTTTTCGCTGCCATATGCCAAATTGTAAGTTTCAAATGTGTCCGCATCCAAGATTGTGTTGTTGTAAAGAAAGTTCAGCACATTTCCAACAGAGGATGCATAGCGATTTGACAGTGCAATTTTGTTTGCCGCCACAAGAGAAATTTTGCCAGTGGCAGAAACTGACCAGATGCCGTCATATTCATCTTCAGAAGATGCAAAGCTGAACCCATAGAACTGCTCTTGCGGAGCCGTTCTTCCGCGGTCAACAGCGATTGCCCCAGAAGTGAATTTGTTTTGATTTGTTGTGTCCATGCCAACATCATTATAGAAATATGAGAAGGTGATGGAGCCTTGATTGAGAGACTGGTTGCTCTGGTCAACGCCCGAGAACGGCATTTGATTGATGTCGTTGGTCAAGAATCTGCATCCCGAGAAGCACAAATTCACTTGGGCGTCACGTGCATTGATATAAACAAATCCTGCCGAATATGCCGGGCGAGAGGATTGATATTCAAATGCAATGTTTGCATAGCAGTTTTTGACAAGTGCCCCGTTGGAGAACACAAAGCCTGCCACCTGCCCCATGCTGTTGATTGTCAAAAGGTCAAGCGTCACGCTTCCCTGCACGCCTCTGCCTTCAACATAGCTTGTCTGAACGCTGCCGCTGATGTTTGAGATAACAAAGCCCGCAGTGATGGAGTTGATAGAATTTGTCTGATTGTTGATTTGAACATTCTTGGCAAAGGATGCACTGATTTGCCCTTCGTTTGAAATGACAAACCCTGCCACGCCGCCAGTGCCAGCATTGCGAATTCCGCCCTGCCCCTGAATGACAAATGTGTCGGTTTGCTGAGTTTGAACATACAATCTTCCGCCAATCTCCACAATGTGCTGGAAGTTTTCCCCGCCCACGCGAGAGTTGACGATGGATGCATTGTTTGTGATGGCAAAACCGGCAACAGCACTTTCGATGTTGTTGTTCTGCATATAGCCTTCCGTCATGCGATATGCATCTGCATTAGCCCCAGTTGTGTAGGTCACAACAATGCCACTTGAAGGACGCGAAACTGTCTGATGCTCACTTCGATAGGAAACAACCTCGCAGTTGTAGATGATGCCTTCGTTGGTGATAGCAAAGCCGGCAATGTTAATCTTTTTGTGCCGAGCAAGGTCAACCGAAATCTGCCCAGCACCATACACATTCACGCGGACATTTTTCAGCGTTGTGCCAGCAGTGACACGATTGAACAGTGCCAAGTTTAAATCCCCGCTTTCTGGGATGTTGAAGCTGTTGAGATGAATGGTGAAGCCGTTGCCGTCCAGGCTCTTGATGAGCGTGGTGTCCAGCGGAGTGTATTCATCCAGCACAATGTCGTTCATGAGGATGTAGTCATCCGCTTGCTCGCTGTTGGTTGCAAAATCCACAAATTCCTGACCAGTGAAAATCTGGGTTGGGATTTCTTCATCCGACCAAACATCGACAACAATCAAGAAGAGATATGTGTAAGTTGTTTCTGCCCCTTGGAAATAAACCGTGGTGCGAAGCCGCATAAGTTGCGACCCTGTTTTGAGGCCGGTGATTCTCAGCTGCTCGTTGCCTTGGCTGTCGTAATCGCTGGAAATGCGGAACAAGCCCTGTCTTTGTTGCACAATGTTGCCGTAGCCTTCATTATAGATTGGCGTGTAAATTCGTCTGCCGCCTTCAATTTCCACAAAGTCGAGTTGTTGTTTAAGTGCAAGCGGAGCCATTTGCCCAAGCGTGCTGTCGAAGCGATGATTGATGTAATATTCCGATTCTGGATTTGCATAATTGTTGGCAATTTGGAACTTTCTTCTCTCTGCAATCAGGGCGTTTGCAATTTCTTCTTCCTGAGCATTGAATGTCAAATATCTTTCTGGAAGCAACGGATAATTGAAGCTCAGCACATCGCCAAGGGCGTCTTGTGTTTGAACATAAGATTGGAATACATCATATTCTTGCCCGTCCACAACTTGTGTGCCTCGCAGAGAGGAAAGTGAGATGTTTTCTTCGTCAATCGTAAAGTCCACAAGCATGATTGTGGCACGCGATGTCTTGATGTCCTGAATGCCATTAATCACCCTTGCAACTTGTGCGTTGACAGTGAATTCTCCATAAGAACTGCCGTCTTGAAGCTGTGCACTGACATATGCCGTCAAAGTGGCAGTGTATTCTTTATAATAAGAGGAAACTTGTTCGGTCTCTCTCCAAGAGCTGAGCGTAATTCCTCCGCCTGCCCCCTGCAAAGAAAGCCCATACAATTCTTGGTCAATGCCCACTCTCACGGACACGGTGGCGGTGCTTCCGCGAGGCATCAAATAGGAAGATTTTCCTTCCACCAAAATTTCTGCCTCAGGCATGAAGTCCACAACAACATTTTGAGAGGTCACATATGTTTGGTCATCGCCATAGAAGCTTGCGGTGAAAGTCAAATCTTGGTCAGACGCAAGCAAGCTGGAAACATAGACGCGGAAATAGAACACGCCATCACCTTGTCTGTCCGCATCCGTCAAGTTGACACGCAGACCGTTTGAAATGATTGAAGTGTTGTCCATCACCCCGTGGAAGCCATAGGACGGGTTGTTTTGCAGCCGCGAAATGGTGATTGCGGACGATGGTGCGTCATGAGTGAGTGTGAAGTGCGTCATCTGGGCAAATGCCGGGCTTACCGTCATTGCCATGATGGCGTCTGAGGATGGTGGCAAAGTGTTGAGAATGTTGCTTGACATGCGATAATACATCACAGAGCCAAAAATCGTCTTATCAGATATACCATAGAAGGAAATGGAAACATCCTCCACTTTCTGTCGCAGCACGCTGAGCACAATTTGCTGGGCGAATGCTTTGTCATCCACTTTGCTGAGTGCATTGACAAAAAGTTTCAAGTTTGCATAGTCTGCTGCAACAAGATGTTTCTTGTTTTCGCTCACTTTCACAAGAACACGATATCTGCTTGTTCGCCCGTCTGAAAGTGTTTCAATTTTGCTGGTTGTCACATCCAAAGACAAGTGTTCGTCAATGTCAAATCTACCGTCAGAAAGAGTGTAACGCGAGCCGTCAAATTCCAATTCAAACACAAGTTCGTCTGCGGCACTATCGGAAGTCATAACGACATCAAATGTGGCGTTTTCGGACACCTTAAAGCTCAAATGTTCGGCATTTTCAATGGCAAGAGCGGTCGCCCCGTCATACACCGACACAGAGAAATTTCTCTCACGAATTTTTGCCAGCCCGTCAGCATATTTTTCGTTGGCCACTCCAAGTCCCGCAACCTCAACGAAGGTTCTAAGATGCGAAACCTCGCCGGCCGAATGGCTTTCAAGACCGCTGAGCAGCAAACTTGTGCTGCTGTTTCGCTCCACCTTAAAGTGGCTTTCAGCGGCAATCTCCTCACCGTCTGCATCGACATGATTGAAGTTGATGGAGTATTCATCCTGAGCAAGCAGCCGCATTGTTCCATTCAAAGAAATGGCGTTATCAAGCTGATAAATCACGCTTTGAGTTTTACTTTTTTGCAGCAGCACCACCTGCCCGTCTTGAAGGTGATTTTCACCAATCACAGCATCGATGGTTGGAAGATAATTTAAAATCAGCACCTTGAAGGTCTTTTGCCGCGTCATGTCAGTCTTGGAACGCACGGCAAGTTCAATTTCATTAAATGATGTGTTGTTCACACGCACAGATGTGCTTGCGACCGTCAAGTTTGACGAAGAGGACGAAACAAGCAAGCCCCTCGCCTGACGAGAAGACAGAGGATTTAAGTCAAGTGCAAACAAATTTTGCAAAGAAATTGTGTTGCGATTTTCAAGTGCGGATTTATCCGCATCGCTCAGCATCACGTTCTGCTGAGCAAGAGCGTATCTGAAAAGCACGCCCATGTCCCCTTCAACGCCCAAAGATTGAAGCGGTGAGAAATTGTCATTGATTGTCAATGCGGTCACGTCCACTTCAACATCCTGCGTGGTTTTTGCAAGGTGCATAAAGCCAAAGTTTATGTTGCTGTCCACGTCATCGCCAACCGCCCAAATGTTGTCGCCCTCAGCATCTCTTTGCGACAGCATCGCAAGGATGGTTCTTTCATAAAGATCCCCTTCTGTCGCGGTCAGCACAAACGGCTCTTCGTCCGTGCCTGTCACATAAAAGTTGACAGCCCAAGTGCTGGAAGTGCGATATGCAATGTAGGAATTTCTGACAGTAAGGCTTGGAGTTGCTGTTGAGGATGGCGAGCAAGTGGCAAGTTGGACATTGCCCAAAAATGCGAAACTTTCGCTGATCTGTGCCCCACGCTGGTTGACGCCCACAAACGCTCCAATTTGACTGGCGTTGATCACCACATCCGAAGCGTGTTCTGGGGTGCTGAGTGGATAAGCATAGACATAACTGCGAGTTATTGTGCTGTTTTGCGAAGCAAAGCCCACCAAACCACCGACAACAATTTCGGTCGGCACCATGATGGTGTTTACCTCTTCCACAAATTGGAAGAACTGGAAGTTGCTGCCCACAATCGCCCCTTCGTTTCTGCCCACAAGTCCGCCCACAGCAGCTCCTTCTGCAACAAAAGCCGATTTTTGTGCGTCAATGGAAAGCCCAGCGGCGGTCAATCCGTCAATGTTGCCGCGGTTCAGCCCCACAAGCCCGCCCACAGCAGAGAGTGCCTCTGTGGATGCAATTTCAAGTTTGCTGCTGAGAAATTTGTCCTCTGCGGCAGAATAATGCACATCAACATACAAATTTTGCATGTTGCCAACATTGACATTGGCGATGTAGCCTGCATAGCGGCTGCCATAAAAATCTTCGCCCGTGCCTGTTAAATTGCCGGCAAAAGTCAAATCTCGCAGCAAGCCAAGGTTTCTGCCCACAAAAGTATGGCTGTTGCCGGTAAATGTGAGAGTGATGTTTTCATCTCGTCCAAAAATTCCGCCAGTCAGTTCTGGAATTGTCTGCCAATCGGAAAGGACAAGGTTGTTCATGATTTGATAGAAGCAAGTGGTGTCGGAAAGATTTTGAAGTTCCTGAGCGGTGTAAAGTCGAATTGCCGTTTCTTCATTGCTGCCGTCGG
Source organism: uncultured Clostridia bacterium (assembly GCA_947625515.1). Taxonomy (GTDB): domain Bacteria; phylum Bacillota; class Clostridia; order Christensenellales; family UBA1242; genus Caccovivens. Next base: position 25,999 of record CANQOO010000008.1, read on the forward strand.
CAAAGATAACGCGAATTTTGAGGATGACGTCGCGATTGTAAACTCTTTCCCCGTTGTTGTTCAAGAAATAACTGCAATACTGCCCGGCGTTTTCGTCCGTTCCGTCGTTGCCAACCAAATCATCATAAATGCTTGGCAGCCTGCTGAGCGGTGCATATTTTGCCACAAGGGTGTCGTTTGCGGAATCATATTCATATGCAAGCACCTGTTCCAGCCCGTTGACACGCTTAACCATGTCGGATGGAAGAAGATAAACATATCCATATCCGCCGGATGCAGAGTTGCCAAGTGTCAAATTGAAGGTTTGTCCCGATTGATATATTTCAAAATTGTTTGCGGCCGCTGGATTTGTGGCATATTGCTGGTCAAAAACATATCGCAAAGAGGTGTCATATGCCTCGCTTGGCTGAACAGACGCCGCAATGGTGAAGCTGCGTTCGCTGTCGTTTTGGGAGCGAGTGTTGAGATAAATCTGCCCGTCCTCGGTGGCGTTGGACCAAGTGACGCTTTCCACACGGTTGACGTTTCTGATGTGCAGCACAATGTCCGTTTTGCAAACGAAACCGCCTTCTGCATTCGTGCGGTGGTCATAGTAGATTGTCAAGACATCGTCGAAAGTTGGATTAAACATTGTGGATTTTGCAGTTATTGTAAATTCCAAAAATCTTCCAGCAGATGTGAAGCGGATGCGAGAGATGGAATAATAATCATTGTCCAGATTGGTGCCGTCGCCTGTGCCTGTGACGTCAAAGCCGGTGTCGCCATACAATCCTTGCAGCGTGCTGGAAACAAATTTGAAATATGAAAGATTGTTGGTGTAAGTTGGGATGTTTTGGTCATTTCTAAGAGCAATCATCACATTCACCGACGCCAAAGAAGCGTCAGGAATGCTGAGAGTTTCGGCTGTATAGATTGTGCTTTCTTTCACATTTGACGAAAGCGTCCTCACTGAGAACAGACTTTCAAGGGCGAAAAACCTTGCCAGCGTAATTTGCTCGCGAGAGCCTTCTTCATATGCCCAGCCTTTGAACATCACGCAGACAAAGCCCTTGAAGGCATTGTTGGAAATTGTCAGGCGAGAATTTTGCGAGTTTAGCGAGAAAAGCGTGCTGTCCACATTGCCAAAGCGGTCGAAATATCTTGTCGCCAAAATGTTTATGGCGTCCTCGCTGCGGAAGAATTGTTCTGCCGCCTCCTGCGTGGTCAGGTCTGGATATTGGTCACCTAGTTCTGCCATAATTCGCAGGAAAGTGTTGTAATATCCATTTGTGTCAATCGGCAGTCCGCCGCCCCGCACAGATGTCCACATTGGCAAGAATCGCACTTCAATTTGTGAAATTGCGGACGAATTGAACTGAATCGGAAGATTTGTGCCAGCTTCCAGAACAAGTCTGGACAAAGAGCGGCTGGCAGTCACCCCTTCGCCCACACGCGTGTCGCCATCTTGCAGCACAAAGCTTTGGTCAGCATATTCTTCTTCAAACACACTTGAAGATTGTTTGTTGGCATTTTCAAGAGAAGCCTCGTCAAGCGGAACAAAGGCGGTTATGGAAAATTCTTCCGACTGCCTGCCTGTGACATGCTGGAAATGGAAGGTTGTGGAAGCATCAAAGTCAAAGCCGACCAGGGTAACTTTGAAGTTGACCACCATGGAAGGAGTTTCGTCAGTTTCATAAGAAACGCGTTCAAGTGCCGAGAACACGAAGCGGGATGTGTTGGATGCAACAACAGAAAGCCCGTTCAAGGAAGAAAATCCGTTGATTGTCACATTTTGATATTCCAGTGTGCGAGTTGTGTTGCTGCGGCTGGAAGAAATGAATCTGTCAGCAAGTGGCACATCTTCACGGCCGTCAAATTCGGTCACCTCAATGCCGGTGCCGCCGCCAATGCGATATAGGTCAAATTTAACATTTGCCGTTTTTGGGCTGACACTTTCAGACACAAACGCAACTTCAAGGTCAGGCACAACAGTTTCAATTCCCTCACCCGCACAGATGTAAATCACCTCATTGCTTGTCCTGCCAGATGCATACACATTTTCGTCCGCAGGATTATCGGAAGAAAGAACAATTTCTCTCCCGTTTGCGTCAAAGAATTTTACAATTTTTGAAAGGTTTGCTGCCGTAACATTTTGCAAACGGCCGCCCTCATCTGCAACACGCAAATTTCTTAAAGCGTTTTGCCTGAGGTTGACAGAAAGTCTGTAATGATTTTCCGTGGCGGCGACCAAATTTTCCGGCCGCAACATAACATGCAGTCCATATCCATATGCCCCGGCGTAGGAAGAATAAACGTCCACCTTCGCGTCGTTGAGGACGTCACCATTCATGTTGGAAACTTGCACGCTTTCAACGGTGTATGCCACAGAGAGCTTTGCTTGCCTTGCACTGGTGTCCACCGCATGCTCATATTCACGATATTGTGCCCGAAGATAGAAAAAGAAAGTCCCTGACGCCAAATTATTCTCGGTGTCAAGTGCACTTATCACAAAATTGTATGTATATTTTCCGTTCCCTTCATCTGGCTCTCGAACATCGAACAAGTCAAAACTGAAATATCTGGCATATTCCGCCTCGGACATTTCAAAATTGCCGGCATCAGTTTGACGAACAAAGACAGGCTGCAAATCAACTGGATGAGCAGAGTTCACCTCAACATATCCAGTCACATTGGAAAGCTCTGCATCGTTGCGTTTAAGCACAAAGTCCAAAGACGAAGAAGGATTTTCGCCAATCACAGTTTGCTCTCCCGCACCAGCGGATGTTGTGCCGTTCAGCGTGAATTTGGAGATGGTGGCATTTTGCAAAATGTCAAAATCAACATAGTCAAAAATGGACGGATTTTGCACAAAATATGCTTTCAGCCTAACCTTGCCACCATTTGACTCAAAATTGTCATACACAAACAATTTGTCATCCATAATTTCGGCAAGCACCCTGCCCTCAGTGTCTGTCAGTTGCGTGTCTGCAACATCTTCGTTGTCAAAAAATGTCCAAGCCACATCATTGATGTTTGCCGTCAAGGGCTCAAAGCTGAAAAATTCATCAAAAACAAGACTCTTACCTTCGGCTGTTTCGGGATTTTCCAGAATGGCAAATTTATTGGAACGGTTGTTGACGCTGTCTGCTTGCACATCCGAGATGTTTTCAATCACAGTGTTGACAGTCACATCAATCGTCTGGCTTTGGCTCATGTCTTCAACAGAAGAAACTTTCACCTGAGCCGACCCACTTCTGGAAGCATGGATGGTGAAGGAATATTCTCCATCGTTGACACGAGAGGCAAATCGGCTGCTCAGATGAACAACATCCTCACCCTTGGTAACTTCAAGATAAACGCCGGCATCCGAATTTTCAAGGTTGACCTTGACCGTCTTTTTCTGGAAGTTTTCCGCGTCGTCATCATTGGTGAAAATCACCACGCTTGTGGTGTCCACCGAAAGCTTAACCTCCTTCCCGCAGGACGAAAGCATCACTCCGCCAAAAATTGTAAAGAGACCAATCAAAATCACAGCCAGCTTTTTCATGAGTTCCTCCACTTATAATATTTGCAAACCAAATGTTTTTAGCCGCAAAATGAGATATATATATTATAATATCTCCCGCCCGTGCAAGTCAAATTTTGTCGAAAGATTTTCATTATTTTCCAAATATTTTTTATTAAATAAAAAGCCCATTAAAAAAATGCAAAAAAATTATTTTTAACCAAAAAAAAATAAAATTAAAAAAATCGCAAAAATTGCTGGATTTTTGCTTTTTTCTATTTTTTAACAGTCTTTTTTGTCACAAAAAATCAAGCAATTAGGGGTTAAGCATGCAAGACAAAAAAATTTGTGAGAATGAATTAATTTTTTATTTTAAAAATAAAATAAACAAAAAATAAAAATTATAAAAAACCGCAAAAAAAAACGGCATTTTTTACGTATTTTTGCGGAATTTTTTATTTAATATTTATTTTGATTTTTGTTTTTTTTATTATTTGTTTTTTTTGTTTTATGTTTTTAGTTTTATTGTTCTTTTATTTTTGTTTTGTTGTTGCAACGTTTATGAAGACGTCATTTACTTCGCTCGTTTTCATATTTATGTTTTGTGGCCTGCCCGCCCCTAATGTGTTTCTCATCAAAGTTTTCATCCAAAATTTTTTGCACCTGTTCAAACATTTGGCTGTCAAGATTTTTCAATCTTGTGGACAGGTCATGATGCACAGTGCTTTTGCTGATGTAGAACACTTTGGCGGCTTCGCGAATTGTTTGATGAGTGTCAGAAATGTATTGTGCCGCCTTCAAGGTTCGCTCTTTGATATACTCCTTCATAATCCCTCCTCAGACAAAATTTGTCATAAGAAATTTGTATGAGGGATTTTGTCAGATTATGTCGAAAAAACGAACAAAAATAAGAACTTAATGCAAAAAAGCTAAGGAATTGAATTAAATTAAAATAAAAACAAAAAATCCATGAAATGAATTAAATTAAAGCAAAAAGTCAAAAGAATTACATAAAACGAAAATTTTAAAGCAAAAAAGCAAAAAAATAAATAAGAAAAAATAAAGCAAAAAGTCAAAAAAGAGAATAGGATAGTAAAAGTTAGATTAAAAATAAAACAAATTAGATTAAAAATAGAACAAATATGTTGAGAAGCAAGTAAGATAATAAATCATACAAATATCTTGAAAAATTAAAAAATACAAAAAAATAAGGCAATAACACCTTATTTTTTCAGTTTTTCAATCAAATCAACAATTTCGCCGATTGTTTTGACTTTGCTTATTTGCTCATCAGGAATTGTGATGCCATATTCTTCTTCCAAAGTCATCAGCATTTCAATGACATCCAAAGAGTCGGCACCCAAATCTTCCAAAATGTTAGACTCCGGCTTGATTATGTCTTGTGAAACGCCAAGTTGTTCGGCGACCAATTCCTTAACTTTATCAAAAATCATGTCAAACCTCCATGCATATAATAGCACAAACATGGCGACAAAAACAACTATTTTTCACAAAGTTTTTGATTTTTCTTGCCAAAAAACATCAACGCACATTTTTTATTTGTTTTGAAGGTCAAGATAATTGTTTGGGTCCACTTCCAATCCGTCCTTAAAGAGGGTGAAATGCAGATGGTCCGCGTTGAGGCCCTTTTCGTAGCCGGCACTTTTTGACGCCTTGCCAATTTCTTGACCGCGGCGAACAACATCTCCTTCCTTGACGGAAAGATTTTCGTCCAAAGAGCCATACACGCTGACGAAGCCTTCATCGTGTTTAATCTTAATCACCGTCCCGTCGGTTGTGTCTGACTGAATTTCAGTGACCACGCCATCGCAGACAGACATCACCACATTGTCGTCGGACGCCAAGTCCACCGAAAGGTGAATCTCAAATCTTGGAGCACCCTCCACACGTTGAAGATTGGTTTCGCTGTAATCTTTCAGCACAACTGCATTGTTCATTGGCACCCCAAATTGCAGCGGCTGCGTTGAGACCTCCTCCACTTTTGAGCCAGAGACGCTGAGAGCGATGGCAAGCACAACGCCAATCACAACCAGTCCAGCAAGAGCAAGCGTGCCAAATCTTTTGAAATTTCTTTTGACTTTGTTTTCCTCGTTAATTTCCATTTTTTACCTCCACGCCATGTTTTTTGCCAAATTCGCGAAAAAATAAACACCAACATGCAAAAAATTTTGCAATTTTTATAAAATTTATAAAAAAACGGGCTTTTTTGCCCATTTTTGATATTTATTTTTTTAAATTGCCCGAAAATTAGCGTTGTCAGCATAGCAAATTTGATTTCACCACTCAGTATATCTATCAATTTCAGCCGTTTGCCCCTCAGTCAGTAAATTTTTACAAAACATATCACATTCATTTCATTCTTATTCTATTAAACTTATAATTCATTCTTATTCTATTAAACTTATAATAAATGATAATTTAAAATTTTAATAGCCAGTCAAAATCATTGGAAAGCCCACAATCACCTCGCCGCTCTTCGCCGCAATTTGCAAATTCACTTTTTTGCCAGACATTTGCACACTTTTGCCAAAATATGGGGTGTATGCATTCACAATTTCAATTTCGCCCACACTTTCTTTGCTTATCACATTTGCGTGCATAGTTTTGAGGATTTCATCCACAGAAATGTCCAAAAAATAGACCTGAATTGCCTCAAAATTGCCAAGTTTTGAAATGTTCTCTCGGGCAACGCTTGCCGGGCAAAAATTGAAAATCAAATCCCCGCATTGCACAGTTTCAGTCTGGAAGTTGCAAGTTTTATCCGCCACTATGCAAACTTTTTGAGCATCTAGTGCAAAGATGGGATTCATTTCGTTTTTTAAAGCAAATGTCGCAGCAAGGCAACAGAGCAACAGAATAAACACCACAAGTTTTTTCATGCATAGACTATTTCCAAAATTATTCAATTCAAAAGCAGAAGTTTGAAAAATGAGGTCGAAAAATAAAAAGACCGCAAAAAAGTCTGTTTTTTGCGTTTTTTTTGAAATTATTTAATTATTTTAAATCACCAACAAGCAAACAAACAGTCCAAATAAGAGGACACATATGCCAAGCCCGCCGTAGTTGATAAGAAGCGGAATGTTGACTTTTTCCAGCAATTTTGCCCGCTTTTTCAATTCTTTTTTCTCAGCGGCATGCACCTGACTTTTTTGCGTCACAACCGATGTTTCGTCTGCCGGCTCATGCTCGAAAACTTCCTCGGCAGTTTGCGACTCACTTCTTGGTTGCATTTCTGGTCTTGGTGGCAAGTTTGGACGGACAGGTGGAACTTTTGCATTACGTGGAGTGTTCGAATTGCCCTGTGACGCCTGGACGTTTGAGTTGCTCTGTGACACCGTCCCCAAACTACCACCTTGTGAAGCAACTTGTGCATTTGAACTGCTCTGCGAAACCGCCTGCACACCGGCATTCGTTTTGCTGGGAGCCGTTGTCACATTGTCACTCGGTGGAACATGTTGGGCAACTGAACGGTTGTTTTGCAAATTCGTCCGAACATTTGTGCGGTTATTTTGCAAATCCTTCGGCTGGGAACTTGCATTGGCGTTTGCCTCACCAAACCGATTTGTCTTTTCAGTGGGCTTGTTTGGCACGCCTTGCCGCAGACCATTTGGCGGCTTAGGCAGTGAAAATTTCCTTTCTTCCATTGATTCACCTCAATCAGGTATATTTTAAATCAAATTGCCAAAAAAGTCCACAAAAAACGCTATAAATCCGCATTTTGCCAAATATTTTCTTGCACCCGGGCGTCCAGCGTCTCCACAACAATTGTCAGGACATATTTTTCACCCGAAATAAGGTCCACATCTTTCGGCGTGACAACATAGTTGCAGAAAGTGATTTTGTTTCCGCCATGCAAAATGTCGTCAAAATAATAATATCCATCACTCTGCTTTTCAAAGTGGTCGGTGGTGATGAAATCGAACGACGCCTCTTTCTCCACGCCAAAAATTTTTGCTTTCACCCGCACCCGCACATCCGAGCCAAGTGTCTCTCCGCTGATTTGCACGGTCTGCGGCAAATTTTCGTTGGGCAAAAACGAGCCGTCAAAAGTGAGTGACGCCACGCTTGCCTGATTGGGCTGAACCGCAATGGAAATTGTGTCGCCAATCACCAGGTCGCCGTCCCGCGTGAGGAAGGTCATGGACGAAAAATACCCCATCACCCCCAGCACAATGGTGACAATCAGGGCAACAGCCAGCAAAATGACGGCAAACAGCCACGCAATATCCTTTTTCTGCATAATTATATCTTTTGCTATGCAAACTTTTTTATTCCGCCAAGGCATAATCAGCGGCATAAATCAAAGTGGAATTTGCTTATCTCAAGGTTTTTCATTTCCCCGCAAAATCTTATTTTTTTATTTGTGAAAATTTCATCCCATGCAGGAAAACAATTCGTTTCTAAAAGACATTTTTATCCCATCATTGCTTTATAATATTTGCAGCGGGCAACAATATTTGCAACAAAAAAGGTGCCATCATTTTGCACCTTTTTGTTTTTTAATCTCAAAATTTCCCCTGTTTTTAATTTCGGGAAGTCTGTTTTAATGGATTCAGAACGTCCCCAGCGTGAGACTTATGTCGCCGGAGAAAGAGGCGTCATTAATGTGATTGTATACAGACATGGCAAGACCATACCAATACATCTCCTGAGGAAGAGATCTTGTAATACCGGCCCACATGGCAGCCATGCATTCATTTGAAACATTCGCATCTAAGAAATAAGCAGTAACATTATGCCCGCTACCACCAATTATAGTTCCTTGTTTCCAATATGGAAATTCGCCATTCCACTCGCTACTAAGTTGCTGTTTTAGTTCAGCTGCATATTGTGAGAAAGTCATCGTTTTGTTTGCTGCAGGAATTATTTCATCAAGTGGTAATAAATCTGAAAATTCAAAATCCTCAATTTGATCGTCGTCTGGCATGTAATAAAGCTCTGTACGAACACCTTCTTCACTTTCATCAAAATTTTGAATATTGTATTGTACTGAAAGTTCAGAATCACCATCAAGATTTATGACTGATAGACTTATCGTGAACTCGACCCGCTCATCAATGATAAGATTTGACATCTGAAATTTATCTTCTGTCACTGTTCCATCGTGCAATATCACTTCCTTCATATCATTCACAACCTTGCTGTCAATTTGGAAGTCTAAATTAATTGGGTCAAATTGCTTGTTGAGAGTGCCGCTTTCATCTCCTGTAAATTCCGTATAATCCTGTCCACCAACAATAAGTGGTTGAATATGGCAGATGTCCCCCATACAAACATATTTCGGGTAATTTTCCTCATCTTTGTATGCAAATCCCACATAAGTCTGCACCCAACCCACAACGGCGGCCTTGACGTTTTTGGCGGTGTAGGAAATGTTGAATGTGCTGGAAACTTGTCCTTGCAGTGCGGCGATGGTTATGCCCACGGACGTTGCAGCCACCACAAGCACCATGGCAAAACACCCGACCACCGTCCATATTTTCTTTTTCATATTTTTGTTCTCCTT
>CANQOO010000009.1 GCA_947625515.1 uncultured Clostridia bacterium
GAATTATGCCACATCTATCACTACACTCTCCGCTGCAACGCAAAGCGAGAGCAACGCGTTTGCACTTTTCACAATGGAAAAATTTGGGCTTACAAACTTTTTGGTCACTCCCGAAAAAGTTTTATGGCAGAAGGATGGACAAAGTGCAAAAAGTCAACTTTCATATCCGTATGACATACCAAATGATAACTGGTGGAATGAAACGACTGTAAATGGCTTTGATGAAAATTATAACTATGCCGGAAAAACAGGAAACGAAGATTGGAAAAATGATTATCTCTGGTTACCATCCCTAACAGAAACCGGCTTTGACAATAGCCACATTGGCATATGGGAAACCACAACCAATCAAAGGAATCTTATGAATACAAGCACGAGTAATTTGGGTACTGTTGGCTCAAACAAACAACAGGTTAACTATGCTTCTTGGCTGCGGTCGGGTCGCGTCAGTTATGCTCGCCTTGCTTACTATCTGAATGCCTCTGGAAGTTCTCAAAGCGACGGTTATGTTCTTTCCCCACGTGCCGTCCGTCCGGCACTGCACCTTAACCTCACTGAGGTGGCAAAGAGTTTGAAAAAATAACAACAGCGAAAATAAAAAATTATTTGAAAAATAAAACAATTTTGAAATTTGAGAAAAAAACTCTGCAGGGCAGAGATTTTTTCTTTATCGCTGAAATTTTTGCTTGACAAAAATAAATTTTTTTGAGATAATAAGAAAGAATTTTAATATATTGGTAACCTTGAACAAAAAATATATATAAATGTTATCAATTTCAAATTTGAGAGAAAATGCTATAAAAAAGGAGAAAACGAAAATGAAGCGAAAATTTGCGGGGGGGGGGATTTTTGATAAACTAAAACTAACTGGCTTTGTTTGTCTTTTTCTTTTTGTTATCACTTGCACTATGGCTAACATTGTTTTGGCTGCTCTTTCGACTGGCATCGAGGGCGGCTTTTCTGTTATTTATGACATTTCGCAGGACCTATGGGACAGTGTGTCACAGGTTCTTGACAAGAGCAATGTCAACAAACTGTTGTGGAACATTTCAGGCGACAGCACAGCGACGGTGGACAACATGGCACCGATTGAAGCCCTCGCTGCAACAAGGATGACCTCAGAAGACATGATTGCAAATTACAACAAGATGAATCCCGCATCTGCGGACGAGGATTTGTCTGCTGCTACAAAATTTGCCGCTGGTCGTTCCGCATATAATGCATCCGCAAATGCCGCTTCTGTTTCTGCGAATCCCGCCACATCAAGCGAATATTTAATTCCTTCGAACGAGGACTATTCTGTTTCTGCCAAGAGTTACGAAGCAGAGATTATTGTGGAACTGGGCGGGCTGAAATGGACGCCAGTCTATCTTTCCACCACAAATGAGGGGAAAGACAATGAGCCTCACGATGTGATTCTCACTCTTTGGCTGGCGGACAATCAGCAAGACGCTTGGGCTGACCGAAAAGCAGACGAGGCAGAATTTTATGGCTTCATTGATGGGGCATTATATGGCCGTTGGTCCGCGACTCGGTCTTATGAATCACCTACAGTGGAAAAGCCAGCCAACATGTATGGCACAAGTTATATGAGAACTGTTGTTTTAAACAATGGTGGAGATTATATCAATGTTGGCTTGACACAGGCCACAGCAAATCAAAGCGAAGACAATCCGTTTGCACTTTTCACAATGAAAAATTTTGGACTGACAGAGTACTTAGTAACTCCTGAGTATGTATCTTGGCAGGAAGATGGGCAGAAAGCAACAGAAATGGGAAGAAGTTATAACCTGCCAAATGAAAACTGGTCACAAAATACGACAGTGGGAAATTTTTATGAAGATTATCACTATGAAGGCAAAACCGGCAACGATGCTTGGAAAGACGACTATATTTGGCTTCCATCACTGTCAGAAATGGGCTACAACGACAATTATAATGGAATTTGGAAAACAACAATTTCTCAGAGAAAGTTGAATCACGATAGCGTTGATGGAAATATTGGTTCCAACGGTGCGCTTGAGCCGAGTCTATTTTGCTGTGCACGGTCGGGCTACTGGCAGACTGCAGACCGCATATGTGGTCTGGGTCTTGGCGGAAATTACTGGACCCATAATGTTGTCGTCGGAACTTTTTCTGTCCGTCCGGCACTGCACTTAAACCTCACTGAGGTGGCAAAGAGCCTGAAAAAATAAGGGGCGACAAGAATCTTAAATCGTGCGGACTCGTCTGCAATGAGTAGAAAAAAATTGCTATAATAAAAAACGGACAAATTTGCCCGTTTTTTTACTCTTTTCACAATTTTTATTTTTTTAATTTGTTCATATTAATCTTCCAGTCCTATCAAATAATCCGCCGAAACTTTGAAAAAAGTGCATAGGATGATAATGGCGTCAATGGTTGGCGTGATTTTGTTTCTTTCATAAGCTGAAATTGTGGCTTGATTAAGTTTTGTTTTCTCAGCTAGTTGATCTTGCGTCAGCCCTTTTTCCAGTCTTAATTCTTTCAATCTTTCTGCAAATTTGTTCATATCAATCTTCCAGTCCTATTAAATAATCCGCCGTTACTTTGAAATATTGGCATAAAACATAGAGTGCCTCGACAGATGGAGTTCTTTTGTTTTGTTCCCATTTGCCAATGGCAGTTTGAGTCAATCCTGTTCTTCTTGCAAGTTCACTTTGGCTTAAATGCTCTTCAATTCTCAATTCTTTCAACCTTTCTGCGAATTTGTTCATATCAATCTTCCAGCCCTATCAAATAATCCGCCGAAACTTTGAAAAAAGTGCATAAGGTGATTACAACATCAATTGTCGGCGTCCGAACATTTTTCTCATATAAAGAAATTATTGCCTGGCTTATTTGCAATTCATCTGCCAGTTGTTTTTGCGTTAAGCCTTTTTCAATACGCAATTCCTTCAATCTTTCTGCAAATTTGTTCATTTTCAATTTCCTTTAAAAATTTTATTACAAAAGTTATTAAAATGGTTGACAAATAACTATGGTTATATTACAATAGTTATGCACAAGGAGCGGAAAATGAAAATTATTGCGGAAATAATGTATGAAATGTTTGCTCAGAGGGCGGGCAAGGAAACAAATTATCCGGATGGATTTTTTGAAGTTGAGCAAAAACTTATTAAATCTTTAAGCAAGGAGCAAAAAGAGATTTTTGGGGAGTATGAAACAATGCGAATCCAACTTTCCATAAATGAGCAAGTGAGCGTGTTTGAATATATCTTGAAATTGTTTGAAGAGCCGGAAAATTTTGTGGAATAAAAACAGGCAAATGTCTGCGTCATTAGAAATTTAGAATTATAAATTAAAAAACGGACAAATTTGCCCGTTTTTTGCCGTTTTTAATGTTTTGTTTAATTTTTTATTTTTCAATTTTTTTCAATTTTTCTTTTTTATTTTTCATTTCTTCATTTTTAATCCTTTAACGCTTCAACTTTTTTTGTTTATTGTAAATTCTTATTTTTTATTTTTATAATCAATTTTTATTTAATTTTTTTCTTCGGCTCCACTTTTTCCATGCCACCAAGATATGGGCGAAGGGCAAGCGGGATGCGAATGCTGCCGTCCTCTTGAAGATTGTTCTCCAAGAAGGCGATTAAAATGCGGGGTGATGCCAGCACGGTGTTGTTGAGGGTGTGAAGATAGTAGGTGCCTTTTTCGCCCTTAGCTCGGATGCCGAGGCGGCGTGCCTGAGCGTCTGTCAGGTTGGAGCAGCTGCCAACCTCAAAATATTTCTTTTGACGCGGGCTCCACGCTTCAACGTCGCAGCTCTTCACTTTCAAATCAGCCAAATCTCCGCTGCAACATTCCAGCGTGCGGCACGGTATGTCCAGGGCACGGCAGATGTCCACCGTATATTGCCACATTTTGTCATACCACTGCATGCTCTCTTCTGGGCGGCAGATGACAATCATCTCTTGCTTTTCAAACTGATGCACGCGATAAACCCCACGCTCTTCAATGCCGTGGCTGCCCACCTCTTTGCGGAAGCACGGGCTGTATGACGTCATCCTCACTGGCAGGTCGCTTTCTTTGATGATTTGGTCCTTAAATTTGCCAATCATGCTGTGCTCGCTGGTGCCGATGAGATATAGGTCCTCGCCCTCAATCTTATACATCATGGCACTCATCTCGGCAAAACTCATCACGCCGTCCACCACGTCGGAGCGAATCATAAATGGCGGAATGCAGTATGTGAACCCTTTTCCAACCATATAGTCGCGGGCGAAGCTTATCATGGCACTCTCGATGCGGGCGGCGTCGCCCATGAGATAATAGAACCCATTGCCCGAGGTGCGGCCGGCGGCGTCCTTGTCCAGCCCGTTGATGCTTTCCAGGATGTCGGCGTGGTGAGGAACCTCAAATGACGGCACTTTTGGCTCGCCAAAGCGTTCAATCTCCACGTTTTCGCTGTCGTCTTTGCCGATTGGCACGCTTTTGTCGATTATGTTTGGGATTGTCAGCATGATTTTGCGAATCTTCTCCGCCAAAACCTCTTCCTCTTTTTCAATCTCGGCGATGCGGTCGTTGTTCTTTCGAACCTCTTGCTTGATTGCCTCCGCCTCGGCAAGTTTTTTCTCTTTCATAAGAGAGCCAATTTGCGTGGAGAGCGTGTTGCGGCTCTGGCGAAGGTTGTCGCCCTCTTGTTTAAGTGCACGAGATTTTTTGTCCAATTCTTCAACCTCGTCCACAAGCGGAAGTTTGTCGTCCTGAAACTTTTTGCGGATGTTTTCCTTCACGAGGTCTTTGTTTGTTCTGATGAGATTTATATCAATCATTTTCTTGTCCTTTAAGCGTTTTAAAGTGTTTTGCAACGCTTCATGTCGATTTGTGCCGCTGGAATATTTTCCAAAGCGTCACACGCCCATATTTTCGCACTTTCTGGCACTTTTTGTCAAGGATTTTTGGCAATTTTCTGCCAAATTTCCACCTATGTGTTTTTGTGACACAAAATGAAGAAAATTTTTAAATTCCATATTGACTTTTTGTTTGCAATTGTGTATACTATAACTGACAACTGGAATTTTTGCATTTTTAATCGAAAATTTTGTGTTTTTACATTTATTTTTAAAATTATTTGTTTCTACATTTATTTTAAAAGTTCGCTGGCTTTAAACATTCGGAGGGGTTATGAAAAAAATTAAGAAAGTGAGCATGTATCTTGTGGCGGCTCTCATGTGCGTGGCGTTTGGGAGTGGAGCATATCTTTTGCTCGACCATTTCAACACGCCAATTCAGCAAGAAGAAGTCGTGCCAGATGCTGCAAAAAAAGATTGGACGTCGGCAAGTGAGGGCGTGACATATCTTGACGGTGCCGGCACGCAAACCGACCCGTGGAAAATTTCCAGTGCCAAAGAATGGGCGTTTCTTGGCAACACGATGAAGATTTTGAAAGCAGAAAGCGTGGACGACAGTGCAATGGCGGTTGCTCAGGCACTGGCGGGCGAAGACATGCAAATGGTTGTGGCAAGTGCAAAAGCACGCTCAGCTGGACAGATTGACGCCAACGCATTTTCGCTTGAAAGCAAAAATCCAACAAGCCCGTTTATCCCAGTTGGGGCATCAGCACTTTCGGACGAGCAGGACTCTGAAAATCTCGACAATTCTCACGTCAGCGTTGTGCGTGCGAACTGGGAAACTTATGCTTCGGCAAACTATGTCAACAATTTTGAACTTGTTTCGGACATCGACCTCTCGGAATATGCCTGGATGCCAATTTCCAGCATGACCGGCAATTTCAACGGCAACGGCCACACAATCAATGTGGGCAACAGAACTTTCACCTCTGCTGATTTTCAAGACGTGTCTCTCCGCACCGCAGATGGTGGCATCGGCATCGGCCTTTTCGCCACCGCAAGCGGGGAATATAAGGGGATTATTACTAAAGGTGCCGAGACGATTGTGCAGACATCAATTGTAGGTATTCATATTGGGGGAATTGTAGCTGAAGATTTGAATGGCATATGCATTTATGACTGCATAAACAATATTCAAATTACGCATGTAAGAGATGAATTTGCTAATGTGAATAAAAACTATGCTAATCGCATTGACTGCTATGTTGGTGGCATTGCAGGATATTTTGGAAATAATCATCGTGGTTCTCAAATAATTGTTTCTCAGTGCTATAATAATGGTGAAATTAGTATAGAGCATCCTGATGTTATGAACGGCGTTGAATATTGTATTGGCGGAATTGTTGGTAAAGTTCTTTTTGGCGATACTGGAAAGGCTCAAATTTATGCATGCTCAAATTTTGCGGACATACAGTTTTCCACAAGCAGTGGAAATCGTAATAATTTGGATAAAAGCTTGATCTTCTCTGGTGGCATATTGGGTCAGGTAGAGTCATGCCAGACATCTGCGAATGCAAAAACTCTTGTTCTTGGACCAGTTGCTGTTCCACCGGCTTTGGAAATAAACAGCTGTGCAAATTTTGGTATTAATTATCTTAGCGGCATCCCGCTTGTAGGAACCGATACTAAAAACTATTTTCGCTGCTTTAGTGGAATTTTGGGATTTTATGATTGTCAAAATAATAATTCAATACCAATATTACTGATTCATTGTGCAAACTATAACCTTGATGCACCTGGCAGCAATGTAAATGGACGCAATGCATTTAATTATCAACAAATATATGGTGGAGTAGGCGACGATGCTTTAAATTCAAAACTTGTAATATGTGAAAATTGCCTTTATTCACAAGAAGACAGCGAGAAAAGCACTCAGATCTTCAATAAAAAAGATGGAAGTGAAAGTGTTGAGAGTGGTGTTAAATATGCGGAACAATTTGATGCTAAATCTGATTTCATCATTAATGTCGATTTTCACAAAGGGACACCTACCCCAATGCCGCTTGTTAGAAAAGTGAGTGTTTGGACACAGATTAATGGTCAGTCAATTTGTTTGGATGATGACATGTTGATTATGCTTGGCTATTCAGAACAATATGTTAAATCCAAAGTCTTGAAGGAAGGCATGACAATTACGGTTGACGGCGAAGATTATGTTTTAAAGACACTTCCAGATAGTGCTCGTTTTGAAAACTATGAAAATTTTGTTAAACAACCATCATATATTCCGCTTGATAATAATGGATTTCTTTTCCATTACCTCTGTCCATATGCTGATGAACCGAGGACATTTTTGCAGGATAAGCTTTCAGGCCCTATGGCTCAAACCCCTCTTTATAATGAACATCCAAGGTTGATTTTGGAGTTTGAAAAAAAGAAAACTTGCATTCAGCCAACTTTGCAGTATTACAAAACTGAGGGCGGGTCAACATGGAGATTTGAAGATGTTGCCCCTGAAGTTGTTTGCGGCGGCAGTAATGGTGTGCTGATTCGTCATAACAACAGTGGCTTTTTGGATGCAGATGACATTGAACAAGGTCAGCGTATCTGTGTTGGCGACACACTTCAATTTCAAATTACGCCGAGTGTTGGCTATGCCGTTGTGGGCGTGTTTGGCTTTGTCGGCGATCCTTATATAGATCCGAAAACGGGCAAAATGGAAATGGGGACTCTTGCCTTTGGCACATCTGGTGGAAATCTCATTGCCACCTACAGGGTTCCACATCTTATTCTGCTTTCAAATTATGATTCCGCCCGTGGCGGCGTGAACAAGTTGACCACGTTTGGGCATGTGACTGGCAATTCTGTGACGTTGACAGCAGAGCAGTTGCCTTATTTAAAATCAATTTATGTTTGCTTCAAAGAGGTGACCTATGAGGTGAACGTGCAGTTCTATTCCTCTTTGGTGGATGAGCAGGAGAAGACTTTTTATCTTCAAATGACGCCTGACGTGTTGGTCAAGTATGGATGCTACTCTGTCAACAGCTTGGATTTGCTGCCTGTGGATTGGAGAAAAGTGAATGGCAGCGTGGTCCATGCCACCGTTTGGTCAGAAGACGGTCTCACGCAATACAGCCCGTCAGCCGGGGATGGCATACTTAAACGATTTGAAAGCGTGTCGCAGTCTGTCTATAACACGCTTGCGGCCAGTCTAGGCTCGGCAACTGTTTCGGAAATTTTCAGTGTGGACTATGAAGATTTGATTGGCTCTGACAAGTTTATCAGAAATTCGGCTGTTTCGTCATGCCTCATTCGGTTGCGTGTGGGGCAAAACGATTCTCCAACATTGAATGTGACAACGTATGATTATTGCAACTTGTGGTATGGGACAAACACTTGGTCTCAGTCCAATTATGGTGGCATGTCCACAGTGAACAATAATCAAGTTGCAAGTTCGACACGCTTTACGGTCACGGCGACACCAGATTCAAGTTTCAGTATTTTCTTCCGCATGGACCCAGAATTTGACTATAACGCAGCAAGCATCGCCAGAAAATATGGTGGGCAGACACTTTATTCCACCATCCAAACTTTTAACAGTTCACAGGTTGTCACTGCCAGCTGGTCGGAAATGGTAGAAGATTTTTACGTCAAAATCGCGGGGAATCGCACACTGGCACCTTATTTTCTCAATGCCATTAAAAATGCAAACGGCATGTATAACGCCGCAAAAGAACTGTCCGGCACCCCTGCGGACGAGTTTGCAAAGGAAACATCTGTGTCCTATCAGTGTTTCTACAGCCTGGCAAAATATCCTTTTGAGGGCGAACTTCATGGTGCTGGCAGCGTGGCAATGAAAACGTTTGAAAATCAAAATTATCCATCCGCCACCGGCAAAGATAAAACATTTGTGGGCAAGCAAACAATCTACTTCAACGCCCCAGTTGTTTTGAAGGCAACCGCAAACGTTGGCAGCAGATTCACGGGCTGGTATCTTGCCACTGAGAGTGGAGAAAAATTGCTCTCCACTGACGAGGAATATCATTTTGTCTGGGACGGAGATGCTGTTGAAGAGCAAATGGAAAATGGTCAACTTGACAGCACTTCGCTGAAAATTGTTGCTCGCTTCACCTCACTGGATGCGGGCGAGGCTCCGTCATATGTTGGCGGGCAATATCTCATCTCAAAGCCGGAGCACCTTGTTTGGCTCAGCCATGCTGTGGCAACCAATCAAATGAGCAGCGATGGTCGTCCGGTCAGCGAACATATGTTCCGTCTTGTGAATGACATCGACATGAGTCAAACGTCTGTTGGGCAGGACTTGATTTTCAATTCCATCGGCACGGCGGAACACCCTTTCCGCGGCCTGTTTGACGGCAACTTTAAGACAATCAAAAATTTGACAACTTTTGCAAACAGCAGCGATGTTTCTGCATTGATGGCTGGGCGAGGGCTGTTTGGATACACCCAAAATGCACTGATTAAGAATCTCAGCCTGAACGCCACTCGCGTTGCGGGGCTTTCAGATGTTGGGGCAGTTGCAGGACATGCTGTCGCATCCGAATTTTCCAGAGTTGAAATTTTGGATGAGGCGATTGAAGCCACAAAAATTGGCGTTGTTGATGTGCTTGGCCGCGACCGAGCCACAGAGATTGACCGCTTGGAATTTGAGGACACTGAGCATGTTGCGATTGACGCTCAGCATAAGGCTAAGTTTGAAGCAGAAAAACTGGCACTTGTTGGGACTGCGTGCGAAAACTTTGGCGGGCTGATTGGATATGCCGAAGAGTGCAAGATTATTGGTTGCAGCAGCCGCCGCGGAACAATGTATGCAGCTGATGATGGTTCATATGTTGCTGGGCTTGTCGGCAGAGCCACAGGCAAGGGAAATGGCACAATAATTGACCAGTGCTTCAGCATGGTTGAGGTGAATAAATCCACTGAAAATCATGTGAACATGCTTGCAAACATTGATGTGGATTCGCAAATTAGCGACTGCTATTATGGCAGCATTGAAAATGTCAGCTATTCCGATAAGTTTAGCGAAATGGCAAGAAGTGAAGAGGCCGCAGTGCTTAATCCAACTGAACAAACGCTGGAGGACGACTCCACAATTTGGGGCGTTTTGAACCGCAAACTTGTTCTCAAAAAATTCTACTGGCTGTAATAAGCTGGCTGGGAATAGAAATAACAAATTGAGCAATACATAAAGCAAAAATTAACATTGCAGAAAAAACCATAATGTTGTGAACATTGCAACAAAAGCAAAAAATCGCTTGCAAAAAACAGCTGGATGTGTTAATATTACATAAGAATTGCAACGGAATAAGCTTTGAATTGGATTAGATAATAAAGTTAGATAATAAATTAAGAAGAAATCACAACACATTCATAAAGAAAATCGTAAGCAATAAAACAGATGTAAAAAAATAAAAAGCAATTTCAATAGTGAATTATTAAGAATGAAAAAGGAGAAACGAAAATGAAGCGAAAATTTGTGGGGGGGGTTTTGATAAGCTAAAATACACTGGCTTTGTTTGCTTGTTTCTCTTTGTCATTGCATGCACAATGACCAACATTGTTTTGGCTGCTCTTTCGACTGGAATCGAGGGCGGCTTTTCTGTTATCTATGACATTCCTCAGGACCTTTGGGATAGTGTGTCACAAATTTTTGATAAGAGCAATGTCAACAAACTTCTGTGGAATATCTCAGGCGACAGCACGGCGACAGTGGACAACATGGCACCGATTGAAGCCCTTGCTGCAACAAGGGTGACCTCTGCGGACATGATTGCAAACTACAACAAGGTGAACCCCGCATCTGTGGACAAGGATTCGTCTGCATATGCAAACTCCGCTTTTGCTTCTGCAAATGCCGCCTCTGCATGCGATAATTTAATTCCTGCGAACGACGATTATTCTGTTTTCGCGATGAACAATGACGCAGAATTTGTTGTCACACTGGGCGGGCTTAAATGGACGCCGGTCTTTCTTTCCACCACAAATGAGGGAAAAGACAATGAATCTCACGACGTGATTTTAACACTTTGGCTGGCGGACAATCAACAAGACGCTTGGGCTGACCGAAAAGCCGACGAGGGCGACTATTATGGCTTCCTGGATGGGGCACTTTATTCCGAATTTGCCGCTGATTGGTATGAGATGAACCCAACAGAGGCGTATCCAGCCCATATGTATGGGACATCCTATGTAAGGGCTGTGACACTTAACAATGGTGGAGCTTATGCCACTTCTGGAACTCAGGCAGAGACAGTAGAAAAGAGCAAAAACAGTGCTTTTGCAACATTCACCATGCCTGAGTTTGGTCTTACACAATATCTTGTGACACCAGAGCAGGTGGCGTGGCAAGAGAGTGGACAAAGTGCAAAACTGCAATTTGAACATTATTTTTATTTTGATCTTCCCAATGAAAACTGGGGAAGCAAGGAAAAAGTCCCTGACATAGATTTTATTGACGATTACAACTATGCAGGCAAGGAGGGCAATGATGCTTGGAAAGATGACTATCTTTGGCTTCCATCTATATCTGAAACTGGTTACAGCGAAACACTAAGTGGCATTTGGCAGACTTCGCAGGCACAGAGAGCCCTTGGCAAGACAAGTGTAAGCGGAAATGTAGGGATGGTTACTGGTAGACTTCTACAAGAATCCTGGCTGCGATCTGGGTTTCAAGACCATGCTCGCACGGCCCATACTCTGATTGCGGATGGCAGCGACAGGTTATGGGATTATGTCTCTGCTGCTATGGCAGTCCGCCCAGCACTTCACCTTAACCTCACTGAGGTGGCAAGAAGTTTGAATAAGTAAGAAAAAATAAAAATAATAAGAAAAATAAAAATGACTGGAATGATGAAAAGTGTGGCAGATTATGGAGAGAACATGAATGCACTTCGACATTTTAATATTGCTAGGCAAGAATCTTATCGCTTGTAGGCAATTTCTTGTTTGGGCTGCGGGACTGTTAGCATAAACTGCATTAAATTAGGCCTGTCGAAAATTACTCACAGATATTTATCAAGACTGCGGGCAAAACTCGCAGTTTTTTTGTATGGGCATTTATTTTTCTATTTAACACTTTCATTTTTATATAACACATTTATTTTTATATAATACATTTTTTATATAACACCATTAAATTTTATCTTGCACATTTAAGACATCTATTTTTAACTTTATCTTGCACATTTTAGGCATTTATTATTGTGTAACAAACTTTTTTGCTGGGTGCATATGTTTCCGTGTGCACATATATGCACAAAAATGCATAAATATAGATTTTTCCAAATAATTATGAAATTTGTTTGACATTTTGTCGAAAGTTGTTGTATCATATCGATGAAAAGAAGGGTTGATATGGCAGATTCAAATGTGATTGTGGTGGAAGTTGGCTCCTCAAAACTTGCGTGCATGGTGGCAGGACGGGGTGTCAACGGCATTTTCAACATCCGAGCTCGTGCTCAGGTGGAGTATGCAGGCTTTTTGGAAGGGGCTTTTGTTGAGCCATCTCTTCTTGAGGATGCCATCAAAAGTTTGTTCGGGCAAATTCAATCCGTTTACAAGAAAAAAATTCAAAAAATTTTTGTTGGCGTGCCTTCCGAATTTTCCAAGGTGACCTCTGCAAGAGAACAAGCCACTTTCCGTTTCAAACGTCCCGTCAAGAAGACGGACATCACGCTGCTGACCAAAGAAGCCTCCGCCAATGTGCAGGAAGACGGCATGGAAGTGCTGTCTGTCAATCCGATTTACTACGAGTTGGACGACAGCCGCAAGACAAATTCTCCGCTGGGCATCAAGGCAGGCAAAATTGTGGCGGAACTTTCTGTGGTGATGGCTCAAAGTTCATTCATCTCCACCTTCAACAAAATTTTTGGAAGAATGGGCGTGGAGCAGGTGGAATATCTCAGCGAGGCTCTGTGCGAGAGCATGTTCATCCTTGAAAAAGAAGAGCGGGAAAGAACTTGCATCGTCATTGACGTCGGTGCCCGCACAACAAGCGTGGCGTTTGTCAAGGGCGACGGGCTGACAAACCTCACGTCGTTCTCAATCGGTGGCAGCCACATCACAAGCGACCTGTCTGAGGCGTGCGGCCTTGCATATAATGATGCACGGCTGCTGAAAAAACAAATTGTCCTTTCTCTGCGTGGCACCGACGACGATTTTTATGAACTTGTCACGCTGGGCGGTCGTGTGGCGAAAATCCCGCTCTCAGTTGCAAATGAGGCGGTGATGTTCCGCCTTAACGTCATCGCCAAAACTGTCAACGAGTGCATCAGGCTTTTTGCGAAAGAGTATGTGCCATATTATCCAATCTATCTTTGCGGGGCAGGCATAAGCAAAATTCGCGGCGGCAAGGACTATTTTGCCAAATGTATCTCGCGAAACATCTCATATGGCGTTCCGCCAATACCGGCAATGGACAAGCCAGAAAACGCCGCTCTCTTGGGGCTTCTCAATGCGGCGATATCCGAAAGAGAATGAGCAGACAGGGTGTTGGAAAAAATTTCTTAGTCGAAAAAATTTCTAAAATAACAAAATTTGCGTAAAAAAGCCGAAAAAAACGCAAAAAGAGATAAATTTTCTTGCAAAAATGCAAAATTTGAGGTAAAATTATTTTCAAGAGTGTCTATGGGACAAAAAGGAGCATGTATGGAAAACAACAACAATAACAATTCAACAAACATCGTCAAAATTAAGGTGCTGGGCGTAGGCGGCGGCGGAAACAATGCAGTCAATCGCATGATTGATGCGGGCGTTAAGTCGGCAGAATTTATCGCAATCAACACCGATAGGCAGGCGCTGCTTATCTCCAAAGCGGAAAAAAGGCTGCAAATCGGCGAGAGGCTGACCAAAGGTATGGGTGCCGGTGCTGTCCCAGAAATTGGAAGAAAGGCCGCAGAAGAAAGCAAGGCAAGCATCACGGAAATCCTTAAAGGCAGTGACCTTGTGTTTATCACTGCCGGCATGGGCGGCGGAACTGGAACGGGTGCCGCTCCGGTCATTGCTCAAATCGCAAAAGAACTTGGCATCTTGACGGTGGGAATTGTCACCAAACCTTTCCAATTTGAAAACCGCAAGAGAATGGAAAACGCCGAAAAAGGCATTTCCGAACTGAAAAAATATGTTGATACCATTGTTGTCATTCCAAACGAAAGACTTTTGACCATCCTGCCTGAAAAAACCACACTTGTGGAAGCGTTCAGATATGCAGATGACGTCCTCAGACAAGGCATCCAGGGCATTGCAGACCTGATTGTTTTCCCTGGCATGATAAATTTGGATTTTGCCGACATCGGCACAGTCATGAAAAATCGCGGGCTGGCACATATGGGTGTCGGACACGGCAAGGGCGAAAACAAAACGTTGGAGGCCGTTCGCCAGGCAGTGGCTTCTCCACTTATTGAAACAACCATCGAGGGTGCAACAGGCGTTGTGCTTAACATCAAGGGCGGCAGCGACATCACTCTCCGCGAAGTGTCTGAGGCTGCAAATATGGTGAAAGAGGTCATCGACCCGTCCTGCAACTTGATTTTTGGCAGCAGCATTGACCCAGAAATGAGAGATGAGGTGGAAATCACCATCATCGCCACCGGCTTCAAGAGCCCAGAAGAGCTATCGGAAGAACAGTCCGAGCAGGAAGTTGAAGAAGAGCAGCCAAAGCCAGAGCCTGCACCAGAACAGGATAAGTTCCGCGGATTTAATCCGTTTGGATACAACGCACAGGCAAATCAGCCACAAAACAACGTCCGCGTTGAGCAGAACAACCCGACATCCAGAGTGGATGTAAACCCAAACATTGGGGCAATTCCGCCTTGGATTGAAAAAATCAGAAACAAAAACAAGAAATAACAACAAAACGCACTGCAAGCGTCCTTCGTCCAACTGATTTTGATAGCTGGATTATGAAGAGAGCATAAAGTGCATTAATACTCTTTTGCTTGAATGTGAGGGGAAAAAGTTCGCGAATTTTGTGATTCAAACGTTCGCACATGGAGGGCATAATGGAAGAAAATAATGTTGAAATGAACGGCAAGTATGTGAACGAAGAAACCCATGCTCGCATGAAGAAAAAGTTAAAAAAGGCTGGCAAAGTTTTGCTGATTTTGGGCTTGCTGGTTGCTGCGACGGGCATTGCTTTGCTCGCGTTCGGCATCAGCACCGACTCTCTTAAACACTCGACGATTGGTTTTATTGCCGGCGGCGGATTTATGCTTGTGGGCGGTTTTGGCATGTGCTCCGTGGCGGGTGCATTGTTCTATGTTGCACACGCCAGAGAAATTGCCGCATTTGGGGCTTCTACCATTGCTCCGATTGCAGGCGAAACAACAAATTATCTTGCCGAAAAAACCTCACCAGGTGTTGAAAAACTGGCAGATGCAATTGCAAAGGGTGTCAGAAGTGGTGGGCAAAAGAATGAAGTTTCGGAAGACATCAAATATTGCACAAAATGCGGCGAGAAGAACCATAAGGACGCTCAGTTTTGCCAGAAGTGCGGCAATAAATTTTGATGCAAAACTCACAAATTGACAAAAAGAGAGCAAATTTTGCTCTTTTTTTTATTTTTTTTATAGGGGCTGGACGGCTTGTTCACATAAAATGGGAATATGCAAATCGTTGTGGAATATGTTTTGCTGGAAAACTTTTTCATCAATCTAATTGTCCTCAAATCCGCCCAGATGATTTTGCACGAGAAGGGCAGATTGTTTTTCCTGTCAGCACTTTTGGGGGCTGTGCTTACACTTTTTTTGCCAATGCTTCGCCTCTCGCCGGTTGGATGGGTGCTTGTGGAGGTTGGACAGGCGTTTTTGTGCATCTGCCTCTCGTTTCGGTTTAATTCGCTCAAAAAATTCTTTCAAATTTTCTGCACCTATTTTGCCGCAACCTTTTTGTATGGCGGAGCGTGCTATTTCTTTGAAGGTCTGCTTGGGCAAACATCTTTGCTTGCCATTCTTGGCATTGTGGTTGGCGTATATTTTGTTGTTCGCGTTGTGGCGAAGTTGTATGCCCGCAAAAAAGCGGTGGAGAGGTTCTGCTTTGATGTGGAAATTGTGGAGCAAGGCCGCAGTGGGCGATGGCGTGCGTTTTTAGACAGCGGAAATTTTCTTTTTGACCCCGTCACGGACAGTCCGGTCAGTCTGATTAATTTTCGCGTTTTTTCCGCTCTTTTTCAGGACATTGCCCTGGAGGACATCCTCCGCCAAAGTGAAAAGTTGAAGGAGCTTAAATGTGCACATTACATCGATTTCAACACACTCGGCAGCGACAGCAAAATTTTGGTATTTCAGGTGGACAGGCTGGTGTTGGACGGCAAATCGCACGAAAAAGTGACGGTGGGGCTGTGTTTCAAGAATTTTAATGAGGCGTTTGGCAGCGATATAATTTTGCACAACACACTTGCCTCATAACATGTCGCAAATTGCTCTTAGAATTTGTTTAAGTGCTAAAAAAGTGGAGGTTTGTATGAAAATTCTTTTCAAAATCAAATTGTTTTTTTGGAGACTTTTTGAAGGGCGGCGCCGCACAAATCAAATCATGGCATACATTTGTGGGAACAAGGCTTTGCCGCAGCCTTTGCCCGCGGAGGAAGAGGCGTGGCTGTTGGAGCAGGTGCAGAGCGGCAGCGACGAGGCTCGCGACAAGTTGATTGAACATAATCTGCGGCTGGTGGTGTATATCGCCAAAAAATTTGAGACGTCCGGCATTGAACTTGAAGACCTCATTTCCATCGGGGCGATTGGGCTGATTAAGGCGGTGAAGACATACAGCCTTGACAAAAACATCAAACTCGCCACCTATGCCAGCCGCTGCATCGAGAACGAAATTTTGATGCAACTTCGCAAAAACACTCGCACCAAAAATGAAATTTCGCTGGACGAGCCGCTTTCATCCGATGGCGAGGGCAACGAGCTACTTCTTGCGGACATCATCCCGATTGACGAGGAAAGCGTTTCAAAGAACATCGAAACATCCGCTGAAAAGCAGATGCTTATGGATGTCATTTCGCGGCTGGACGAGCGAGAGCAAATGATTATGTTTCTCCGCTTTGGCCTTGCCGGCAATGAAGAAAAAACGCAAAAAGAAGTGGCGGACATGATGGGAATCAGCCAAAGCTATATCTCTCGAATCGAAAAGAAAATCCTTGCAAAATTACGCAAAAGATTGGAAAAAGATTTATAAAATTCTGAAAAAAAATTAAATTAATTTTTAAAAAATATGCAAAAAACCCACTTTTTTTGCGTTTTTTTGGCGAAATTATTGCATTTTGCATAGTTTGTGAAAGCGAAGGGCAACATATTTCATGCAATTTTAGGAGATGAAATATGTCAAATCGAGTTGTGATTTCTGGAATTAATACTGCCCATTTGCCCAAGCTTAAAAATGCCGAGGTGATGGAACTTCTTAAAGAGGTGAAGGCTGGCGACGAATTTGCCCGCGACAAATTTGTTGTGGCGAACCTGCGTCTGGTGCTTTCGGTTGTGCAACGTTTTTCAGGGCATAGCGACAAGGCGGATGACATGTTTCAGGTGGGCTGCGTGGGGCTCTTGAAGGCCATCGACAATTTTGACGAAACGCTGGGCGTCCGCTTCTCCACCTACGCCGTGCCGATGATCATCGGCGAAATTCGAAGATTTTTGCGGGATAACAACTCCGTGAGGGTCAGCCGCTCCATTCGCGACACCGCCTATCGCTCTTTGCAGGCGAAGGAGAAATATATCAAAGAAAACAACGCCGAGCCAAGC
Source organism: uncultured Clostridia bacterium (assembly GCA_947625515.1). GTDB lineage: Bacteria > Bacillota > Clostridia > Christensenellales > UBA1242 > Caccovivens. The sequence continues at coordinate 17,570 of CANQOO010000009.1, forward strand.
CTGGAACAAATTGCCCAGCTTGTCAATCTGCCGCTTAAAGACGTCACTTTTGCCTTGGATGCCATTTCTGACACAATTTCGCTTTCCGACCCAATCTATAACGACGGCAACGAGACCATCCGAATTATGGACCAAATTGCCGATGACAAAAATTGCGACGAAGAGCTTATGGAAAAACTTTCGCTCAGGGATGCCATCAAAAATTTGTCCGACCGCGAGAAGGAAATTTTGTTGATGAGATACTATGTTGGCAAAACTCAGATGGAAGTCAGTGAAGAGGTGGGCATAAGCCAGGCACAAGTTTCGCGATTGGAAAAGAACGCCCTCAAAACGATTAAGAACTTTATTGAATAGGGCTGCTGAGGCAGGTTACTGGTGAGGCACCAGGCATTTTTAACGTGGGCACGATTTGCGTTGCAAATCTAACCGCTAAATGCCCGGTTCCCCTCCCAAGCCCCCTCCGTCATAAGTGAATTCCAATTTTCCAATGCCGGACAAAGTCCTACGCAAAGGAAAATTGGAATTTGTTTTTATATATTTAACTCTCATCAACCATGTAGTTAAGCAAGTCGTCAACTCTTATTTTTGTTGCTTGCGAAATTTTCACAAGGGTGGTCGATGCCACATTTTTATTTTTCAAAAATCCATCAATTTTGTGTGTGGTCAAGCCCGCAAATTCAGCAAATTGCTTTTTTGTCATACTATGCTTTTTCATATATTCTAAAAGCAACTCACTGTTGCTTTGGATTTTAGACATTTTGTTTTTAATCACATAGCCCTCCATAACAATATATTACTAGCAATATATTGTTAAAGTCAAGTATTTTAACAATATTTTGTTAAACTATTCTAGCAAGGGTAAAAAATGAGTAAATTTTCGCAAAGATTAAAAGAATTAAGACTGGAAAGTGGTTTGACGCAAACGCAACTTTCGGAAAAGACGCACATAAGCCAAACTGCCATTTCGGGCTATGAGGCCGGGAAAAATCGACCGACAGACATAGTCATCATCATCTTGTGCCGATTTTTTCAGGTTTCGTCCGATTATTTGCTGGGGCTTGTGGACTAGGCTGCATTTTCTGACATTTTGCGACATATATTGCCATATGGATACTTCATTTCTTGAACTTAGATGCAAAGAGGTCGTCAATGTGGTTGACGGCCGCAGGCTGGGGCATATCGTGGACGTCGTATTCAGCCTGGAAAGCGGCTTTTTGCAGGGGCTTGTTGTGCCGGGTGAAAAAGCTTCTTGGAATTTTTTCAAAAATGCACCCGAACTTTTCATTCCCGTCTGCCAAATTGTGAAGGTGGGCGAGGACGCCGTTTTGGTGGAACTTTTCACAAACAACGGGCAGCAGCCGCAGACGACGGCATATATTTCTGGCAGCAAAAAGAAAAAATAATTGCATTTTTGCCGCATTTTTGCCGTTTTTTTGAATTTTTGTCATTTTTTCTTATTATATTATTTTTATTTTTTGCAATTATTGTTATTTTGTGTTGTGCAATTTTTGCTTTTTTAACAAAAAAAGAAGGAAAAACTCCTTCTTTTTTGTCTGTCGTGAATTTTTACATCTCTGTTATCAGTTTGATGAAGTTCGTCACGTCCTTAAATTGGCGATACACCGATGCGAAACGCACGTAAGCAATTTCGTCCACCGCTTTAAGTTTGGACATAATCATTTCGCCAATCTCCTGCGAGGAAATTTCTTGACGAAGAGAATTTTGAATTTGTTTTTCAATGTCCACAGCCATTTGGTCGATTTGTGCAATGGAAACTGGACGTTTTTCGCACGCCTTAATCATGCCGGCACGAATTTTTTCAATATTGAATGGCTGGCGGCTGCCGTCTTTTTTCACAACAAGAATTGGCACGGTCTCGACTGTTTCATATGTTGTGAAGCGGCGACCGCAGTTCAGGCACTCACGGCGGCGGCGTATGGAATTGGTTTCGTCGGTGCTGCGACTGTCCAAAACTTTGCTTTCTTCATGACCACAATAGATACATTTCATATTTTTCTCCTTCGCTTTTCTTGTGTGCTGACGCAAGGCAAGAACGCCACTGAAACGCCACCGAAAAGATTTTCTTCAAACACATTATACCACAACATTTTGTGCTTTCACAAGCATTTTTTCACTATTTATTGAATTTTTTAGGTTGCACAAATTTAAAAACATGGACTAGGTATGCGACGGTCATCATATTTTGCCGTGCGGGGCCATAAAATTCCTTATGATGACATTGGACAAAGCGGTGCGGGGCAGCGTTTATGAAATTGTTGGATTCTCAGACGGCCAGGAGGCTGTTTTGAGGCGTTTTTTCGAGTTGGGGTTTGTGCAGGGCGAGCGTGTGAAGGTTGTTTCCACCTCACTTCAAAAAAAAGTTTTTCTTGTTGAAATTCACGGCTATCTGCTTTCCGTGCGTGCCAGTCTTTTGTCTTGCGTGCAGGTGAAAATATGATTGATGTTTTGTTGGTGGGCAATCCAAATGCGGGCAAAACCACGCTTTTCAACAGCCTCGCACACGCAAATGAGCATGTGGGCAACTGGCACGGCGTGACGGTGGATGCCAAAGAAAAAGTTTTTTCTTCTCAGGGCGAGCAGTTTCGGCTGGTTGACACGCCCGGCATTTATTCTTTGTCGCCACTTTCTTTTGAAGAGCGAGTGGCGGTGGATATGCTGTTTCAGAACGCCGACAAAAAGATTATCAACATTTGCGACCAGAACAATTTGCGACGGAATTTATATCTCACACTTTGCTTGCTTGAAAGCGGCTTTGATGTTGTGCTGGCGGTCAACGAAATTGACCGAAAACAAATTTGCAAGGTGGATTGCGAAAAACTTTCCGCATTGCTTGGCATTGATGTTGTGAAAATTAATGCACAAAAAAAGAGGGGCTTAGACGAGCTTGTTTCGTCTTTAAAAAATGCAAAAAAAACTCCAATTTTGCCATATGTCAAAAAAATTAATTTTCAAGAAAACGCGAAAAAAACGAGGAAATTTGTCGAAAAAAATAAAATAATTGCAAAAACTGAAACAAATTCATCTCAAAAACTGCCTGAGCAAAAAAGCGAAATTTCTCATGAGGAACTCGCGGCTTTTCACGAGGTCAGCAAAATTCGATATGCCTTCATCGACGAGGTCATTCGGCAAAGTTGCACCTGCACCGGGCAGGTTTATGGCGAAAGTAAATTTGACAAAATTGCCCTCAACAAATGGTTGGCATTTCCACTTTTTTTGTGCGTTTTGGCCGGGATTTTTTATCTCACTTTTTTCTCCCTGGGTGCGTTTTTGTCTGACATGCTGGGAAAGCTGCTGGAAGTTCTCACAACTCCAATTTTGACCGCTCTCAAAAACTCAGGCACGGCGGCGGTGTTTGTCGATTTGTTTGAACACGCAATTTTGGGCGGGGTGGGCACGGTGCTTTCTTTCTTGCCGCAGGTTGTGCTGCTTTTCTTCTTTCTTGCTCTTTTGGAGGACAGCGGATATATGTCCCGCATCGCCTTTATTTTTGAGGATATTTTGGGACGCGTGGGCTTGTCGGGAAAGAGCGTATATACGCTTCTGATGGGCTTCGGCTGCTCGACGTCTGCCATCATGACCGCTCGCAATATGGAGGACCGGAACGCAAAAATCAAAACGGCAATTCTCTGCCCATATATGAGCTGTTCGGCAAAAATTCCAATTTACACCGTAATTGGCGGGGCTTTTTTTGGTGCGAAGAATATTTTTGTCATTTTGGGGTTATATCTTTTGGGCGTGATTGTGGCAATTACAATTTCAAAAATTTTGGACGTCACGCTGCTTAAAAGTCAAAAACAAAGTTTTATTTTGGAATTTCCGCCATATCGCACCACATCAATGGTTCGCATTGGAAAAATTTTGTGGAAAAACGCTAAGGAGTTCTTGGTCAGAGTGGGCTCAGTGATGATTTCCATGAACATTATTGTTTGGCTGTTGTCCTCTTTCACTTTTTCTTTTAAATATATCGGCGGCGGCGAAGGGGTGAGCATGTTGGAGCAGATTGGAAGGCTGCTTTGCCCAGTTTTTGCTCCGCTTGGCTTTGGAAACTGGGCGATTGTTTCTTCTCTCTTGGCGGGACTGGTGGCAAAAGAAGTGGTCGTTTCGTCCATTGCCATGTTCAACGGCATTGACCTGAATGCCACAAAGCTGCTTTCGGCATCCATTATGCTTTCAACAAGTGTTGTATTTTTCGCCTCCCGTGCCAGTGTGATATCCTTCTTGATTTTCTGCCTGCTATACACGCCATGCATGGCGTCAATTTCCATGCTGCTTTCCGAAATAGGCCGCAAGTGGACAGCCATTTCCATTCTCATCCAGCTTCTGACAGCATATGTTGTGGCATTTGTGGCATACAATCTTTGCTTTGCCTGCGAAATTTTTGGATTTTGGGAAATTTTTCTTACAATTTTTTGCATTTTTGCCGTGTTTTTTGCGTTTTTTGTGATATTTAGAAAATTCAAACGCAGAAAATTTTGTCAAAATTGCACGGGCTCATGCAAAAATTGCTTCAAAAAATGACTTTAAATGTTTTTCCTGATTTTTGATTTGTTTTCGCTATGAAGATGTGATATAATTTTTTATATGACAAAACCTATTGTTGCTATTGTTGGCAGAGCAAATGTTGGAAAATCCACCTTCTTCAACAAAGTTTGCGGCAAAAGAATTTCCATTGTGGACGATGTTGCGGGTGTGACTCGCGACAGGCTTTATGCCGACGCCACTTGGAGCGGCCGCGACTTCACGATTGTGGATACTGGCGGCGTGGAGATGTCCAGTGAGGACGTTTTTCAAAAAGAAATTATGGAGCAGGTGCTGGCGGCGATTGAAAACGCAAACGTCATTGTTTTTCTTGTTGACGGCAAAACAGGCGTGACGCAAAGCGACGAGGACGTGGCAAAGCTGCTCCGCAAGCAAAAAGTGCCGGTGGTGCTGGTGGTCAACAAATTGGACACATTTGACCGCTCCGCCACCTATGAGTTCTATTCCCTTGGACTTGGCGACCCGATGCCAATTTCGTGTGCACAGGGCAAGGGGATTGGCGATGTTTTGGACAAAGTCATCTCATATTTTCCGCATGAATTGCCAGAGCAGGATGTCAGCGGGCTGAAAATTTCGCTTGTTGGACGCCCAAACGTGGGCAAAAGTTCGCTGGTAAATCGCCTGCTGGGCAAAAAGCGGGTTGTTGTCAGCGACATTGAAGGCACAACTCGTGACAGCGTGGTGGTGCCATTCCGTTGCAACAAAAAAGACTATAATCTGATTGACACTGCCGGTCTTCGCAGGCAACGCGGGGTGGAAAAGCAGTCGGTTGAGGGATATTCTGTGCTTCGCAGCATGTCCGCCATTGAGATGAGCGATGTGGTGCTGATTGTTTTTGACGCCACTGCCGAGATTTCCGAGCAGGATGTCCGCATTGCGGGCTATGTTCACGAGGCGGGCAAGCCAAGCGTCATTTTGGTCAACAAATGGGACGCGAGAGGCACGCAAGGGGCGAGGCAGTGCAGCAAGGACGAATTTGTGAAGATTTTGCAAGAGAAACTCTCTTTCATGTCCTATTTTAAGGTGCTTTTTGTTTCCGCACTGGACGGGACGGGGCTGTCGCAGATTATGAACACTGTGGACGAGGTGTTTGAGAACGCTTCAAGAAGAATCACCACCGGCGTTTTGAACGACATTCTGCATGACGCCATTTTAAATCACGAGCCGCCATCAAAGGGCGGGCGAAAGTGCAAAATTATGTTTGTCACGCAAGCGGCGACCAACCCGCCAAAGTTTGTTTTCTTCTGCAAAGAGCCGCAGTTTATCAACTTTGCATATGAGAGATATCTTGAAAATCGCCTGCGGGAGCGTGTGGATTTTTCTGGCACTCCAATCTTGCTCTCATTTAAAGGGAAGGAGGAAGAATAAGGGATGATATATCTGTTTCTTGTGCTGGCGGCGGTTGTTGCATATTTTTTGGGGAGCATCAACTTTGCCCGCATTTTTCAGTGGCATCTGAACAAAAAAGACATCACCGCTGAAGGCAGCCATAACCCCGGCACCATGAATGTGCTTAGGACACGCGGCTTTGGCGAGGCAATGCTGACGCTGGCGTTTGAGGCGTTGAAGGTGGGCGGCCCGGCACTTGCATGTTGGTTCGCATTCGGCAGCAATCCGGACTATCAGCGTTTTGCCGACCTTGCATATTTCATCAGTGCCGCATCGGGCATTTTTGGGCATTGCTTCCCGATTTACTACGGCTTCAAAGGTGGCAAGGGGGTGGCATGCACATTTGGGATGTTCCTCTTCAATCCGCACTTCTGGTGGGTGTCGCTGGTGGGATTTGCGATATGCTTTGTGCTTTTCATGTTCATCCAATATGGCTTCATCATTTCGTTCATCTTCATCATCGGCATGGCAATTTATGGCACATGCTTCTTCTCGCTGCTGGTCACCAATCCGCTTAACATTGGCGTGATTGTCATTTTGTGGGTCAACGCACTGCTTGTTGTGTTTCTGCACCGCGGAAACATCAAGCGATTCTTGGCGGGGCAGGAGAACAAAGTCAACTTCCGCGAAAAAGTGTTTGGAAAGTTGAAAAAACACAAACAGGACGATGGTGCCGCGAACGTGAATGACGATTCAAAATCAGACGACCGTAATAATGATGTTTTGGAAAATAAAAATCCGCAAAAAAGCGGGAAAAATGTTGCAAAATCTGAAAAAGTGAAAAATGTGGCGGCAGAGAATGTGAATGGGGCAGCAAAAACTGCAAGAAAAACGAAAAAGACGGGCAAAACTGAAAATGAAACAAAAAGATGAAGGATGAAAAATGACGAGAAAAGAATTTTTTGACCTCATGGAGGACGAGTTTTGCATTCAGCCAGACTATCCGTTTAAAAACGATTTTGACAGTGCCGTTTGGCGTCATAAGGACAATCGCAAATGGTTTGCTCTGCTGATGAAAGTGCCAAAATTCAGGCTGGGCTTTGAGAGCAGCGAGGTTGTGGAACTTTTGGACGTGAAGTGCGACCCGCTTTTGCGTGGCGGACTGCTGCAAACTAAGGGCGTCATCCCAGCCTATCACATGAACAAAGTGCATTGGATTTCCGTGCTTCTGGACGAGATTGACGAGCAAAATTTGAAAACAATTTTGGAAATGAGCTTTCAACTGACCAAGAAAACTTCCAACAAAAATAAGAATAAGACAACAAAAAAAGCATGATTTTCATGCTTTTTTTATAGTTTGAAAAATTTAAAATATCAAAAGCAATCACTTTTTGTTTGTTAATTTCAGAACGCACCCAGCGTGAGATTGATATTTCCAGAGAAAGAGGCGGAATTGATGTGATTGTTTACAGACATAGAAAGATGATACTCATACATCTCCTGAGGAAGAGGCCATGTAATAATAGCAGTTCCAAGGACAGCCATGCATTCATTTGAAGCATTTGCATCTAAGAAATAAGCATCAAAAGCGTGCCCGCTACTACCAATTATATTTTCTTGTTCCAAATATGGAAATTCGCCATTCCACTCGCTACTAAGTTGCTGCCTTAGTTCAGCAGTGTATTGTGAGAAAGTCATAGTTTTTGATGAATTAGGGATTGGGTTATCAAGTGGAAAATAATCCGGCCACTCTTCTTCAAAAAGTTCATCAAGTTCTGGCCCATACAAAAGCTCTATATTACCAATATCTCCGCTCTTGTCAAAATTTTGAATATTGTATTGCACTGGAAGTTCCGCATCGCCATCAAGATTTACAACAATTAAATATATTCTGAAAACAATTAGATCATCAATCTCGAGCTGTGACATCTGAAATTTATCTTCAGCGACTGTTCCATCATGTAATATCACTTTCTTCATATCATTCACAACCTTGCTGTCAATTTGGAAATCTAAATTAATTGGGTCAAATTGCTTGTTGAGAGTGCCGCTTTCATCTCCTGTAAATTCCGTATAATCCTGTCCATCAACAATAAGTGGTTGAATATGGTGGATGTTCCCTCTACAAACATATTTCGGGTAATTTTCCTCATCTTTGTATGCAAATCCCACATCAGTTTCCACCCAGCCGACAACGGCGGCTTTGACATTTTTGGCGGTGTAGGAAATGTTGAATGTGCTGGAAACTTGTCCTTGCAGTGCAGCGAGGGTTATTCCCACGGACGTTGCAGCCACCACAAGCACCATGGCAAAACACCCGACCACCGTCCAAATTTTCTTTTTCATATTTTTGTTCTCCTTTTTTGTTTTTTTTGTGCTTTTTTCGCACACCTACCCCCATTTTAGCGGGGGGGGGGGATTTTTGTCA
>CANQOO010000010.1 GCA_947625515.1 uncultured Clostridia bacterium
GCTATGAGCTCCCTGACAAGATAACTTGCAAAGTTCTTATCTTACACTGTTGATTGTAAAAAAACGCAGAGATTTCCTTCTCTGCTTTTTTTTATTTTGTTGTGATTTACAATGCTTTTTTGCATAGTTTGTTTTCTGTTTTATTCTATCTTTTTTTGTTAGTTTTACTTTAATTTTTATTATTTGTTTAATTTATTGTTTGTTTTTGCATTTGTTTATTTTCGCTTTATTATTTTATGTTTTATTTTTTTTGTATTATCTTTTTCTTATTTTCGCATCAAAAAACAGTCAAATAAAATGACCGTTTTTTAGAAATATTTATGATTTTTTAATTTTTAGCTTGATTTTGAATTTAATTTTTAAATGTTGAATTAAATTTAATTTAAATTCTCTTAAAGTGCATTTAAATTCAGACGGCATGGGCAGCAGCATCGGTCAGATTTAAATGGAGTGCAGGACGGACGGCAAAAGAAAGTCTGACAAAGGAGGTGTCACTTCTGCTGCCGTCCGCTGACAGACGCGACACACAACGTACATCGTTTTCGCTGCCCGACCGCAGCCAGGAAGCTTGCAGAGCATTGTCACCATTGGTTATGCCAACTTCTCCACTTACACTTGTCTTGCTAAGAGCTATCTGTGCTGTTGAAGTTTGCCAAATGCCACTGGATGTATTATTCTGCCATGTCTCAGATAGTGACGGAAGCCAAAGGTAATCAGCTTTCCATGCATTGCTTTCTTCAGTGGCAGGAGCGTCTCCCCAATTTTCGTTGGGGTAATCACCCTGTCCACTTTCTTGCCAAGATACATGCTCAGGAGTTATTAAATATTCTGTCAGACCAAATTTCGACATTGTGAAAAGTGCAAATGGATTGCTGTCGCTTTGTGTTGCAGTGGCTTTTTCAGTGCCAGATGTGGCGTAATCTCCGCCACAGTTAAGCGTAACTGCACGAATATAGCTTGTGCCATACATCTGGGATGAATATTTTTCCGTTATCGTTGGACTGTCTTGAATCCAATTTGCAGACCAATCGCTATACAATGCCCCGTCAATGAAGCCATAATAATCTCCCTCGTTTGCTTTTCTGCTTGACCAAACATCTTGTTGGTTGTCCACAAGCCAGAGGGTGAGAATGTCATTTTCTTGGTCATCTTGGGAAAGATACACCGGAGTCCAAATAAGTCCGCCAAGTTCAATGAGTATTTCTGCGTCATAACTCTGAGCGGAAACCGAATAATCGGCTGCACTCGCGGATGTAGATTTAACTATGTTATAGTTTGCAATCATGTCCGCAGAGGTGGCTTTATTTTTTGCCAAGGTGTCAATTGCGGTCATGTTGGAAACATTGACATTTGAATCGCCAGAAATTTGTTGCAAAATTTTGTTCATGCTGTATGCATCAAAAGTTTTGGAAGATTCTTCAAACAGTTCCCCGATAGGTCTTTCCGCCAAACTGTCGAGGAAAATTGTGCATTCGCCGGTGCCTGTGGCATTTTTGATTGGGTTGATTAAAGAGATTCGAATGCCGATATCCAGGACAGATTTTATGTTTCCTTGCGGGTTGACATATAGGTTGGAAAGTGTTGACCTTGTGCAGTGATATTGTGCCGTTGTCCCTTCGGTCGTCGTGCGGGTGGAAGAAGAATAGTTCACTTGCAAATTGGATGTTGTGTCAAATCCAGACAATGTAAGTTTCACGCCGAAACCATCTGTGGCACTTGTGTTTTTGATGGTGTAATGAAATTCCACATATGCATCCTCAGTTTTGAGAACAAATTCGGAAGGAGTGGGAAATTTCAGCTCAGTGCCGGTCGGCTCGCCGCCAGAAAATGTCAGGTCTTCGCCGAGGCTTGTCGCTTTGCCAGTGCCGTCGCCATTGCCCACAACATATTCACCAGAGATAATGGCATGCACGTTTCTTGCGGTGTAGGTGACATTGAACGATGCACCAACGCTGCCAGCGATGGCAGCCCAGGTGATGCCCACGGAAGAACCAACAACGATAAGCGAAAGTGCAAACAAACCCACTACTTTCCAAATTTTTTTCTTTTTCATGTTCCCTCCAAGTTTTGCTATACAGTTATCCACAATAGTATGAGAAGATTTCTTCAAAAAAACAAAATGAAATATCTCATATATTATTGCACATTATATTAAGCAGTATAGTTCGGGGGGGGGGCTTTTTGTCAAGCATTTATCAAAAAAATTTAAAAAAAGTTTAATTTTTCCGCACTTTTAAGCAGTTTTTTAAATTTAAAGAATTTTTATTTTTATCTTATTGCATGTTTCTCCGCTTAATTGGTAAATTTTGCGGAATGGTGCTTTTGGTGAATGTGAAAAAATTTAAAAGCCATGCTTAGAAGCTTGTGATAAGAAAAGTTTAATGGCGGTATGGGTTTGGAAAAAGCCATTAAATGCAAAAGCGGGTTTCGTTTTGCGACTTTTCAATTTGCTTGCGAAGGGCGTTGTATTTATCCAAAGTGGCAAGCAAGTATCGCTCCCTCTGTGCGTCGTCCATTTTTGCAAAAATCTTTTCGTCAATCAAATAATGCACCGGGTTGGTCACCAGCGTTTCTTGCGAAAGCAGAAATTCCACGCGGCTGCGAAATTCCTCGTCCTCATTTGAAATCACTTTAATTTTTGGCGGAGCGGGCTGTTGCTTGCCGACAAGGCGGCGTTTTGCTTTTAGGGCAATTGTTTTAAGTGCGTCACTTTTATTCATATTTGTAACCTCCTGATAAGGGCATTTTACAACAAAATTTGACACAAAACAAAAATAAAATTTTCCTAATTTGTCGAATATGTTCGAAAAAAAGGTGATGTAAAAATGCTTCTGACGTTAATATGGAAAACCTGCTTTTGCAGCGTTTTTTTGCAAAACTTATTTTCCTATTTCAAAATTGATTTTTTTGAAAAGTGGGCGATTTTTGTGAAATTATTTTTGATAAATTTAAGCAATTTTGACGCAAAATTGGGCTTTTTTGCGTTTTTTATATTAATTTTTATCAATTTTTTTTATTATCAAATTTTATTTTTCATTTTTTTATTATCAAAGTTTATTGATTGAATTATGTTTGCTTTTTGGAAATTTGTGATATACTTTTTTTAATGGACAAACAAAGGGTGTATTTTGTGATTGACATGAAGTCTTTTTTCGCATCTGTCGAGTGTGCGGAAAGGGGGCTTGACGCTATGAAAACAAAACTTGTTGTGGCGGATGAATCCCGCACGGACAAAACAATTTGTTTGGCGGTGTCGCCCGCGTTGAAGGCACTGGGCGTAAAAAATCGCTGCCGTTTGTTTGAAATTCCAAAAGATATCAACTTCATCATTGCACCGCCGAGGATGAAAAAATATATTGAATATGCCGCGGAAATTTATGGGATTTATCTCAAATATATGGACAAGGCGGACATACATGTCTATTCCATCGACGAGTGCATGATTGATGTGACGGACTATTTGAAACTCTATCATATGCGTGCCAAGCAGTTTGCCCAAAAACTTATGGGCGAGATTTGGGACAAGTTGCACATCCCATCCTCCGCCGGGATTGGGTCAAATTTATATCTTGCCAAAATTGCACTGGACATCACCGCAAAACATGCCAAAGACAGAATCGGTTGGCTGACGGAAGAAAGATTTCGCCAGACTCTGTGGGACCACCAGCCGCTTACGGACTTTTGGGGGATTTCGCACGGAATAATCAATCGCCTTGCCAAATTCGGTATATATGACATGCGGGGCATCGCCACGGCGGACGAAAGGGTGCTTTACAAAGAATTTGGCGTCAATGCAGAGCTTCTCATCGACCACGCTTGGGGCAAAGAGCCATGTTTGATGAAGGACATAAAGTCTTATCGCACAAAAGCCAAGTCGATTTCTTCCTCACAAATTTTGCCGACGAACTATTCTTTTGATGACGCCAAACTTGTCATGCAAGAGATGGTGCAAAATGGCTGCTATGATCTGTTTAGGCAGGGATATGTCACCGACCTTGTGTATCTTTTTGTGGGATATGGCGACGCGAAAGGCGACAAGGCCAAGGGCCACGCTCGGCTGGGAGTGACGACAAATCTTTTTTCCATAATTGGAAAGGCGGCGGACAGGGTGTTTGACGAAGTTGTGGACAGGCACAGACCCATCCGCAGGGTGGGATATGATTTTGTGAATGTCTTGCCAAAAGAATTTGAGCAATATGACCTCTTCACCGAACTTAAAGCCATTGAGCAAGAGAAAAAATTGGTGGAAAGCATTGTGACGCTGCAAGAAAAATATGGCAAAAATGCCGTTTTAAAGGCGGCAGACTATGCCGAAAACGCCACAATCCGCGACCGCAACAAACAAATTGGTGGGCATAAAAGCGGTGAGTGAAATTGAAAGGCACAACAAGTGTTGAGTGAAACGAATGCTTGAAATAGAAAACGTGAAAGTGCCAAATGGAGTTTTATAACATGCAAAACTGCAAGTGAGATTTGGCGTATGCAGAATTTATGTGGCAAGATGATAAGCACAAGAGTGTGAGATTGGAGGATGCAAAAGTGGAACAAGAATTTTTCAAAAATGGTCAAGAGCGACCAAAAATGTCCAGAGAAAATCGTGCCAAGCAATTTGCCCCGTTTGATGCTTTGAAAGGCTTGCAAAACGCTTTGCGGCTGAAAGAATATGAACACGAGCGGGTGCAAAAAGGTGACATTCAAGAAGAAAAAGCCGCTGAAATTTCCAAAACTCTTTTGGAGCTGGAAAAAGGTGACAGTGTGAGCGTGACTTTTTTTGAAGATGGCCATCACAAGCATGCGACCGGCACGGCAAAAATCTTGTTTGACGAGAATGTGATTGTTGTAGGTGCAAAAAAAATCCCTATTTGTGACATTTTGGACATAGTGAAAAATAATAATTCGAAAAATTGATTTAAAGACAAAAGCCCGCAAAATTGAGAAAAAGCAAAGCATACCAAATTAAAAAAAGGAAAAAAGTAAAGAAAATGCGGCAAATTTATAAAAAAATCGAAAAAAGCAAAAATTCACAAAACTGTGAAAATTAAAAATATTTAAAAATTTTCGAAATACAAATGAAAACTACATAAAGCAAAAAATAAAAAATTTACTAAAATTTGACAAATTTCAGGCATTTTGGGCCGTTTTTGAAAAAGTAAATATAAAATTCGTTAAAATTATTTAATTATTTTTATCATTTTTTTGACATTTTCTGCCGCCATATGATAAGATTAAATCAGAAAACTTAATTTTGAAATGATTAAGCCAAGGAATTGAGTATTCAAAAATTAAGTTAGAATCATCTTTTTGGAGGGCGGCATGATTCCGAAAATTGTCCATTACGTTTGGCTGGGCGGCAAGGAAATGCCTGAAGAATATAAAAATTATATAAACGGCTGGAAAAAACTTATGCCGGACTGGCAGTTTATGGAATGGAATGAAAGCAATTTCGATTTTTCGGATTGCACCTATGCCAAGCAGGCATATGAAATGAAAAAATTTGCATTCGCTTCGGATTATGTTCGCATTTGCGTGCTGGAAGAGTATGGCGGAGTTTATCTCGACACTGATGTGGAACTTCTCAAGCCGTTGGACTGCTTTTTGGACACCGATTTTTTCACTTGTTTTGAAACCGCCGCCTATGTGCAGATGGGAATTGTTGGCGGAGTGGCTCATCATCCAATTTGGCAGGCGATGAGAAGATATTATGCCCACTGCTCTTTCCTCAAAAAGAACAGAGTGGATTCCACGCCAAATACGCTGCTTGTGACATATATTTTGATGAAAGATTTTGGCTTCAAGATGAAGCACGAAAATCAAGTGCTGTCAAACGGGATGGGCAACACTGCCACCATCCTTCTGAATGAATATTTCGCCCCGATTGACTACACCAGCGGGGTGATGACAAAGACGGAAAACACATTTGCAATTCACCATTTTGCTGGTAGTTGGACAGGCAAGAAGGAAAGTCGTGAGCATGCCATCACCGTCTGGGCATTGAACACTTTTGGAAGAAGAATGTTTTCGTTTTTCACGCGGTGTTATGTCAGGCACATCGAAAAACAACTTTGGCAGAGCGATAAAAAATATCATTATTCTTTCTACGCCCTTGCTTTGAAAGAGGCAAGACTTGCAAAACGCAAGAAGAGGCAAAAAAGTGAATTCCCTGAGGCGGAAGGAAGTTTTTAATGCTTTTTTGTCCGTTTTTTTCTTTTTTTTGGAATGGCTCTCACTTTCCGTTAAATTTTTGCTAACACAAAGAGGCAGCAGAATCTTACAAGACCTGTCTGCTTTGGAAAAAACTGAAAGTGAACGGCAAGAAGAATTTTAAGGAGCAAAAAAAATGACCACTTGGCAGGATTTCGAGCTTAATTGCACAAATCATCTGAATCAACTTTTTGGAGATTATGCAACATTCACCCATCTGGGTGCAAGCGATTCAACCGTTGCAGACATCAAAGTGCAGACGAAAAGCCAGATGAAGTTCTATATCGAGGCGAAACATTCTCCTGCACAGTGCGGGCAATTTGTGCTTTTTCCAAACAAAAGTGATAAAAAATTTGAATATAGCCACCAAAACATTCTGCCAATCAACCAATTTTCGCGTGAAATAATAAACTTTATGGACGAGAATTTTGAAAGATTTGAAAATGCTGGCACATCAGGCGTGGATATAAATTTTGCGGGCTGCTCAGAAATTTTTGCTGGCTGGATTATTGCCTATTACAAGGCAAAAGGCGTGAAGTTTTTCATTACAAATGATTTTGTCATTTTGCCAATAGCTGAATTTTCGGAATATTTCAACGTGAGTGCGAAATATAGAATCAAAAGAAGTGGCTCCGGTGCTGTTGGAAGCAGCAAGATTGGACAAGTTAAAGCGTTTCTGTTGCAAAACTATTCACTGGACAATGTGAGAATTCAAGGAAATAAACTTTTCGTTTCCTCGCAAATCGAACTGCACGACAAACGCTTTGTTTTGCAGGACATTGAATTTATGTTTTCCAAACGCGGCGATGAATATGAAATAAGGAAACTTTCCAACACATTCAACGCCAATGTGATTTTTTCAATATATTTAAAATCCAACAAAAGTGGCATTTCTGCGGTAGATTTTGCTCAAATTTTGTGCGAATGAAATTTTTCGAAAATTTTCATCTTTTTTTGCTCTATTTGCTTTTATTTTTTGAACTGTATTTTCATTGGTTTCTGTTGGCAGGAGCCAATTTTTTTGCAACCTCAAATAAAATGAATTGCAAAACGTCAATAACAACCGAGTTTCCAAACTGTTTGTATGCCTGATTTTTGTTGGCAGAAATTTTGTATGAATCCGGAAAGCCCATAAGTCTGGCACACTCGCGAGGGTGAAGTTTGCGGGGCCTGCCGTGGATTAAATATCCACCCGTTTTGGCAAAAATGCCGCCGCCATTTGCGGACAGGGTGATTGCAATGCCTTTTGTGCTGTATATTCTTTCTCCTTGGCCGCCCTTGTTCACAATGCCAAGGCGGATGGTGCGATTGGAATGTTTGTCATCTTTGGTGCCATTAAAGAGGATGTCGCCGCGACTGATGTATAAGTTGGACGTCAAATTTTCGTCGCCAAGAATGAAGTCCTCCACATGTTTCAACAGCGGAATTGGCTCGGGGTAGGCAAACTCATTGACATGCAAATCGCTTCGAAAACAAACCATGTAAATTCTTTCGCGATTTTGCGGGATGCCATAATCGGCAGCGTTGAGAACTTTATAGAAAAAGGTGTATCCCAGCTCTTCCATTGTGCCCTTCACCACTTGAAGAGTGTTGCCCTTGTCATGTGTGGCAAAATTTTTTACGTTCTCCATAAAAACAATTTTTGGCTTTTTGAATTTCACAATGCGTGCTACATCAAAAAACAGAGTGCCACGACTGTCCTCAAATCCGCGTTGCTTGCCGCTGATGGAAAAAGCCTGGCAGGGAAATCCTGCACAAAGTATGTCGTGGTCGGGGATTGAACGTTCATCAATTTTGGTTATGTCGCCGGCGGGCGTTTCACCAAAATTTTCTTTGTAAACTTCTTGTGCAAATTTGTTCCATTCGCTTGAATAGACGCATCTCGCACCAAAAGACTCCAAGGCAAGGCGAAACCCGCCCAACCCTGCAAACAAATCAATAAAAGTGTAACCTTCCAGCGGTGAATTTTCAACTCTAAACATGTCTTTTCCTTGGAAAATTATATCATATTGCCTTTCAATTTCAAAACGGAATGCCATGCAAAAATGAAGTAAAAAAAATGATAAATATTTTTCTAAGCAAAAAAATAGGCGTTTTTGCCGTTTTTTTTAATCTGAATTTTAATAATTATTTTTTTAATAAATATTTAATTTTTGTTATGTATGTAATTTTGTAATTTTTTAATTAGAGGAAAAGTTTTTGACATATTGTGGAAAAATATGTTATATTTGGGCGAATGGAGAAAATTTAGGTGAATTATCTTTTTCTTTTAATTCCGTTTGTGATACTGCCGGTGGGAGTTGTTCTGTTTAAAAGGCTTTTGAAAAACAGAATGGATATTTTTCTTAAAATTGTTTCTCTTGCCCTTGCGGCAGTCTTTTTTGTTCGCTATTTCGCGTCAAAAGGCTCCGTTTTGAATGACGTCTATCAACTTTCTGTGAACAACCCGTTTGCAAACAGTTTCATTTGCTTTATGGTCAATCTTTTAGTTTGGCTTTCTATGGCATCCGTAGTAATTTTGATTCTTCTTCCGTTTTTTAAATATGACATCCTGAAAAATTATGCAAAGACTTTTTGTCTTGTTGTCAACATTCTAAATCTTGGCTTCATGTCGCAAATCATATATTCTTTCACTTCCAGCCATGCCGTTTCACTTTGCGGTGCATTTATTGCGATTGAAATCGGCATTTCCCTCTTCTTGGCTGTTTACACACTTTTTCAAAACAATTTTTTTAAAATTTCCAAAAAATCTTTGCTGGAAATGCTGTGTGCACTTCCAATCGTGTTGATTTTTTCGCTTTTGCCATACACACTTCGTGCCTTTTTTGGAAATGTGGGCGGAATTAATGTTAAGGGCATCACTTTTTATCATCGCATTTACATATATTTGGCGTTTGTGGTGCTTTTTGGCATATATTTCTTGCTTCGAAAGAGAGAACATGAATATATCAGGATGTCCTTGCTTTACATTTCCCTGACAACTTTAATTGCTTATTGCTTCCAATATGATTTTTCTGTGTTTATCACGCCAACAAGATGGCCGCTGCATTTGTGCAACACTGCAATGTTCATCCTGCCAATCTGCTTGATGTTCAAACTTAACAAAGTGTTCTATTTCACATTATTCATAAACGTTTTGGGGGCTTTTTTGGCGTTGCTGATGCCAAACTACGACGCCAATCTTGGATTTTTCTCTCCAACTATTGTAAGCTTTTGGATAAATCACATTCAGGCATTTGTTATGCCAATTCTAATCATTCTATTGGGGATTTATAAACGACCAAATTTGAGATTTTTTACATACTCAATGATTGGATTTTTGCTGTATTTTATTTTTATCCTAATCATGAATGCGTGGCTGTCCAATTATGATGCGGGAGTTGACTTTTTCTTCTTGAACTCCAATTTTGTTGCCGACAAACTCGGCGATTGGGCAGAGCGAACGCGAAATATTGTTTGGGCTTTTAACATTGGCTCGCTTAGCTTCACGTTCTATCCGCTGTATCAATTCTTGTTCTTTTTGGTTTATGTTGTCTTGGGTCTTGGAATGTGGTTTTTGTATGTCGCCTTGTTTCAAATTCAAGATTTTTACATAGAACTTGGCGAAAAAAAGAAAAAAATTAAACTGGATGAAATTGCCCTATGTGTCAAGTATGGAGAAAAGGAGGTTGAACATTGTATGAACAAAGAAAGCAAAGATAAGCTCGTGGTCAAAAATCTTTATAAACGATATGGAAACAACAAGCACTATTCTGTTGAGGACACTTCTTTTGAAGTTGAAAGTGGAGAAATTTTGGGCTTTTTGGGGCCAAATGGAGCCGGGAAATCCACAATAATCAAATGCATTGTTGGAATTCAGCCCATGACAAGCGGGACGGTGGAAATAAATGGCTATGACATTGAAAGACAGCCTGTGAAAGCCAAAGAGCAATTCGGCTTTGTGCCTGACCACTATGCACTTTACGAAAAACTGACTGGCAGAGAATATGTCAACTACATGGCAGATTTATATGGCGTTTCTAAGGAGGACCGCGACAAGCGTCTTGAAAAACTTGTCAAAGATTTGAATATGCAGGCCTCTTTTGACAACAAAATCAGAACTTACAGCCATGGCATGAAGCAAAAAATTGCCATTATGTCTGCACTTGTGCATAACCCGAAGTTGTGGATTTTGGATGAGCCTTTGACGGGTCTTGACCCAAACAGTATCTTTGAGGTGAAAGAATGCATGAGAGAGCATGCAAAAGCCGGCAACATAGTGTTCTTTTCCAGCCACATCATTGACATTGTGGAAAAGCTGTGTGACCGAATTATCATCATCAAAAAAGGAAAAATCCAGGCCACAATCACACTGAAAGAACTTAAAAAGAAAAATATCAGCCTTGAACAATTTTATATGGACATAATCAGCTCGCCGGACGAAGAGCAGGAGCAGCCAAACACTCAGCCAAAAGAAACTTCTGCAAAATCCAAAAAGGCTGCAAAAAAATAAAAAAAAGCCTGAAAAATTGAAAAAACTGAAAATTGAAGCAAAACAGAGAAACAATTTTTGAAATCAACTTGACTGGGGCTGATTGAGGAAATTAGTTACAATTAAAAAACACAAAAAGCAAACAGAAACAAGGAAAAGGGCGGCAAATGGAAAGATTTAAGACGCTGTTTATGATGCAACTGAAAGAAAAACTTGATTTATCCTTCCTTAAAAGCAAAAAGCAAATTTTGTTTAAGGTTGCTTTTTCCATTTTGGGCTTTGTGGCGGTCACAGCACTTGCCTATCTTGTGTTGTGGTTCTGCCAATTCCTAAACCTTTTTTCCGCGTTGAATCATCTTCCTCTTTCACTTATGGCAGTTGTCTTTTTTGTGATGTTTGCTCTCAGTTTGTTCACATGTACGGTGGGACTGTCAAAGGCGTTGTTCTATGCCAAAGACAATCAGGTGCTCATCACATTTCCTGTCACGCCAAACGCACTTTTTCTTTCGAAAATGTTGGTGTATTACATCAACGAAATCAAGAAAACTTTCACCTTCCTTATCCCTGTTTTTTTGGCTTATGGCATTCTTTCAAATTTGCCGATATATTATTTTCCGTGGATGATTGTCATGCTGGTCATCTTCACGGCAATCCCTGTCTTGCTTGGGGGACTGCTGGCAATTCCAACAAACTATGTGATAGGCTTTTTAAAACGCTTTCCAATCATCAAAATTGCCCTTTTGGCATTGGTGCTGGCAGGGGTTGTTGTGGGCGTGGTGTTTCTCATCAACAAAATTCCGGCGAACATCAACCTAATCAGAAGTTGGGTGACGGTTTCACAGTTTATTCGAGAATTTTTGAACTGGTTTAGCACGGCTTTCTATCCGTTTTATGCTTTTGTAATTTTCTTGTGCGGAAAATTTCAAAATTTGACAGTCACCTTTTTCACCACATATTCTTATGCAGTCTTTCTTGTGATTTTGGGTGCCATATTGGTGCTGATTGGATTAAATTTCTTGATATCTCGCCCGCTTTATCTGAAAATTGCATCAAAACAGTTCGAATTTGATAAGACGCCAGTCAAGCGTGCAAAAGAAAATGTGAAGATGCACTCTTTTCTTTCCACATGCGTGTATGAAGCGAAAAGAAATTTCCGTGACATATCCGTTCTTTCAACCAGTCTTTCCACATTGATTATTGCCCCCATCGCCATATTGTTTTTGAACAAAATTTACGCTGCCATAAGCACACGCTTGATGGGTGATTATTTCACAATTTCTTTCAATATTTTGATTATTTTGCTTTTTGTGCTTTCACACAACATCAACGTTGCGTCCATATACAGTCGGGATGGCGAGGCACTCTATCTCAACAAAATGAAACCTCAAAAACCGCTTTCCATACTATTGCCGCGGCTTTTCTATAATTTTGCGTTCAGTTTTGTGATTTTGACAATCTCAAGTGTGATTTTCTTTGCACATTCGCCGATTGGGGCGGGCGATGCAATTTGTGCGTTTCTGATTATGCTGTTTGTGACATGCACCCACATCATATGGTGTGCCGACATAGATTTCCTGCATCCAAAATGGAACATCTACAAAACAGAAGGTGCAGCCGGCGTCAATCCAAACGAAGTCAAAGCCACAATCCTCACATTTGCACTTGGGCTTGCAACATTTGGAATCACCGTCTTCTTGCTGATTGACGGAATGAATTTTGTTTGGCTTAAACTGCTTGCCATTTCCGCATTCTTGTTTGGGCTGAGAATGTTTTTGTTTGCAAGCAAAGCAAAAGTTCTGTTCAAGGAGAAATAAGCATGAAGAAATCGGTAATTTTCCTCATATCAATCATATATCTTGTTTCCATTGTTGTGGTGACTTTCTTTGGCATGAAAATCAACATTGACCAGTTTGAAATTTACATGGCGAACATTGAAATCACGACCTACACAGGAATAAACAATCAGGGGACAAAGTTTTTGCGATTGAACTTGAATGACGAGGGCTATGCAAGTGCAATAATTGAATATAACTATGGGCCGGACAACGCCACACATCCGGACAGGGTGGAATTCAGTTTGACCGGCAACAAAGGAATTGACAAAGAAACTGGCGAAGAGAAGACTTATGCAAAAATTTCAAACACAGGAGAACTCCTCATTTACAATCCGTGTGCTTTTTATGTTATCCTAACCACAAGTGACGGGTCGGCTTTGAAGGATGAGTTGTATGTCCGCTGCTATGAATAGAAAGAATGAAGGGATGCGGAAATTTTTGCATTCTTTTCATTTTCTTTTGTTATTTAAGAAATTTTAGGTATAATAAAATCAGTTGAGATTAAAAAGGAGAAAAACCATGAAAAAATTTTCACTTGCAATTGTTGGAATGATGCTTATGATTGTTTCAACGATTTTGCTTGGATGCGGCGGGGGGGGGATTATTACTGCCGTAAATCTGAAAGGGCTGCAAAGATTTTATTATCTAACCGATTCTGTTGACTTTTCCGATTTGAAACTTGAAGTTACATATGAAGGCAACAGCAAAAAAACTTTGACAAAGTCCGAGTTTGATGTCAACATTGAAAATGTCAAAGAAGACACTGAGTTTGTTGTTTACACAGACGGGCTTTACGCACAAAAAGACAGTGCCTCTCTCACCGAAGGCTCATATGACATAACCGTCAAAGTTGTGGGCGACAAGGAGGGAAAAACCTACAACGTTCAAACTGTTGTGGTTTCGGATTATTCCATGACTTCGTTTGACGTGCCGCAACATGTTGCCGACTACAACAACAAAGTCGCTTCCGAGACAGATGAATCAAAATTTTATGTGAAAGACAAATACTATGTGGGATATGACAATCCTTACATTTTCCAACCAAAAGCAGCGTTTGAGGCGGCAAATGGAGATGTTGTCACACAAGACGATGTTCATTTTGATGTAAACTTGAAGATTTATAAGGTGGAGAACACTGCCGAAACAGAACTGACAGGTGACGAAATTGCCGACTATTATTCTTTTGATAACGAAACATATGGCATTCAATTCACATCCAATGCCAATGGCATGACATTTAAAATTGAAATGACGCCAAAAGATTTTGAAACAAACATTTCTGGCGACGCTTTTGCTCCTGCAACACAAGTTGTGACGGTTGCTGAGGGCTGGAATGCCTACACGGCGGACGACCTTGCCCGCATCAACATTGTTCCGGAGGGGACGCCGACCACGGCTTATCACAGAAACAAAACCGTAGCAAGTATTTTCTGGAATTCAGACACCAAAAGTTATGAACAAGGCGACCTTGTTGGAATTTGGAAAGAATATATGGGGCAAGAGTGGGAAAATGCCGCAGCCATCAAGGGCATTTATATGCACAACGATATCTCTGTCACCGAAGAGGACTTGCCGGAGAAATTCCTTTTGACAGAAGAAGAGGTCAACAAAATCACAAACAGCGAGGTTTCCAAAGAAACACTTGTTGGCTCTGTTCGCGATTGGACTTTCTTATATTCTCATCTTGTGGTGGATGAAAATGACGGCTTTGTCTTCAACGGCAATTTGTTCAACTTGGATTTCAGCCATCTGAAACTTTGCTATTCGTTTGCAAATGGCGGCACTGGTCCATTCAGCATATATTCCAGCTCTGAGGCTTGCCAGCCAGGGCATAGTGCAGTGTTCGCATTCACAGGGAGAGAGGACGGCACAAGCATAAGTGATATAATTTTCAAAAACGTCAACGCAATCGGAAATGCGGGCGAAACATTCTCTGGCACGGGAGTTGTCAGCTATTCAACTGGTGCAGAAATTCTCTTAAAGCAACAACACTGCAAGGTTAATGTCGAGAACTGCATTTCAAAGAACTTTCAAATTTCTTGGTTTACAGAAAATGGATCAAACGCACCAAATTATGAGCTGAATATCGACAAGGCGAAAACATACAACTGCTTTAACAGTGCAATTTATGCGTATTCTTCCGACCATATTTCCGTCAGCGAATGCGAATTCAAGCGTTTTGGCGGGCCGGCAATCCTTCTGACAAGCTACACTTCAAAAAGCGAAGGCGTGGAAACTGGTCACGGAGCTTCCTGCGTGAAGGTTGACAGCAAAACTGTGATTGAAAACCTTGTTGCAGGTGACGAAGCATGGTTCAACTTGCTTCATGCAACAGATATTGCAACTTATTTGAAACAATTAAGCGGCCTTTTCCCTTCGCAAAATTCTATGCTTAAAGAAGGAAAATTCAACCTGAAAGCAATCGTAATTGACGAACACAACATCACTTCAAGCAATATGCCTGTTTATGGTTCTTATGAGAGAGAGGGCAACATCTTCAATCTCAACACATTTGACACGACCATGACAGGACTTGCTCCAACAACAATGTTTGGCGTTATGTCCGCCATCCAGCAGTCAATGGGGCAATATCCGCCAACATTTTTACCAAGCGGCGATGCACAACACACTGCAAGCCAAATGATGATATATGATGGCACTTCTTTGTTGAAAGCTGACCCAAACAGCTTGGCAAACAAAGCGATGTTCAAAACTGATTTGCCAGAAGCGAAAAGTGAACTTTACGGAGATGAAATCAACATTCTTTTCCCAGTTGGCAGCACAATGATTGGTGTGGTTCTTGAATTGTATCATCCAGTTGCTCAATAAAACAAAAACATGCAAAATTGCATGTTTTTTTAAATTTTTTAGAAGTTTTTGAAAAATACTTGACAAAAATCCCCCCCCCGCGTTATACTGCTTGATATAATGCCCATCAATATATGTGAAATCCATTTTCATATTTTTCGAAGAAAAATTCTCATACTATTGTGGATAACCTTAAACGCAAACACTTGGAGGGAGCATGAAAAAGAAAAGATTTTGGAAAATCATTGGCAGCCTTGCCATGGTCTTGGTGGTGGTTGGAGCGTCGGTTGGAATAACATGGGCGGCTCTTAGCGGAAACGTGAACGCATCGTTCAATGTCACCTACACAGCAAGAAATGTGCATGCAATTATCTCAGGCGAATATGTTGTTGGCAGCGACGGCACTGCCTCCGGTCAACCGTCAAGCCTTGGGCAAGACTTGACCTTCACGGGCGGCGAACCGACTGGCACAGAGCAGAAGTTTAAGGAAACGCCAGACATCACCCTCAAAACTCCGGACGCATATGTGGAATTTCACTACACAATCCAAAACCTCAGCGATACTGACGGTTTCGGCGTCAAACTGCAACTGACTGGGTTTGACACTGCATCCAACTTGCAGGTGAGATATTCTTCCTCCACCCGCACCACAACTGACGGGACAACGGCACAATATCACTGCACAAGGTCAACACTTTCCAACCTATATGTCACCCCGCAAGGCAATGAAAAATCGGTGCTGGACATTGGAATCAGAATTTCTCTCGTAAATCCAATCAAAAACGCCACTGGCACCGGCGAATGCACAATCTTCCTTGACAGTTTGGCAGAACAACCTGCTGGCGAACTGTTTGATACATCCTCCAAAGAATTTGATGCATACAGTGTCAACAAAATCCTCCAACAAATCTCAGGTAATGCAAACGTCAATTTTTCATATATGACGACGATTGACAATCTTGCAAAACAAAAACTAACCTCAGCACAAATTCTGCAAAACTACAACAAAGTGAACGCCGCAAGTGCAAGCAACTATTCATATGCAAATGCAAATTATTCTGCATTGGAAAACTCCGATTATTCGAACACCGATTATTCCGTCTCTGCAAATAGTTATGACGCAGAAATAATAATTGAACTTGGTGGGCTTTTCTGGACGCCAGTCTATCTTTCCCAAGATGACCAAGAAAACGACATTCTCACCCTCTGGCTTGCGGACAATCAGCAAGACGCCTGGGCAGGGCGAGCGGCGGATGAAGGCGATTATTATGGCTTTATTGATGGGGCACTATATGGCAATTGGTCCGCTAGATGGTATAAGCATGAACCAGCACCAACGGACTCGTATCGGTCAAATATGTATGGGACATCTTATATAAGATCTGTTATATTGAACAATGGCGGCTTGTATGCAACATCTAGCACAGCCGATGCCACCTCTTCACAGAGCGAAAGCAATGTGTTTGCACTCTTTACGATGGAAAAATTTGGCTTAACTAAATTTCTTGTGACGCCTGAACATGTAGCTTGGCAAGAAAGTGGACAGAGAGCAAAAACACAATTAACTGGAACTTATGGCTTTCCTGACTATGACCTCCCAAACGAAAATTGGGGAGGCACAGATAAAGTCCCAAATGATGATTTTTATGAAAATGGAAAATTCAACTATGCTGGCATAGAGGGCAATGACACATGGAAGAACGATTATCTTTGGCTTCCATCCCTCTCTGAGACGGGCTGCAATGAAAACTCAACTGGATTGTGGGGAGCTACACCTTCGCAAAAAGCACTAAGCAACATTGCAACACCTGGAGTCGCCCACGGACTAAATCAGTCTGTTGGCAAAGGCAGCACTGAGACATATCTAGCCCACCAGATGACTTGGCTTCGCTCGGGCGATAATGATATGGCTGGGCCAGTGTGTTTTTTGCAGACAAACGGCACTGGCTGCAACAATGGTCTCAATGCCCACTATTCTTGTGCCGTTCGCCCTGCATTTCACCTCAACCTCACCAAAATCGCCCAAGAATTGGCAAAGGCATAAAATAGGTTTTTACAATAATTACAAAATTTTGCTTATTAATAAGTGCCGCACTGAGCCTTGGGATGGACTTAAAATAATTTCATTTGCAAATCATTTTTTGAAAGTTGAGATTTCAAAATTAAAGAAAAATGTGCAAAGTGAAATTGTGTGAAAAAAATAAAAATTGTGATAAGCAAGGCTTTTGTGAGGAAAAAATTTGAAAATTTTGAAATTTTGTTGACACAAAATTAAAGAATTTGTGATATAATCTATATGTTCGTCCGATTTGCGTATAACATTGGAAACAGCAGGCGTGATTGAAAACTTGCTGTTTTTTTGAACGCAAAAATAACTATGAGTTTACAAAGCGTTTTCTTATGCAGCAAAAAGGAGAAGATATGGAAAAACAAAGTCTAGACAACAAATTTTTGGGCACGGAAAAGGTGGGAAAACTTTTGAAAATGTTTTCAATTCCTTGCGTGCTTTCGCTTATCATACAGGCACTATATAATCTTGTTGACCAAATTTTTATTGGAAATTCAAATCTCGGTCAACTGGGCAACACCGCCACAGGGATTGTCTATCCGCTCACAGTGATTGCACTTGCACTAGGACTTTTTATTGGTGACGGAAGTGCGGCGTGCATAAGCATAAATCAAGGGCGAAGTCAAACAAAAGACACCCACAAAACCATTGGCACAGGCATAACGATTGGGCTGATTGTAAGTGCCGTCCTTGTGGCTTTTAGTTTTATTTTCAGAAAAGGCATTTTGGTCGGCTTCGGTGCGAAAGAGGCGTCAGTTTTGCAATATTCAATGGAATATTCAACCTGGATAATAATTGGCTTTCCACTGTTTCTGCTGGCGTGTGTGTTAAATCCAATTATTCGTGCAGACGGAAGCCCTAAATTTGCAATGCTCTCAATGGCACTTGGAGCAGTCACAAACATTGCTCTAGACCCACTTTTCATCTATGCTTTCAAAATGGGCATGAATGGTGCCGCTCTTGCAACATTCATCGGTCAACTTGTGACATTCGTTTTAAGTGCGATATATTTTTTCAAATCAAAAAACTTCAAACTATCTTTAAAGAGTTTTATTCCGGATTTTAAACTCTTGTGGCTGAGCCTTAAACTTGGTATATCAAGTTTTCTTACACAAATTTCAATCGTCATCATCTCAATCGTAACAAACAACATCTTGAATGTTTATCTGCCCGGCGATACGTCCGCGATTGGGCTTTTGACAATCGCATTCAAAGTTTTTGGCATTGTTGTCAGCATTGCGGTGGGCATTGCCTCGGGTGGACAACCGATTTTGGGCTACAACTATGGTGCAAAGAAATATGACAGGGTGAAACAAGCTTTTAAATATATTATGCTGACAACATTTATTGTTGGCGTTGTTGCGACCATTCTTTTTGAGGCTTGTCCACAATATATTTTGGCAATTTTTGGCTATTCACAAGTGCCAGAATTTGGAATGCTTATTTTTCGCATTTATCTTGGCTTTATTTTGCTTACTTGCCTTACAAAAGTTGCATCCATATTATTTCAAGCCGTTGGCTGCCCAATAAAATCCACGCTTATCGCCATGCTTCGCGACCTCATTTTTCTTGTGCCACTCACAATTTTGCTTCCGCTGACCACCAAAACGATTTATCCATTCTACTGGGCGGCACCAATCAGCGATTTCTTAACAACCATTGTCGCTGGCGGGCTTTTAATCGATTTGTTCAAGCAAATGTCAAAAGAACAAACACCACAAACCGAAAGTAATTTTGCAATTTTGCCCTCGCATAAAGGTGTTATCATAACCATTTCAAGGCAGCATGGGGCAGGCGGAAGAGAGATTGGACAAAAACTTGCGAAGAAACTTGGCGTGCCATTTTATGACAAAGAACTTACTGCCTTGGCGGCACAAGAAAGCGGACTTGCACAAGAGTATATCGAAAAAATTGAAGAAAAGAATTCTATCTTGTATGACCTATATCTTTCGACAGAGGCAAATCAAACAGCAATAAAAGCACAAGAGAATGTGCTTAAAGAAATTGCCGAAAAAGGCTCGTGCGTCATTGTTGGACGTGCTGCGGACTATGTTTTGAAAGATTATAATCCTTTCAAAGTGTTTGTTTATGCACCAAACGATTTTAGGCAGAAAAGAATAATGACAAACTATGGCGATAGTGTTGATTTGGCAAAGATTAACATGGAAAAAGCAGACAAACGCCGTGCAAAATTTTATGAAAGCATCACAGGTCAGGCGTGGGGAGACGCAAAAAATTACAACTTGTCCATTGACAGTTCTGTTGGAATAGAAAAGAGTGTTGAGCAGATTTGCATGGCTGTTCAAAAAAATAAATCAAAAAAATAAAAATGCATGACTTTTTGGGAAAACAATGATGATATAAAGCATGATGAACGCGAAAAATAAGATTGTTTTTTTTTCTACATATCATATTTAAGAATTGATTATTATCAAACTTTTTTAAGTGAAAACGACCACTGCTGCAATTTGTTGCAAATGTATTAGTTGGTGGCAGGTGTTGATGTAATTTCCTAAATTTTTGCTATTGACAAAATTAAAGAAAAGTGTTAGATTTATTATGTAAAGAATGAAAATAAAGATGAAAAAGCAAAAAACCTTAAAAGAGAAAGAAAGATTAAAAACAAAATTGGCGAAATATAAAGAAAAAGATAAGCATAACAAGTCTGTCATGTTGAGACCATCATTTTATGTTGGAGCATTAATATGGACATTGTTATGCACTGCAATTGGGGCGGGGCTTGCTGCAATTATAAGCACCGCAACTAGCGTGGCAATGGCTTCCACAATAATTTATTCATCTATTATAGCAGGCGGATTTGGTTTGTGTACTGGGGGTGTAATTTCGACATTGAGCATGCTTTTATCTGAAGAACTTACAGTAAGAAAAATTGACAAATTAGAAGAAAAAATAGCTCATCTTGAAAAAACTGATAAAATAAAATTAAGACAAGAAGTGAATGCGTTTAAAATTGAAAGACTGGTGGTGTTTGAACTACAAGATAATAAAGTTGAAGTAGACAAAAAAGCTAAAGAAGAGAAAAATGTATTATTAAATAAACCAATTAAAGAAGAAGTTGATGCTCCAACAAAAACCAAAACTGACGAAAATACACTTAACAAATAATGCTATGTACGAGCAAAA
This sequence comes from uncultured Clostridia bacterium, assembly GCA_947625515.1. Taxonomy (GTDB): domain Bacteria; phylum Bacillota; class Clostridia; order Christensenellales; family UBA1242; genus Caccovivens. The sequence goes on from CANQOO010000010.1 coordinate 20,528, forward strand.
TAATAAGATTATACAAAATCAAAAAACAAAGAGCCAAAATAGGCTCATTTTACTACACTTTGTTGCACCTTTTATGCCAAAATTTAGTTAAAAAATATTTGCAACAAATTTTAGGTATATTTGCAACAGTAAAATTGCCAAAAATTTTGATAAAAAAGCATGAAAAAAGAACGCAAACTCAGTTCTCGAACTATCACTAAAAACCCTTATAAAGCCCGAAATATCGGGCTTTTAAAGTTTTTTTGAAAAGAAAAAAAGAGAACTGATTTTGCTCTGGTTGGCTTGGACTCGAACCACCGACCCCCACCTTATCAGGGTGGAGACCTAAAACGCAAGAATTTTTACCTACCTTTACAAACCGCCGTAAACATAAGGACAATAAGCCTATCAAAAAATGAATTGCTGTCAAACTAAAATTAAAAGTTGACATCAATTGACATCAATTAGGCAAATTTTGCCCATTTGAACGCCCAAATTCTGCCTAAAACTGCCCAAAACGAACATAGTTTGACATGGAGAAATGCAGTTCACAAATATTCGATGAATATAGCAACTGCAAAACTTTATTTCAGTTGATTACAACACATAAATCCGACTTCGCTATAATATGGTGAAGAGACTACAATTTTTAGTCATTTTGCCGTTATGTGCCAAAAAGTGTGATTTTTGCCAAAAAATATGTGCCAAAAAATGTAAAAACGCTTGATTTTTGCACAATAATATGATATTATAATGGCGAGGAGATATTATGGAACGAAAAATTTATAACCATTTACTTGAATGGAAAAACGCAGAAGATAGAAAGCCTTTAGTTTTACAAGGCGCGAGACAAGTTGGAAAAACTTACATTGTCAATTTGTTTGGCAGTAAAGAATATGCAAATGTTGTTTATTGCAATTTTGAGAAAGAGAAAGGGCTTGCCGACTTTTTTTCTGATTTAATACCACAAAACATTATAAAAAAGATTTCTAATTACAAAAGGAAGGAAGTTTTGCCAGAGCACACTTTGATTATTTTTGACGAAATTCAAGCTTGTCCCGCTGCATTGACTTCGTTGAAGTATTTTTGTGAAGAGGCAAGAGAATATCATGTGATTGCTATGGGGTCTCTTTTGGGCGTGTCTGTTAATCGTGAGCAGCATTCCTTTCCTGTCGGAAAAGTTCAATTCATGGATTTGTATCCAATGGACTTTGAAGAATTTTTAATGGCAACAAATAATCAATTTCTTATTGACGAAATTAAAGAAAGCTATGAGTCCGACAAACCAATGTCTAAGCCGTTTCATGAGCAAGCGTTAGCATTATATAAAGAATATTTGTATGTTGGTGGCATGCCGGCTGTTGTAGAAGAATATTTAAAGAATAAAAATTATGAGCTTGTAAAAATCGCGCAGCAATCCATTTTGGATTCGTATTTTGACGATATGGGGAAATACAACAAAGCTAGCGAAATTCCAAAGACGAAACTGGTTTACAAAAATATAAGCACCCAACTAGCGAAAGAAAATAGGAAGTTTAAATATTCCGCGATTAAAAGTGGTGGCAGGGCTAATGAATTTGAAGATGCCATTCAGTGGCTTTGTTTGGCAGGAATTGCAAACCAACTTTATAAATTGGATCATATTAAAATCCCACTTAACGCTAATCAGTCGTTAACGGATTTTAAGTTTTACATGAATGATGTTGGATTGTGTTCTGCCAGCCAAAACCTTTTAATTGACGATATCGTTTATGAAAACCCAGACTATCTTGATTTTAAAGGTGGACTGACGGAAAATTATGTAAATAACCAAATGATTGTCAATGGGCAGCAATGTTATTATTGGACAAGTGGAAACCAAGCAGAAATAGATTTTGTCACTCGTTTGCAAAAAGATATAATTCCAATTGAAGTGAAATCTAGTGACAA
>CANQOO010000011.1 GCA_947625515.1 uncultured Clostridia bacterium
CCAACAACTTATCCGTTCGACTTGCATGTTTGAAGCACGCCGCCAGCGTTCGTCCTGAGCCAGGATCAAACTCTACTCAAAAAACTGCGCTTTGGCTCATTTTTGCCTTTGGCAAAAAGTTTCGCTTTTACGCTTGTTTTTTTCGTTTCCCCAAAAACGACAAGCGTTTTCGGGGACCCCAGATATATTTTGGGTTCACGAAATAGGTTAAAGTAGTTCGCACATACACTTGTGCTTGTTTTCCTGACTTCAATAACTTACATTGACTTTTTAACTATTGCGTTAAAGTTGTTTAGTTCTTGTTTCTTACACTATTTAATTGTCAAATGTCTTGCCGCTCTTTCTAAACTCAAAACCAGAGCCTTTTCAAGATGCGACGTGCTTATTATACTCCACCGCTCACCCATTTGTCAACACTTTTTCAAAAATTTTTCAACTTTTTTCAACTTTTTTTGCATTTTCCCCTCTTTTCCTCCACAACGCACCCTCGCGTTCGCAAATTATGGCTGAAATTTTCAGCATTTTTAATAAAAAAATCCCCATTGCCGGGAACTTTTGTTATGATTTTTTTTCTAAATTTTCTTCACAGGTGCAAGAAATCATTCAATTTTGCCACTCACTTCGGCAATATACATGTCAATAAAATCCTGCATCAGCTGCGTCTTTTCTTTCGCCAAATTTCGAGCAGTCGCCGTGTTCATATATTCGCCCAGTCGTAGCAATTTGTTGTGGATGTGATGAATCGTTGACGCATCGCGTGTCCCCTCAACAAACTCTGTTTGATAGAGTGGAATATTTTTGTCGTAAATCGGCAAGCCGTTTGAAAAACCAAATTGCAATGTTCTGATCAGCCCAATGGCTCCGATGGCGTCAAGGTTGTCGGCGTCCTGAAGAATGAGACTTTCAATATCTGCAGCCCGTTCAATATTGCCGCTGAAACCATAGTCCTCGTGATGCTCGACAGCAAACAAAATGTGCTGCTTTTGACTGTCGCTGAGAGGCAAATTGCTTATGAACTGGCTGACAACGGGCAAACTCTCTTTTGGCGAAACATATGCATGCCTTTCGCTGCCCATGATGCGATGAATGTCATGAATGAAGGCACTGACAGCCACAACATCCCTGTCGCCGCCCTCCTTGAATTGCAAAAAAAGTGCATAGTTAAGCACTCTTTCCAAATGGTCCGTGCTGTGCCCAGTTGCATCTTTTTGGAAATAATTTTCAACTTTATTCCGAAGTTCTTTAATTAATTCTTCCATTTAACCCCCATAATGCAACTATGCCGCAGCCTACACACATGCTGATTTTTTTGGATTTCGCAAAAATATGAGCCAAAAGTGCAGTTTATCTTAGAACAATCTTTTATTCACCCGCGAAGCCCCACTTCGCAAGAGAGTCACCGCAAAGTCGCCAAGCAATGCTGCGACTTTCGTTTGGCGGTGAGGTGAAAAAACAAACGCCAAGGCGACGCTTTTTGAACTTGTTCAAAAACAAGCCCACAGTGCAGTTTTTAATTTTTTAAAACTACCACTTTCCACCCGCGAAGCCCCACTTCGCAAGAGAGTCACCGCAAAGTCGCCAAGCAACGCTGCGACTTTCGTTTGGCGGTGAGGTGAAAAAACAAACGCCAAGGCGACGCTTTTTGAACTCGTTCAAAAACAAGCCCACAGTGCAGTTTTTTCACCTGGTCGGGGCGATAAGATTTGAACTTACGGCCTCACGGTCCCGAACCGTGCGCGCTACCCCTGCGCTACGCCCCGAAATTGAATCGCCATGATTATAGCACTTCCCATGGGAATATGTCAAGCGAATGCTGCATGGCGAAAGAAAACTTGTCAAAGTGAATTTATTGCGAAAGCATCTCAATGTGCAAATTTTTATTTCTTGCTAAATTTGAACCAACGTTTTTCCATTTCATTTATGCAAAAATCCACACTTTGGTCAAGACTTTGATTTGTTGTGTCAATGATGATGCTTTCCGGCGTTTTGGTTATTGCCCCATGCTCGCGATTTTCATCGGCAAAATCACGCTCCTGCAATTCTTTAAGCACGTCGTCAAATTGCACATCGTTGCCCATTGCACGCTGCTGCTCGAAACGTCTTTTTGCCCGCACATTTTCATCTGCAAGGCAGAAAAATTTGAAATTAGCATTTGGCAAAACGTAGCTTCCGATGTCCCTGCCCTCCATGACAAGGTTGTTTTTTGCGGCAAACGAGCGTTGGATTTCCAGCACCTTTTCACGAATGCATTGGAACGGCGAAATTTTGGCTGAAAGGGCACTTATTCGCTCCGTTCGTAGGCCGGCTGTATGGTCGATGCCATTGACAATCATGTGCTGTGTGCCGTCCACAAATTGCACTTCAAGGTTGATTTGATTGGCAAATTTCTGGATGTATTTCTCCGAAATTTTGTTCTCGTCAAGATTCATATAGTCGAACGCACACGCGATGGCACGATAAACTGCCCCGGTGTCAAACACTTTAAAGCCCAGCCGCCTTGCAAGTGCCTTGGCAATGGTGCTTTTACCGCTGCAAACATAGCCGTCAATTGTGACATTGACCACATTATGAAGGGGCAATTTCTCGCGAATAACTTGAAGACAGTAGTCTGCCGTTTCACGAAGAGTCATGTCTGTGTCGTCCACAATCACGCTGTCGTCGCAAGGTTTGACCGGAGCAAGTTCTCGTGTGGAGTCACGCAAATCACGCTCCCGCAAATCTGCCAGCACGTCCGCAAGTTTCACACTTTTGTTCGTCTTTTTTAAATCCATATAACGCCTTTTCGCCCGCACTTTTTCGTCGGCGGTCAAGAAGAATTTCACATCAGCATTCGGCACAATCACGCTTCCAATATCCCGCCCTTCCATGACGCAATCGTTTTTCCTCACAAATTCTCTTGCAATTTGCACATATTTTTCTCTAACAAACGGAAAAACGGAAATTTTGGACGCCATTTGACTGACCTGCTCGGTTCGAAGAAACGGAGTGACATCCACGCCGCTGAGAATGGTGTGTTGCCCATCTTCAGAAAACGCAATCTCAACCTTGGCCTTTTGAACAAAATTTTTCAGTTTGTTCTCGTCAACTTCTCGTTTCTGCAACGCGTTTGAGCCTTCGCCTGCCCCTTCCTGCTGTAAAAAGCCATATGCAAGAGCTCGAAAAATTGCCCCTGTTTCCAGCATTTTGAAGCCCAACTCTTTTGCCAAAATTTTCGCAAGACCGGATTTTCCACATCCCATAAAGCCGTCAATCGCAATAGTTCTCATACCCCACCTCTTTTGATATATTTTACACCAAAAAAGTCCAATTGCAAAACAAAATGAGAAAGAAAAATAAAAGCACCAATGCTGGTGTTTATGCAGGACAAATAAAAAAATCAGCCTAAGCCGATTTAAATTATGGAGCTGGCGAAAGGAATCGAACCTTCAACCTGCTGATTACAAGTCAGCTGCTCTACCATTGAGCCACGCCAGCA